>CAZXOC010000099.1:4988-22922 GCA_964642165.1 uncultured Planctomycetaceae bacterium | reverse complement strand
GGCGGCCGCAAGGCGGCGATAAACGTACTATGAGAATAGGAAATATCGCCGGCAAGACTGATTGTACAGGCATTCATGGACGCCGTATAGGCGATAGGGTACGGAAACCATTATGATAGATAGATTAGCGGTCGTAATACCCGCGTCTTAATAGGCCTTATTTCCTACACAAGACGACACAATCCCGGAGGCGGAGCCGCGTCCAACAGCGCGGAGGAGTCGTGGATTGCCGTTGGCCCTGAGCGAAGTCGAAGCGCCCGGTTCTCTTCGAGCCTGAGCCTCACAGCCGAAGGCCCGGGATCGGCCTTTTCGCTGCTCGCGACTCCCTGCTTCAGCGGGCCGGAGAGGCTACCTGACCGCGCGGGTCAGCGGTCGAGGGCCTCCAGGAGGGACTTCCTCGCCGCGCGGAGGACCTTGACGTCCTTCGTGTAGTCGTCGAAGCGGCGCAGGACGCTGGCGATGATGCCGACGGCGGCCTTGGGCCGGGCGGCCTGGAGGCGCTTGAGCAGCTCGTAGTCCTCGAACCCCTCGCGCTGGGACTCGAAGCGCACGCTCGACCAGGGCCCGTCGCTGCCCGGGTAGATCACGTGGGTGTCGCCCGCGGGCAGGGAGCTGCCCCCGCCGTGCGTCACGACGCTCTGGCCGAACGGGTCCTGGTCCGCGCGGTACTGGTTGAGCCCCCAGTGCAGGAAGCCGTCGAGCTTGTACCGGGCCATGGCCCAGCCGAACAGCGCCGGGCGGGCCAGCTCCATGTCCAGCAGGCGGTTGAGCCACGGCCCGCCGGGCGAGCAGCAGGTGTAGAACCAGACGCGGTCGCCGAGGGCGCGCTGGGACTCGAAGAAGTCGCGGTGCTTCTGGTACTCCTGGCACTGGGGGCACCAGATGTCCACCGAGCCGGCCAGCGTCGTGTTCATCGTCGCGTCGAGGATCACCACGCCGGGCATGTACTTGCGAACCATGCCGGCGAGGACGCGGTAGTCGGCGGCGTTGGCGCCCGTCGGCTCGTCGGTGACGTGCTGGATCCAGCGCCCGCGCCAGCCGTTGCGCTCGATCTCCTCGGTGAGCTGCTTCAGCGCGCGGGCGAGGTCGGCGTTGCCCTCGATGCTGGTGGCCCGCGGGCCGCCCAGGGCGACGTCGAAGCCCGGCGCATCCCACCGCCCGCCGGTGCGGCTGGCGACGTGGCCGCCCTCGATGGTGTGCATCCCCGCGTCCGTGAAGGTCGCCACGATCCGCCGCAGGCGCTCGCGATTGAGCACCAGCTCGCCCTTGCGTCGCGTGAAGACGTTTGCCCACGGGACCCAGAACGTGTTCTGCCGGCCGCGGACCATCACCTTCGCGTAGCGGCCGATCATCGCCCAGTGGGCCTCGCTCCACGGCTTGAGCCGGTGCCGGGACGCCATGTTCGTCAGACTGAACCAGTTGGTGTAGGGCAGGGAGTCCTTGCCGACGGGAGGCAGGAGGGCCCTGTGGACCGTGACGGACAGGGCCAGGTCGCACGTCTGGTCGCCGCAGCGGACCTGGACGGCATACGTCCGCCGGCCGGGCTGGGCGCCGCGGGGGATGGGGACCTCCAGGCGCAGGGCCATCGTGCCGCCGGGCGCGGGGATCGGGGGCGAGACCGGCTGCATCGCGTCGTACACGCGGAACGGCGCGCGGCGGGTGACGTGGGGGTTGCGCTGGCCCTTCTGCTCGACGAACGCCCCCGGTCCGGTGTTGACCTCCACCGGCACGTCGATCAGCCGGAACCACCTGGCCGCCGCCGCGGCGCGTCCCGCCGCCCGCGCCGAGCAGTGCAACTGCGACTTGGGCGGCACGTCGTTCAGCAGGACGTGGACGGCAGCGGTCCCGCCGCGAGCGACGTCGACCGCCGCGGCCCGGCCGCCCGCCTTGGAAGCGTCCGAGTCCGGATAGAGGTGTTCGAGGCTGTCGCTCAGGCAGGCCCGCATGGTTTGCGCCTTTCCCTTTGGCTGTTGTCCGGCGGCCAGGCATGCACCCGCCACCGCGATCGCGGTGGCCAGCGCCGCCTTCCATCCCGGCCGGCCGCAGGTCGCTTCGCTTTCTCGCATGGCTCTCTCCCAGGTCGGGCGTCTCTCGCAGGACGCGGTCTCGCCGGGGCCGCAGGCTCCAGCCGCTACTTACACCCTCCGGGGAGACAGGGCAAGCCCCGCCCGTGCCTACGTCCCGTCCTTGCCGCCGTAGGCCGCCACGATCGCGTCGTACTGCGTCTGCGTGATCGGGATCATGCAGCCGTGGCGCGCGGCCGCGGGAACCTTGTACTTCATGCAGTAGACGTCGTGCCAGGGCCCGTCGAGCGTCCGGGCGGTGGACAGCCCGTACGAGACGCCGGGGTACTGCTCGTAGTAGAGGTACCACCCGCCGCCGTCGGGCTTGGGGATGAGCGTGGGGGCCTCGCGGAAGTTCGGCGTGATGCGCGGGGACGGCCGGCCGTACGGCCCGAGCAGCGCCGGCGCGGTGCTGACGCGGATCGACTTGCCCGTCGCCCAGGCGTAGGACGGGTACCTCTCGTCCTTGAGGAAGGCGTAGTACCGCCGGCCCTGGCGGCGAAGGATCACGTCGATGGTGGCCATGTCGAAGGCGAAGAGGCGCTTCGGGTCCGAGAAGCGGACCAGGTCCTTCGAGGTCACGTACAGCGTGCGCATGCTGGCCCAGAACCTCTCGGGGTCCTTGGGATCGGGCCTGGCCGAGGGGGTGTGCCACGTGATGACGTACTGCCCGGACGGCCGGTCGTAGTATATCTTCGGCGCCCCGTGGTAGGTCATGGCCGGCTGGAAGTCGGGCGTCCGGGAAGCGTCCGGGCGGAAGTCGCGGAGCTTCGACCACCTCACCAGGCCCTTCGAGACCCAGATGTCGATGTTGGGCTTGCGGGAGTAGTTGCCGAGCAGGTAGTACCGCCCGTCGTGCCCGCGGCAGATGTCGGGATGGCCGCGATACTCCCCGTGGGCGCGCCGGCCGCCGTGGAGCGGCTCCCAGCGCAGGCCGTCGCGGCTGACCGAGTAGTACAGCCGCCCGTAGTCCTGCTTCATCATGTGCGCGAACAGGTAGGCGGCGGGCTTGGGCTCGTCGCCGGACCGGCTGGGGTCTGCGTCGCGGCTTGGGGTGCTGCCGGGGCGCGCGGAACTCGCCGGCGCCGGGTCGTCGGTCTTGCTCAACGCTCGGCCTCCTCCGCAGAAGACGGCGGCGACCAGCGCCATCGCACAGCCGATCGGAGGAGAGGTCCTCGCCCTGTCTGTCCTGGCATCCATGAGGCAACTCCTGTCCCTGGCCAGGGACAGGAAAACAGAACGCCGGCGCCAAGGGAAGCGCCAAGCCGCTTCCGCGTCGCCCTGCGCGGTGTCGAGCCGGACGGCAAGCGGCCCGACGAGGGCGACCCGGCGTAGTGCGGCAGGAGCGCCGGCGCTGCCGCGGGACGTGGTTTTCTGCCGAATCCGGGCTTTTCCGCTTGACACGCTCGGGCCGGCGGCGCATATGGAGTTCATGGGGCAGACAGCTCGTTCGCTCGCCCCTTTTGTGCGGGATTCGGGTAGTTGTGTGGTAGTGGTACGGGCGTCCGGCCGCCATGGCGGAACCGGGCGCGAAACCACAGTTGCCTTGTGGGTCTGTTTCTGGGCTCGCGCCGCCGAGCAACGGTGTGTGTGCGCAAGCGGCGCCGGGCGTTCGCTCCGCCGAGGTCCCAGCACCTTCCGCCAGAAAAGGAGAACCGAAATGGCACGATCCAAACGACCACGGCCACCGGGTAAGGGCCAGCCCAAGCCCAAGGGTCTCGCGATGCCCAAGCGGATCTTCGCGCAGGCCTCTCCGAAGTCCATGGGCGGCGTGTCCATGTTCGACGCGATGGGGGGCGTCCGCGTCGAGAACGTCGCGGCGTTCCAGTCCGAGCAGGACGTCATCGAGCGCGCGCGCAACCTGCTGAGGGAGGCCGGCTTCGAGATCCTCGACGTCACGGACTTCACGATCAACATCGCCGGCACGCGCGAGACCTACCGGGCCGCCTTCAACACCGACCTCGTGATCGAGCAGCGCCCGGTGATCAAGGAGTTCGGCCGGGAGGACGTCGCCGAGTTCATCGAGTGCCCCGACACGCCGATGCCCGGGCTGATCGCCACGGCGGGAACGCCCTTCGAGGACGTGCTGGAGGGCGTGGCCGTCGAGGAGAAGCGCCACCTGATGGCGCCGTCGATCTTCCCGCCGCCGAAGGCGTACTGGCACCTGGACGTGCCGGCGGACGTGTCCCTGGCCGCCAATGCCGACCGCGCCCACCGCGCGGGCATCACCGGCAAGGGCGTCAAGGTCGCCATGGTGGACAGCGGGCAGTACAAGCACCCCTTCTTCGCCGCCCGGGGCTACCGCGTCGCGCCGGTGGTGCTCGGCCCGGCGGCGTCGAACCCGGCCAAGGACGAGGTCGGCCACGGCACGGGCGAGCCGGCCAACATCTTCGCCGTCGCCCCGGACGCCCAGCTCCTGCCGGTCAAGATCAACTTCGTCAACAGCGTGGGCGCTTTCAACGCCGCCGTGCGTCTCAAGCCCGACATCATCACGTGTAGCTGGGGCAGCAGCAGAAGGACCTCGCTCAGCGCGGCCGACCAGGCCCTGGCCGCGGCCGTGGCGGCCGCCTGGGCCTCCGGCATCGTCGTCGTCTTCTCGGCGGGCAACGGGCATTGGGGCTTCCCCGGACAGCACCCCGACGTGATCTCCGCCGGCGGCGTCTTCATGCGCCAGGACGGCACGTTCGAGGCCTCGAACTACGCCAGCGGGTTCCTGAGCCAGATCTACCGGAACCGGCGCGTGCCGGACCTGTGCGGGCTGGTGGGCATGCGCCCGAAGGCCATCTACATCATGCTGCCCGTCGAACCGGGCTGTTCGATTGACGTGGGCCTGGCCGGTGGGACGCACCCCAACGGAGACGAGACCGGCCCCCGGGACGGCTGGGCGGCCTTCAGCGGCACGTCGGCCGCGGCGCCGCAGTTGGCCGGGGCGGCCGCCCTGATCAAGCAGGCCTGCGGCCGCCTGGGTCCGAAGGAGATCCGCGACATCCTGATGAGGACGGCGCGCGACGTGACGGAAGGAGCCTGCAGCCCGGGCACGGGGGCCAATCCCGCCACGCCGGGGCCCGACCTGGCCACCGGCCACGGGCTCGTCGACGCCTTCAAGGCCGTCATGCTCGCCAAGGTGCGCTGCCTGCGCGTGATCACCCCGCGGATCGGGCCGACCCCGCCGACGCGGGTCGGGCGGATCCCCCCGAGCCCCCAGCCGATTCGGAGGATCCCGCCGCCGCCGATGCCTCCGCAGCCCCCTCGCCCGCAACCGCGGCCGCAGCCCGAGCCGATCCAGCCGGTGCGCCCCACCGAGGCCCTCAGCGACCTCGAGCGGGCGTCGCTGGAGCAGCAGCTCGCCTCCGAGCAAGCCGCGGCGGGCCTGTCGGCCGAGGACGCCGAGGCGCTCGAGCAGATGATCATCGAGTCCGAGATCGACCTGGGAGAGTAAGGCCGCCCGAAGGGTGGCACCGGACGGCGCCGCCGCCGGATGCCTTTGGCGGCGGCGCCCGTCCGCGCGCCGGGCGGACCGGCCCGGTGGGATCCGCGCCATGCGAAAGGTCCTCCTCGTCACCATGCCCTACGGGGCGCTCGAGCGCCAGGCGCTGGGGCTGAGCCTCCTGAAGGCACGTCTCGCCGAGCAGGGCATCCGCGCCGACGTCCGCTACCTGACGTTCCCCTTCGCCGAGCTGATCGGCGAGGAGGAGTACTACTGGCTCGCCACGGACGTGCCGCACACGGCCTTCGCGGGCGACTGGACGTTCGTCGAGGCCCTCTACGGGCCCAACCCCCGCGCCGACGCCCGCTACATCCGCGAGGTGCTCCAGGACACGTGGCTCCTCGACGCCACCGCCATCGACCGCCTCCTGCGGGTCCGCTCGCTGGTCCGGCCGTTCCTCGAATACTGCCTGGCGACCGTCCCGTGGCGGCGATACGCCCTGGTCGGCTTCACCAGCACCTTCGAGCAGAACATCGCCTCGCTGGCCCTGGCGAGGCGGGTCAAGGGCGCCCATCCCGCCGTGGGCATCGTCTTCGGCGGCGGCAACTGGGAGGACGAGATGGGCCTGGAGCTGCACCGGCGGTTTGGCTTCGTGGACTTCGCCTGCCTCGGCGAGGCCGACGAGAGCTTCCCGGCGCTCGTCCGGGCGCTGTCCGGCGGGCGGCTGGGGCCCGGGGCGCGCCGCGGGCTGCGGGGCGTCGTCTACCGCGCCGGCGGGCGGAGCGTGCGGACGCCCCCCGCCCGGCTCGTCGGCGACCTGGACGGCCTGCCCATCCCGGACTACAGCGACTACTTCCGCGACCTGGACGGCAGCTCGGCCGCCACGCTGGCCCCGCCGACGCTCCTGTTCGAGAGCTCGCGGGGCTGCTGGTGGGGCGCCAAGCGTCAGTGCACGTTCTGCGGGCTCAACGGCTGCACCCTCGCCTTCCGAAGGAAGAGCGCCGAGCGCGTCCTGCGGGAGGTGGACCACCTCGTCGAGCGCTGGCGGATCGACAACCTCCAGGCCACCGACAACGTCCTGAGCATGGACTACTTCGACGACCTGATCCCGGCGCTGGCCCGGCGGGGCGGTGACCTGCGCTTCTTCTACGAGATCCGGGCCTGCCTCAGCCGGGATCAGGTCCGCCTGCTCCACGACGCCGGCATCCGCATGGTCCAGCCGGGCATCGAGAGCCTCAGCGACCGCGTGCTTCGCATCATGCGCAAGGGCACGACCGCCCTGGCGAACATCCAGCTCCTCAAGTGGTGCCGGCAGTACGGCGTCCGCGCCGACTGGAACCTCATCTACGGCTTTCCGGGCGAGACGCGGGCGGACTACGACGCGGCGCTGCGGCTGCTGCCGGCGATCCGCTTCCTCGGCCCGCCGACGGCCTGCGGGCCCATCCGCATGGACCGCTTCAGCCCCCTGTTCCGGTCGCCGGCGGACTTCGGCATCCGGAACCTGCGCCCCCTCGCGCCGTACAAGTACCTCTACCCGTTCGACGACGACGCGTTGATGCGGATCGCCTACTACTTCGACTTCGACTACGAACGGTCGGCCGACCCCACCGGCTGCGCCGAGGAGATGCTCCGCCGCGTCAACGAATGGCAGCAGCACCCCGAGACGGGCTGCCTCCATGCCATCGATCGCGACGACGGGTCGCTGGCGCTGATCGACCGGCGCAGCGACGCCGTCCGGCCGGACGCCGTTCTCACCGGTCGCGACCGCGAGGCCTACCACTACTGCGACCGGGCGCGGGCGCTGGGGGCCGTCACGCGACACCTGAACCGGCGCTTCGGCGAGCCGCCCGTCACCGATGACCAGGTCCGCACGCTGCTGGAGGCCCTCGCCGCCCGCCGGCTGATGGTGACCGACGGGCGCAGGTACCTCAGCCTGGCCATCCACGTGGCGCCGCCGAAACCGGCGCCCGCGCCGCGCGCGGGCGAATATGCCTTGGCGAACTGACCCGCCCCGGTGCATCATGGACGGGCGTGGCGCCGTCGGCGCAGGCCCGGCCGGCGCCGCGACCGGTGCCCGCAAAGCGAGAACAGCCGATGTCATTGGGCAAGCAACAGATCGTCTCGGCCGTGGTGATTCCGCGGCCGGCAAGGGGGACCATCTCGGGCCGCACGGCGATTACCGCCGAGAACGTCGCCGACTACGCCCCGGCGCCGGAGGCGTTGTCCCTGGCGGCCGGCGAGTTCCGGAAGCTCGGCTTCGAGGTGACCGAGCCCTTCGGGATCAGCTTCTCGATCACCGCGCCGGTCGGGACGTTTGAGCGGGTCTTCGCCGCGCGCCTGGAGGCGACGGACGCCGGCGGCGTCGAATGCGTCGCCCGCAGCGGCGCGCGCGGCCTCGAGCTGCCCCTGGACCCCCTGCCGCAGGTGCTGCGAAGCGCCCTCCACGCCGTGACCTTCACCCCCCCGCCCGACTTCGGCCCCACCGACGTTTGATCCCAGCGGCGCGCGTCGCGCCGGTGCGGGGCGTCCCGTGTCGGCGCACGTCACCTCTTGCCCCGCCGGCAGGGGTCGGGGTAGAACGACCCCGACGCGAGGCGCTTCAGCAAGGGAGCCGCGATGCCCAAGGCACGATACGACAAGTACCAGCCGCTGCGGAATGCCGAACGGGCGCTGAACTACCTGACGAGCATGGTGGACCGGCGCTACGACTTCCTGCCGTACTGGCTGATCGCCGCCCACGAGAAACCCGCGTTCGCCCGGCACTGCCGCGTCGATGACGCCGAGCTGGTCGCGTCGTGGTACGAGGCGATCGTCTCCGTCCAGCAGATGCTCGGCACCGACGCGGGCAGCGACGTCCGCGAGGGCTTCCGGCGCCACCTGATGCGGAGCTGGGGCCCGCACGGGCTGCGGTTCCACGAGGACTACCCCTGGGCCCGCACGAACCACAGCAGCTTCCACGAGATGGCGTACATCCTGTCGGCCCTGAACCGCATCCTCGCCAACGACGGCGACGACAAGGCCGCCGAGCGCCGCGCCGGGCGGCTCGTCCGCGGCCTGCGCGGGCTCGTCATCCGGCGCAAGACCCAGACGTTCTGGTCCGGCGACTTCACCGAGAAAAGGCCGATCTACGAGTTCCCCAACGACGTCTACCTCCGCGACGGCGGCTGGGACCTCTCCTGCCACACCGGCCGCGGCGAGCAGTCCATCCGCAACGCCATGATGCTCCACGCCCTCGTCGAGCGGTACGACCGCTTCGGCGACGAGACCGCCCTCGACCTGGCGCTCGGAACGGCCAACTTCCTCCTCGGCGTCAGCCGCTACTTCAACTGGCGGATGGCGTTCTTCGGGCACATCCACTCGGCCGTGTGGGTGGCGTCGGGCCTGGTCCGCCTCGGGCGAATCACCGGACACCGGCGCTACGTCAAGAAGGGCAAAGGCATCTACGACTACGTGCGGTCGATCTCGTCGAGCTGGGGCTGGGTGCCCGAGTACGCCCAGTGGCACCCGATGACCGAGGAGAACAACGAGACCTGCTGCATCAAGGACATGATGCAGTGCGCGGGCGAACTGATCGACGCGGGCTTCGAGGAGTACTGGACGGACCTGACGCTCTTCAGCCGCAACCAGCTCGTCGAGAACCAGATCGCCGACGGCAGCTTCGTGGCCGTGGACAACACGATCCCCGACACGCCGGAGACGACCTGGCGCGAGATCGACCGCCGGATCGTGGGGGGCTTCTCCGGCGGGGCCGAGCCGAACTCGATCTCGCTGAAGCGGTTCCGCTCGGTCGCCGGCTGCTGCGTGGGGACGGCCCCGCAGGCGCTCCAGATCGTCTGGGACCGCTCGGCGTCGTACCGCCGGGGGCGCCTGACGGTGAACGTCCCGGTGGACCGCGAGCTGCGCCAAGGCACGGTCGCGATGGGCTACCCGAACGAGGGCGTGCTCGCCGTGACCCCGAAGCGGAGGTGCGACGTGGCGATCCGCATCCACCCGTGGATGCCGAGGAAGCTCGAAGGCCGACTCGCGGGCCGGCGGAAGGCCTTCGCCGTCGAGGGCCGCCTCGCCGTCTTCCGCGACGTGCCCCGCGGCGCGACGGTCGAGCTGCGCCATTCCCTGCGCACGCGGCGGCTCACCGAGACCGTCCGCGGGCGCGAGTTCACCGCCCTGATGCGCGGCCCGGACGTGATCGACCTGCTGCCCCACGGCGGACCGCTTCGCCTCTACCAGCGCGTGGCGGGCCGACCGAAGGTCTGCCCCAAGGCCCCCCGGACGCGCACGGCCGGCCGGGGCTTCATCGCGGCCCCCACCCAGCAGAAGCGGTAGCACAGACACGGGGGATGCGGGTCCCCGTGATCGTCCCAACTCGCCTCCTTCGACCGAGGCCGTGTCACGCCCCGCCGGTCAGCGTCAGGAGGGAGAACTCGGGCAGGTCGAGCGTCAGCCTGCCGTCGCGAGCGCGGACGGCCGGCAGCTCCTTGCGCCCGCCCGTCCACGTGGTCTGCACGGCCTGGAGGTCGCCGCCGCGCGCGGGCAGGCCGATCAGCGTCGCCTTGCGCGCGGCGCCGCAGTTGGCGACGTGCAGGACCAGGCGCTTGCCGCCCTCGTCCGTGAAGGCCGTGAAGAGCACCTTGTCGTGGTCGCTCCTCGTCCCCAGGCCGATCGCCGGGCGCGGCGTGAGCGTCGCGAACTGGCGGATCATCCGGAACCGCGGCGTGGGCCGCACCCGCTCCGTGCCCCCGGCGCCGCCCTCGAGCTCGCAGAGCTGGTAGCCCTGGCAGTACTGCCACTCCAGGATGGCCCGGGCCTCGGCGTGCAGGAGGATCTCCTGGTACATCCGCAGCTCGTCCACGTAGTAGTGCAGCAGGTTGAACGAGCGGTCCTTGTGGGCGGCCGCGTCCGGGCCGACCTCCGCGGCGATCAGCGGCAGCTTCAGCCGCCGCGCCACGTCGCGCCACGCCCGGTACTGCCGGGGGCCCTTGCTCCACGTGTGGAACGCCACGGCGCCGACGTGCTTCATCGCCTCGGGGTCGGCGGCCGCCGGCGCGATGAACGCCGTGTTGTCCCTCTTCGTGCAGTCGCCGAGGAGCATTCTCGTTTTGAGCCCCAGCTTCGCCAGGTGCGCCCCGCAGGCCTTGATCCAGTCGCGGTGCTCCTCGGGCGTCATGAGGACGAAGCAGCCGATGTCCGACTCGTTGAAGCTGACCATCGCCGGTTCGGCCTGGTACGCGCGCTTGGCGTGGAGCAGGTAGGCCCCGACGCACTCCAGCGCCTCCGGCCACTTCTCGCGCGGCAGCCGGCGCTTCCGCGCCTGCCAGCCCTTCCCCGGCTCGGCCGTCATGAACTCCGGCACGCGCCACGTGCTGGCGATGGTCGGCACGCGCATCTTCGCGAGGCGCGCGGTCATGGCCAGGTCCTCGCGGACCGTCGACCCCGGCCGGTCGCGCTGGCGGAAGTACGCCCAGTCGGTCTCGCCGGGCGAGTCGTTGTCGTTGGTCGGCTCCCACTGGGCGAGGTTCATGTGCACGCGGGCCCAGGCCATCGGGATGTGGGCGAGGTTGTGCTCCGTGATGGGCGAGCTCACGCGGAAGCAGAAGTTCCCGCCGAAGCCGTCGAGGCGGAAGCGCTTCTTCGCGGCGTCCAGGGCGAGGCGAGCCGGCCGGTCGTCCGCCGGGACGGTCAGCCGCAGCGTCACCTTCACCTCGGCCGAATCGCCCTTGGCGACCTGGTCCGGCAGCAGGCGGAAGAACGCGCTGTACTCCCGCCCCTTGAACTTGCGGTGGTCCTGGAGGGTGAACGGCAGGGCGCGGTCGAGTGTGACGTCCAGGCGCGTCCTGCCGTCCGCGCTGAGGAGGCGCAGGCCGGCGGCCCGCCCGCGGAGGAAGTGGTGCTCCTTCGGCAGCTTGGCGGGCATGGTGGCGGCCGGGGGCGTGTTGGGGTCGGGTCGGATCACCTCGCATCGCCCGCCGGCGAACGTGCGGATCGGCGCGTGGACGAACAGGTACGTCCCGGCCGTGGCCAGGTCGGCACGGGCGGTGAGGCGGAGCGTCATGCGGACCTCGCCGCCGACGGCGTCGAACTCCTCGTCGACGGCCAGGCCGCCGCCCTTGCCCACGGGGATGACGGCCCGGCAGCGCCGCCTGCCGTCCCGCGTCGCGTGGCGGACCTTCTCGACCTGGCCCAGCCGATGCGTGCCTTCCCAGCCCGGGCGGGCGACGACGATATCGGTGGTGATCTTGTGGAACTCGGCCCCGGCGCGGAGCGTGCGGATGCGGCCCGTGTGGTCGACGCGGACGCCGTCGGCGGCGCGGGCGACGCCCGCGGCGAGGACGGACCCCAGCAAGGCCGGCATCAGAACAGATCGGCTTGTGGACATACGAGACCTCCGGACGTCAGCGCGCCGTGAGCGTCAACAGCGAGAACTCGGCCAGGTCGAGCGCCAGCGTGCCGTCGCGAGCGCGGACGGGCGGGCGCTGCTTCCGGCCGGCGGCCCAGGTGGTCTGGACGGCCTGGAGCTCGCCGACGCGCGCGGGCAGGCCCGCGAGGGTCGCCTTCCGCGCGGCCCCGACGTTGGCCACGTGCAGGACCAAGGCCTTGCCGCCCTTGGCGGCTGCGAAAGCGGTGAACAGCACCTTCGGGTGATCGGACTCCGTCGCGAGCGCCTCGGCCGGCCGCGGCGTGTGGTTGGCGAACTGCTGGATCATCCGGAACCGCGGCGTGGGGCGGACGGTCTCCTTGCCGTCGGGGCCTTGCTCGACCTCGACCATCCTGTAGTCGCTGGTGTACTCCCACTCCAGCAGCGCCTGCGCCTCGGCGTGCAGCAGGATCTCCTGGTACATCCGCAGTTCCTTGAGGAAGTACGGAAGCGTGCGGAAGGAGCCGTCCCGCCACGCGCCGGCGTCCGGGCCGACCTCCGCGGCGATCAGGGGCAGCTTCAGCCGCCTCGCCAGGTCCCGCCAGGCGGCGAAGTCCTTCGGCCCCTTGTGCCACGTGTGGAACGCCAGCGCCGTGCAGTGCTTCATCGCCTCGGGGTCCCGCGCCGTCGGCTCGGCGAACGCGACCCTCGCCGTCGCGCAGTCCGCCAGCAGCATCTTCGTCTTCAGCCCCAGCTTCGCCAGGTACGCCCCGCAGGCCTTGTTCCAGTCGCGGTGCTCCTCGGCGGTCATCCTCACGAAGCAGCCGATGTCCGACTCGTTGAAGCTGAACATCTCCGGCTCGGTGGCGTACTTCCGCTTGGCGTACAGCAGGTACGAGCCGACGCACTCGAGGACCTCCGGCCACTTCTCGCGAGGCAGCTTGCGGTTGCGGGCCCCCGCCCCGCGCCCGGGCTTGGCCGTGACGAACTCCGGCACGCGCCACGTGCTGGCGATATAGGGCACGCGCAGCTTCGCGAGCCGCTGCGCGAGCAGGAAGTCCGCGTGCGTCTTCGAGCCGGGCCGGTCCCGCCGCTCGTAGGCGCTCCAGTTCATCTCTTCCGGCGAGGCGTTGTCGTTGACCGGCTCCCACAACTCGAGCTTCACGCCGACGCGGGCGTAGCCCATGCGGATGTTGGCCACGTTGTGGCGCGTCACCGGCGAATCCACGCCGTAGCAGAAGTTCCCCCCGAAGCCCCACAGGCGGTAGCGCTTCCGCGTCGCGCCCAGCGTCAGCCGCGCCGCGCGGCGGTCCTGCGGGGCGGCGAGGGTCAGCGTGACATTCAGCTCGGCCGAGCGGCCCTTCCGCAGCTTGCCGCCGAGGAGCCGGAAGTAGGCGTCGTAGCGGCTGCCGCCCCACTTCCGCCCGTCCTGCATCGTGAGAGGCAGCGGCCGATCGAGCGCGATCTCCAACCGCGTGGCGCCCTTCTTGTCCGTGATGCGGACGCCCCGGCTGGTCGTGCTGAGGAAGTGGTGCTCCTTGGGGAGCTTCTCGGGCATGGCGGCGTTCTTGGGCTGGTTCGGCTCGGGCTCGATGGCCTCGGCCTGCCCGCCGGCGAAGAGCCCGATCGGCACGTGGACGAACAGGAAGACGCCGGCGGTCTCGACGTCCTGCCGCGCCTCGACGCGAATCGCCAGCCGGACCGCCCCGCCGGCCTCGGTCAGCTCCTGTTCGAAGGCGATGCCTTGCCCGCCGCCGGCCGGCAGCGTGCCGCGCCACCAGCGCGTCTTACCGCGCCGCCCCTGGCGGACCTCCCGGGCCGAGGCGAGCCGGTGGATCCGCTTCCAGTCGGGCATCGCGACGGCCAGGTCGGTGGTGATCTCGTGGAACTCGCCGCCCGCCCGCAGCATGCGGATACGGCCCTTGGCGTCGGTTTGGGCCTCGTCGGCGGCGAGGGCAAGCGAGGCACCCGCGACGAGCACCGGCAGCGCCGCAAGGGTGCGGATCGGAGATCGGAACATGGCGACACTCCTCGATCGGGACCGCAACGCGTCGTTTATGAAATGCGGAACACGCCGGGCGGTGTTCGTCGAGCCGGGGCCGCCCCTACTTCGCGCGTGCGAAGCGGACCTCGACCTTCACGTCGCCGGGCCGCGCCGGCTTGACGGTGAGCCTCGCGAGGCGGCCGTCGAGGCGCAGCGGCACATCGCGGCCGTCCGCCTTCGCGCCGGCGCAGGTCAAGCCGGAAGGCATGTACACGGCAATCTCGTCGGCGCGGCCGGTGACGCCGCGGAAGGCCGCGCTGAGCGTGTCCTCGGACCAGCGCGGGTCGGCCAGCTCCACGATCCCGCCGAGGACGTGACGGGTCGAGGCCAGGAAGGCCGGTCGGTCCGCGGGGACGACCGACAGCACCTGGCAGCTCGACCGCGGCAGCTTGGCGGCGTAGGCCGTGTCCGATTCCCCCACGAGCGTCCGCGTCCACGTCTCGAAGAAGACATGCCCGGCCGCGGGCAGACGCAGCTCGGAGAGGGTCACGCGAAGGTTGGCCGCCCGCGCGTCCGACCAGTTGATCAGGGCGACGACGTCGCGCCGCGCCTTGCCCTCGCCGACCCGGAGATGCCAGACCCTCGGCAGCTTCTGGGCGAACAGGTCCAGCGGGCGGCCGCAATGCTGCGAGTTCGGCAGCGTCCGGTGGAGCACGTCGAGCTTCTCCGGCGGCAGACCGGGCAGCCATTCGCTGACGACGCTGAGCTGGCCCGAGACGGCGATCATCGACGCCCACGCCCGCGCCTGGTCCACCGTCAGCGGGTCGCGCAGCATGAGGCAGTCGGGGTCGTTGTGCCACACGCGCCCGTGCAGGAAGTACATCCAGGAGGCGGTGTGGGCCGCCCGGAGCAGGCTGCGCCACCGCGCGGTCAGGTCCGGCCCGACGCGCATGGCGTCGAGCAGGCCGAACGACGCGCCCAGCGTGCGATAGTTCTGCGCGCAGTTGCAGCCGAGCAGGTACGTCTTGCGCCCGACGGCGCGGCGGACGGTCCGCAGCGCCTCGCGGTAGGCCTCGACGGGGCTCTTCGTCGCCTCGTGCAGGACCATGCGCCCGAGCCTATCGTCGCGGTAGTGCCCGGCCGGGTAGAGGATCTTCGGGCCCATGCCCGCCCACAGGCCGTCGATCTTGAGGTACTCGTAGCCCCACTCCTTGACGATCCGCTCCAGCACACCGCGTAGGAACGCCCGCGCGTCCGGGTTCGTGCAGTCCAGGCAATCCCCCGCCCAGTGGACCGGCAGGACCGAGCCGTCCCGGGCCTTCATGAACAGCCCCTGGCGGTCCCGGAAGGCGGGGCGCTTGTGGTCCCAGCCGAACGGCGTAAGCCACAGACCGGCAATCAAGCCGTTGCTCTTGATGTGATCGGCGGTGGCCTTCATCCCGCCGCGGTAGCGCCCGCGGGGGTTGTGCGTCGTGAAGTCCCGCCGCGAGATCTGCCAGCCGTCGTCGATCTGGAGGAAGTCCAGGCCGTACTCGATGAGCCGCTGGGCGTTGCAGAACTCCGCGAGCTCCGCCATGCGCCGCTCGTCGAGCGACCCGGCGTGGTACCACGTGCAGTAGCCGCTGGGGACCTTCGCGGGCAGCCGGACGCCGTTGGCGCGGGCGGCGGCGTCGGCGTAGGCCTCCAGGCCGTCGAGGCAGTCGTCGAAGAAGCCCAGGACCAGCGTCTCGCCCCCGACGGTCGTGCCCGGGGGCACGGCCTTCGTGCCGTACTCGCAGCGGGCCTCGACCTTCAGAGGCGCGTCCTTGCCGCGAAGGGACACGACGCCCGAGCCGGCCTCGTGGGTGATCCAGCCCGCCACGACGCCGCGGCGGCTGGTCGGGTGTGCGACGGCCAGGTACGAGTAGTAGTCGCGGTCCCAGTTGGCGGCGTGGGGCCCCTCCGTGCCGAGGACGGCGAGGTTGCCCGCGTCCCCGGCGGCGTCGATCTCGGCCGAGAGGACCGGCAGCACGGCGAGCTGCTGCGCCTCGTGGCCCGTGTTCCGCGGCGACAGGCGGAAGCAGACAAACGGGAGGCGATCGTACACGGCCACCGTCCCGACGGCTCCGGAGGCGAAGGCCAGCTCGACGGCCCGTCCCTTGCCGAGGACGTCGTTCACGGCGGCGACGCGGGCCTTGGCGCGGGTCGTCTCGGCCGGGGCGAGCCGGCCCTTCGTGACGAAGCGCGCCTTGCCCCGGCGCGCGACGAACGTGCCCTTCGCCGGGCGGACCTCCACGGACACGACGCCGTTGTCGATCTTCAGCAAATCTCGCTCCACCATCTCGCGCGCACCTCCTCCCTGCGCACACGCGATACAAGCCCATACAGCCGCAGCCGCTATCGTGCAACGCCCGATCCGCATTTCTCGCTCCGTCATCCGCGATCCGCCATCCGCAATCGGAGGGGTACTCGGCCCGTTTCCGCCGCTCGCGCCGGCCCTACCGGTACGTCGGAAGGTAGTCCCCGTGGGCCTCGATGAGCTCGTCGCAGAGGCGGCGGATCTCGTCGATCGTCAGCTCCGCGCCCGTGTGGGGGTCCATCATCGCCGCCTGGTAGATGCAGTCCTTGCGGCGGGTGAGGGCGGCCTCGACGGTCAGGAGCTGCACGTTGATGTTCGTGCGGTTCAGCGCGGCGCACGGCTCGGGCAGGTCGCCCACGACGACGCCCCGCACGCCGTTGCGGTCCACCATGCAGGGCACCTCGACGCAGGCGTTCCACGGCAGGTTCGTGATGAACCCGTCGTTCAGGACATTGCCCCCGATGCGGTACGGCGCATCCGTCTCCATCGCCTCCATGATGTACGAGGCGTACTCGCCGGTGCGTTTGTGGTCGAGCTTGGGGTTCGCCACCAGCTCCCTGCTGCGCTTGCGCCAGCCCTCGATCTGCGCCACGCACCGCCGCGGGTACTCGTCCAGCGGGATGCGGAACTCCTCGATCAGCTCGGGGTGCGCCTTCTTGATGAACCACGGGCAGTACTCCGCCGAGTGCTCGCTGGACTCCGTCACGTAGTAGCCCAGGGTCAGCATGATCTCGAAGCGGACCATGTCCCAGTGCTTCTCGCCGCCGGGCTTGCGGGCCTGGCGGTTCATCCGCGCGGCGACCCTCTTGATCCGCGGGTAGAGGTCCTTGCCGCCGTCGGTGATCTCCAGCAGCCAGCCCTGGTGGTTGATGCCGGCGATCTGCCACTGGAGCTTCCGGACCGAGTCGAGCAGCCCGACGCGCCGCAGCAGCCCGCGGGCGCAGCCCTGGACGGAGTGGCACAGGCCGACGGCCCGGACGCCGCTGCCCTGGAGGATCGCCCCGGTGATCATCGCCATGGGGTTGACGTAGTTGAGCAGCCACGCCTCGGGACAGACGTCCTCCATGTCGCGGGCGAAGTCCAGGCACACGGGAATGGTCCGCAGCGCCCGGAAGATGCCCCCGATGCCCAGCGTGTCCGCGATCGTCTGCCGCAGGCCGTACTTCCTCGGAATCTCGAAGTCGATCACCGTGCCCGGCTCGTAGCCGCCGACCTGAACGGCGTTGACGACGTAGTCGGCCCCCCGCAGGGCCGCCCGCCGGCTCCGCACGCCGCCGTGGGACGTGATCCTCGCCCGCCCGCCGTTGACGTTGCGGTTGAGGACGTCGAGCATCTGCCGGGACTCCCGCAGCCGCTTGCCGTCGATGTCGTACAGCGCGAGGTGGGCGTCGCGCAGGGGCTCGGCGCACATCGCGTCGCCCAGGACGCTCTTGGCGAACACCGTGCTGCCCGCGCCCAGGAAGGTGATCTTGGCCATGGTCCGTGATCTCCTCGATCCGGCCGGGCCTTGCCAGCCGGATGGAAAGAGCGGAGAATAGCGACGGGCCCGCGGCGCGACAAGGCCCCCGGCAGGAATCCCCGATGAGCGAAGCGCCCGACCAGCTCGTTGCCCGTCTCCGCGAGGCCGCCCGCGCCGCCTTCGACGGCACGGAGGTCTTTCTGGCCTACGCTCACGGCAGTCGCGTGCACGGCCGCCCGCGCGCCGACAGCGACGTGGACGTGGCCTACTACGCCGGCGGCTATCCCGGGACGGTCCGGCTGCCCGTGGAG
>CAZXOC010000099.1:0-4888 GCA_964642165.1 uncultured Planctomycetaceae bacterium | reverse complement strand
GTGGACGACGGGAAGGTGTACCGGGTCCTCCAAAACAACCTCGACGACTTCGACGTGTTCGCCAGAGCGGTCGCCAGGCTCCCCTGAGCGAGCCGCGTCGGCAATGCCTGAGGCGCGAAGATCAGGGCCGGCCCTGCTCCTGACGGCGCTGTCGTTGGCTCCCCCCGGCCTTCATGTGGGCCGTCTCTACATCGCCGTCCTGCCGCCCTACGTCATCCTCGTGCTGATCTGCCTGCGCTCCAGGATATACCGGGCGGCCGAGCGAAGGGACGTGCTGTTCTTCGCGGGGCACCATCAAGACGATCTCCCGGCGGACGAGCGCCGATCGTCCCCGTCAACATGCCAGACAGCTTGCCCCCTCGCGACCCCAACGCCGCAGGAACTCCCGACTTCGCCCGGACATCCGGGCGTCTGATCTGTCCGGATCGGGCACCCAAAGCCGGTGGACACCCTTCACCATACGGGATTCCTCGGTGGGACAACTCATTTCGATCTCAGCTCGAACCACCGTACGGCGATTCCCCTCTGGTAGGGGGCGGAGAAGCGCAGCGTCTGCGCGCCCTTCTTCAGCTTGACGCTCACTTCCTTCGTTGTGCCCCACAATCCGGTCGTGTTGGGAATCTGGATGGTCGCGAGCTTGCCCGTGCCGCAACGGAGGTCCAGGACCTGCTCCCGGTTCGGCGTGGCGATCCTCATCGTCAGTCCGTACGCGCCCGCCGCCGGCACGTCGATTCTGTAGTCAATCCAACTGCTCTTGATGTTCTTCTGGAAGTTGACCTGCTTGCCGCCGGTGAAGCAGTCATAGACGTGGACACCCGACATGCCGGAAAACGTCTCGGCCTCGACGTGCAGCACGCCGGGGGACACCCTGACGGGCGCTTCCGGCACGGGTTTCGTGACGGGCAAGGGGCTCGTCCGGTCCGCGCCCGGCGCGGCCACCACGCCGTCGTCCCGGACGCCCACGGGCGGCTGGACCTTGCGAACCACCTTCCGCACCGCCTCGGCCCGCTCCTTCGACGTCAGCGCCGCCGCCAGCCATCGCAGGCGCTCGCCCCGCGAGAATCCCGGCTCGCGAGCCCGGGCCTCCGCCTCGGCCACGAACTCCGGCCCCGGAAGGCCCTCGGCCTTCGACACGTGCCACGCCCGGCCGTAGACGACCTTCCACACCGCCCCGGGCTGGGGCTGCGAGGAAGGATCGGCCGCCTTGATGGCGAACGCGGCATGGCCGGGCTGACCTACGCCGACCGCCGGGATCCCGAACGCCCGGCACGTCATCCTGCCGAACCACGACCTCGGACCGCACTTGCCCCCGCCTTCCATCACGGTGATGAAGCCCTTGGAAAACGGGATCGGCGAGTTCCTTCGCCACACCTCGCTGACGATCCTGTGCACCTGCTGATTGCTTCTCAGGTCCGGCCGCCACGTATTGAGCATCTGCCTCACCCAGCGCAGCCCCCTGTCGGCCGCCCAGTCCGGCACGACCTTCCGAAGTTCCCACACCGTGAGCGTATCGAAGATGGGGAAAAGCTCACCGTTCTTGTGCGCGGTCTTGAAGTGCTTGTAGCGCTGCACCGGATCGATCGGCACCGAGCCGATGCCGTGCGCGCCGACGTAGCTCATCCTCGGGGGAGGCGACAGGGCCGTCGCGATCGCGAGCTTCAGGTACAGGCCCTTCCTCGAATCCGGGTCGGCCGTGAGGATCCTGTTCCAGAGATCCAGGGACGCAGCCGGGAGCGTGTAGCTGTCGGCCTCTCGCTTCTTGAGTCCCGTGGGCGTCGCGCCGATCAGGTAGAGGTCCATGGCCTCGGTGTTCCGCAGCAGCCAGGCCAGGAATCTCCTGTTGGCCGGGCCGGCCTTCGAGAAGGCCCCGACCTTCTCGACACCGTGTTTGACGAGGAGCTGCCTCTGGGCCAGGGCGTTGAGAAACACGGGATCCCTGAGCAGCCGCGCCATCGCCGCGTCCGAGATGCCGGCGGAGCCCCCGGGCGTCTTGCGGTTCAGCCAGGCGGAGACGTTGGCGAAGTATCCCGCGAAATCGCCGGTGTTGATCGCCGTCGCCAGGTCGCCGGCGTTGGGCTCCCACGCGTGGGCGTGCAGGGCAAGCACCAACACGGCCACGGAGACAAGAGCCACGCGTCCTGCAAGCTTCGGGGATGTTCCCATCGGTGTCCTCGCACGGGTCGACAGTATCCGGGCAAACTCCCGCTCACGCCCTCGGGAGCTTCGTGGCGCATTCTACCCGGCCCGTAGACACGAGCAAGCCCTTCTTCGGCTCCGGCCGAGGTATGGCCGAATCTTGTGGATGGCGGCGTGATCATGCGGCGACGTCCTCGGCCGGCTGCCTCCAGGATCCCGTTCGTGATCCGGGAGGTGAACCACCGCAACACCCCGAGCCAGCGCTTCTTGATCGTCTTGGCCGCCTTGATCATCGGGACGATCCGGCTATGGGTCGCCCGCACCGTCGCCCGCTTGCTGGAGCGAAGCGCGTGGAAGGTCTTGGTCTGCTCGGCCGTCCGGTTCCAGTCGTTCTTGAGCCACACCTAGCGGGTGCCCTTCCGCTCCGGGTGCGTGCGCTGTTCCTCCCGCCGGACCTGATCCACCGCATCCCCCAAGAGCTGCATCAGATGGAAGTTGTCGAAGGTCAACTCGGTCCGGGGGGCGAGTCCCCCGGCTCTACCCACACAAAACAGCGAGGAGCCATCTATTCTCCAATGACGTTATAAACGCCGAGCTTGTCGCCGTACCGGATATACAGCCTCCCGCCGCATACAACGGGATGCGCCCACGTCGCTCTCTTTCCCGGATCCTTGAGTTCCAGGCGCCCGGTGACAACAAACCCCTCATCCGTCGCCTTCGCCAGGACCATGTGCCCGTCATCTGAGTAGAGATAGAACATCCCGTCGGCATAGGTGAGACAGCCATTCCTGTACTTGTACGAGGACTGCACGGGAGCGGATTTGAAGATGCTCCTGCCCGACTTGAAATCAATGCACACCCAGGGCGTGGACCTGCCGAGATGCTCCGCGTATCCGTAGATCCTGCCGTCGACCAGGACAATGCCTCCCTGCTTGTTGTCGAGCGTCCGGTTATGCCAGTGTCTCCTTACCGAGCAGTTGTCGCCCGAAACTTCGAGCTGCAGCGAAGTCGTTCCCTTCCTGCCGCAACCCGAGACAATCAGAAAACCCTCGTGGAAAATCGGCGTCGTGATATTCTCGTCAGCGTAAACCTTGTGCGGATACCTCCACAGCAGCTTCCCGTCAGAGGCGCGCACGGCGACTACGGATTCCGACATCACCGTGACGATCTGTCTCAGCCCCTTGTATTCGACCAGGATCGGCGACGCATAGCCCGGCCGGTCACCGACCCCCCTGCATTCCCAGACCACCTTGCCCGTCTTCCTGTCCAGCGCCGCCATACTGACCCTGCCGCCCGGTGTGCAGACGACCTTATCGTCGAAGACGAGCGGTGACTCAGCCAGCCCCCACGTGATGTTGCGACCGCCGAATCTGCGCATGATGTCGACCGACCATACCACCTCTCCGTCATCGGCCTTGAGACATACGAGACTCCCGATGCCGCTGAGGTGGTAGAGCATCCCGTCGGTGATCGTCGGCGTGGAGCGGGTCCCGGGATAGCTCTTTCCCCAGGCCCTTCCGTTCTTTCTGGTCCAGACCTTCTTCCCGTCCATGTCCAGTACGGTGATGACACAATCACCATTGATACTCCCGGTCGTGTGGATACGCTTGCCCGCGATTGCGACTGTCGAGTACCCCTCGCCGATACCGGTCGCTTCCCAGATACGCGGAGGACCGCCTCCCGGCCACGTTTTCAGCAGCCCCTTGTCAGCGGACTTGTTGTCGCGATTGGGCCCGTGAAACTGCGGCCAGTCAGCGGCGCAAACTGATGCGGCGGCTATCAGAACCAGTGATATTGTGTATCTCATCGAAACAACTCCCTTTCACCCGGGATTTCCCGGATGGCCTCCGGCCGACGACCGGCCTCGACCTTTCTGACAATTCTATGGCCGATCGCGAGATCAGCAAGTACTTCTTGTGCTCGGCGGCGGGAGGAGCCGGCCGTTCCCGGCCCATCATGCCGCCCAAAGCGGACTGCGTAGAGGCGTTCATTGCCCATCCGCGCAGACCATCCCCGTCGCCTCCTCGCTCTGCGCTCACGGCCGTGAGCAACGTCGAACGGCTTGCCCCGCAGTCCCGATGCACATCGGGATCAGCGACCAATACTCCGAAGCCACTCGGCCCTTGCCGGCGACCTTCCCGGTGCCGCACGGCAGTCCGGGCATGTCATCGGATGTCGCGGATGGCAGGGATTGGCCCTTCGACAGGCTCAGGGCAAGCGGGCCGCAACGGTCTGAGGGTGGCCGGGTCGTCAACGAGAGACGCCTCTTGGCGGCAGATGTCACCAAAAGGCGTCGAAGCGGGCGATCCGCCTTCGCTGAAGCTACGGCGGACAGGTGAGATCTGGCTTCGCGGCGCCTTCGGCGTGAACTCACGACATTCACGTTGGCAAGAGGAGGCGCTCGACCGGTAAGAATAGCGGCAGATAAGGCTTGCGTTCCTGCAGGACGCGCCGGTGCCCGAATCGGTGACACGCGGCCGGTGGTCGCCGCTCACCCAAAGGGAGCCTCGATGCCCAGATCGCCGGTCTCAGCGTCGCCATCGCCGCCGCGGTCACCCACGACCGGGCGGGCGGAGAGCAACATGCTGATCTTGGACGGCCTCCCGCGGGATCGGGCAGCAGGATCTCGATGCTCGCGTGGGCAAGCCGTTCCCCCTACAGCGTGGCCATCACCAACGCGCCGAGGAGGGCGAACAACCCGGCCATCGCGAGCTTGGCCGCGCCCAGGTGGCGACGAAGCAGGCCGCCCAGG
>CAZXOC010000098.1:0-22943 GCA_964642165.1 uncultured Planctomycetaceae bacterium | reverse complement strand
CTTCTTATGCAGGAAAGGGCGGCGTTGCTTCGCCGGAGGCTGTACAAAAGAAACATCAGTGGCCGACGGGGAATTGGGCGTCTCGGCCGGGTCATTGGCGGGCGGCGGGGTCAGAGGGGTTTGAGGAGGAGCTTGGTGCCGTCGAAGCGGACGGTCTGGCGGCCGACGCGGAGGGCGTCGCGGGCGGCGACGGGATTGGGGGCGGGGCCCTTCTGGAGCGTCACGACCACGAAGCTGCGCCCGCCGGCGGTGGCCTTGGCCTCGCCGGCGGCGACGCCCGCCTTCTTGCCGCTGCTTCGCAGGGACGTCTTCGCGAAGGCCGGGCCCGTGCCGACCAGCATCGCCGGCGCGCCGGAGGCGCCGCCGAGGTCCACGGCCAGGGAGCTGACGCCGTCCCGCGCCGTGACGCTCAGCACGCCGGAGCCGTCGGCCTCGGCCCGGTAGTAGACGG
The DNA here is from genome assembly GCA_964642165.1 of uncultured Planctomycetaceae bacterium. GTDB lineage: Bacteria > Planctomycetota > Phycisphaerae > SM23-33 > SM23-33 > CAYRVX01. The sequence continues at coordinate 22,492 of CAZXOC010000098.1, read as the reverse complement.
GCGTCGCGCCGCGGAGGCCGGTCTTCCAGTTCGCCCGGATGCCGAGCCCCCAGATCCGGATCGTCCCGCCGTCCTTGACGCGGTGGTAGCCCTCCGGGCCGATGTTCAGCAGGTTCGTGATGACGACGTCGTCGCCGTCCTTCCAGCGATTGCGGTGGACGAAGTAGCCGTGGACGGTGTCGGCGACGGCCTTGGGCATGACCCGCGCGGGGTTGACCGGCCGCACGCCGACGGGCCAGTTCACGAAGGCCGCCACGGCGCGGTGCGGGTAGATCGCCGCGCCCCAGGTGTGCCGGGACGGGCGGATGAAGTTCTCGTGGACCCACAGCAGGGCGGGGACGTACTTCTCCTCGACGGCGCCGAAGCCGTAGGCGAACTCGCCGTCGTGGCTCATGCCGTCCATGTCGAACTCGTCGCCGCCGTAGGTCCCGCGGTGGGGGAACTGCGGGCGCCCGCCCTGGGGGACGATCTCCATGATCCACCGCAGCGTGACCCACTGGGCGTTGGGGCGCGGGGTGACGTAGTCGCGCCCGGCGGCGCTGCGCAGGGCGGCCATGAACGGCAGGATGCCGAGGTTGGCGCTGACGCGGCTGGGGTGGTGGCCCTCGCTGTACCAGCCGTGGTCGCCGAAGCCGTGGCAGAGGATGCGGACCAGGTTGACCTCGAACTCGCCCAGGCGGGCCGTCAGGCGCTTCGTGTCCGTGCCGGGATCGCCGAGGATGGCGAGGATGCCCGTGGCCGCCGAGACGTGCGCTCCGTAGTGGTTGCTGGCCGGCGGGTAGCCGGTCCGCCCGGCGAGGTACTCGAGCGTGACGCTCCGCCCGCCGCCGGAGGAGTGGGCCTGCTGGGCGTAGTTCTGGATGGACAGGGCGACCTTGCGGCGGACGTCGCCCGGCCAGGCGTCGTAGCACAGGTCGTAGGCCAGGCCGATCCCCGCGAGGACCGGCCCCGCGCGGAAGCCCGTCCCGGGTGTCGCCCAGCCGTAGCGGTTGTCGCGGTCCATCTTGCCGGCGAAGCACAGCTCGACGGCCTGTCGCGCCAGGCGGGCGTAGTGGGCCTTGCCGGTGACCTGGTACAGCAGGCCGTAGCCGGCCGCGTGCCACGTCGTGAACGTCCCGGCGGGCAGCTTGGGGCTCTTGTTGTGGTTGTGGGGCGGCGTGGGGTTGAACCGCGTGGGGAGCGTCTCGCCGTTGCCGCCGAGCAGCTCGCGCAGGCGGGCGAGGATGGCTCGGCCCTGGGGCGTCCGGGCCTTGCGGCGCAGGGCGGGCACGTCGCCCTTGCGGAACAGCAGGCGCGGGTGCTCGCCGGGCGCCGGCGGCTGGAAGCCCGCGACGGGCCGCCACCACGGGGCGGTGTCCACCCCGTAGCGCCACAGGGGCTTGGGCGCGGCCGCGTCGGAGCGCCCGCCGCCCTTGGTCGCGCCGCCGCGCCCGTAGGCGGCGAACGGCTTGTGAAGCGCCCGGCCCGCCAGCGCGAGGGCGAACTGCCCGCCGCCGCCGTTGAGGCCCTGGACGCGGTGGCCGGTGAACCGGACGCGGCAGACGGCCTTCGGGTCGCAGGGCAGGCTCACCGCGCGCCCGGGGACGGTGAACGTGCCCGTCACCGTCGCCCCGCTGAGCGCCAGTCCCGAGGGGTCGAAGGGGCACTCGCGGTGCGGGCCGCGCCGCCACGCCAGCCCCAGCCGGCCCCACTGTACCTTGCCGCCGGCGACGCCCAGGACGAGCTGGATCATCTCCTGGTCGGGCCCGCCGGGCTCGACGACGGGGTTGAGGAGGAAGCTCCAGCGGGCATCCTCCCAGCCGGTCTCGGTCGGCCCGACACCGCCGGTGAGCTTTCCGGCGACGGGCTGCCCGCCGAGGTGACCACGGTAGGTGCCCTCGACGAGGCGCTGGCCCCCGCCCGCGCGGACGAGCTTGCCATCGAGGTCGACCGTCAGATCGACGGGCCGGCCGTCCTTCGGCACCCAGCGGTCGGGCGTGACCAGGATATCCAGGCGCCCGGCGAACGTCTCGCCGTCGAGCTTCACGCCCGACGTGCGGACCAGGTGGACGGACGTGTTGAACCGCCGGGCGGTGGCTACGGCGCGGACCCACCGCCCGCCCTCGAAGACGGGGTAGATGTCCAGCCGCCGGCTCTCGCCCTTGGCGTCCTTGCCCCAGAGGTCAACCAGCCCGATGTGCCACGTGGCGTCGCCGGGACGCGGCGCGCCGTCCGCCGCGAGCGCCGCAGGCGCCGTCGCCGCCACGGCAGCCACCAGGAGGAGAAGTACATTGCCGACTGCCGCGCGCTGAACCGCTGTTGCCATCGAAGGGCTCGTCCTCTGTCCGGGTCGCGTTCTCGAGCGGGCGCGCGGCCGACCGCCGCCCCATGCCTGCACGGATTAAACACGACTCTCCCCCCAGCGTCACCCCCTTCGGCGCGCCGGGGCGGCGAGGACTTCCCGGTCAGCCGCCCACGACGTCCAGCAGGACGCGGAGGTTCTCGATGGGCGTGCCCGGCGAGACGCCCCCGCCGGGCGAGACCAGCAGGGGGGCGCAGGCGGGCGCCTTGGCGAGCAGCTCCTCCGTCGCCCGGCGCACGTCCTCCGGCGTGCCGCGGACCAGGACGTCCAAAGGCGGGATGTTCCCCATCAGCACGATCTCCGGGCCGAGCAGCTCCCGCGCCCGAAGGGGATCGATCTCGCCGCTGAAGTTGAACACGTCGATGCCGACGTCCGCCAGGACCGGCAGGACGTTCTCGTTGGGCGTGTCGTCGTGGAACAGGTGGAGCAGGCCCGGGAACGCGTCGAAGATCCGCCGCAGCGCCGGCGCGGCGAACCGCCGGGCGTCGGCCGGGGAGATCATCCCCACCACGTCGTCCAGCACGAGGATGCCCGCCGGCTGGGCGATCCGCTCGAGCTGGCATCGCAGGAAGCGGATGCACAGCTCCGTGGTCTTCTCGATCACGCGCTCGCACTTCTCCGGCTCCAGCGGCATGGTCAGGAGGAACTGCGTCACGCCGAGCAGGTGGGAGGCCGTCGCGAGGGGCCCGCGGGCGGCCACCATCCGCGGGGCGAGGGGGGGCCTCGCCTCCCCGGCCAGGCGCTCGTAGCGGCGCAGGATCGCCGGCATGAGCCCGTCCGTCTCGGGATTCGGCACGTCGGCGTCCAGGACGGCGTCGATCCCGCCGGGGCAGGGATGGATCCCCGGCGGCGCGTCGGCGCTCCAGCGGATCGGCACGCCCCAGCCGCTCGGCTCGGCGGCCATGCCGAACTCCACCCACGCGCCGGGAACCAGCGCCGCGCCGGCCAGGTCCGCGTGCGCGCGGGCGTACGCGTCCGACCAGACGTGCGGGTCGAAGTAGAAATCCAGCGTGTGGACGCCCGCGTAGCCCGGCAGCCACGGCGAGTCCACGATCAGCGCGACCATCGTCTCGTCGGTCCTGCGCTCGCGGACGATTCGCTCAAAGCGCTCCAACGTGCATCTCCTTGCGCGGCAACGTGGTGTCAGGGCTTCCTCGCGGGCAGTTGCGGCTTGGGCTGCTTGACGAACGCCGCGGGGCGCTGCCCCTTGCCGGGCCGGCCGACGTCGCCCAGGTCGTCGCGCGCCCGCTCGGCCAGTGCCGTCAGCCGCCGGACCGTCTCCGGGCGCTTCCCCGCCAGGTTCGTCCTCTCGCCGATGTCCGCGTCGAGGTCGTACAGCTCCGCCGCCGCCCGCTGCGTCCTGCCGCCCAACGTGACCTGCTTTCTCTCGAGCGGCAGGTAGAGCTTCCACCGCCCGGAGCGGACGGCCTGGAGCTGCTCCATGTGGTAGTAGTAGAAGGCCTCGTGGGGGGACGTCGCGCCGGGGCGGCCCGACAGCAGCGGCCAGATGTCCCTGCCGTCGATGACGCGCCCGTCGGGGAGGGCGGCCCCGGCCAGGCGGGCGAACGTGGGCAGGAGGTCCATCGTCGTGCACAGCTCGTCGCAGTTCCGCCCGGGGGGAATCCTGCCCGGCCAGCGGACGACGCAGGGCACGCGCATGCCGCCCTCGGCGGTCGTGTAGCCCCATCCACGAAGCGGGGCGTTGCTTCCCTGGGGCGGGCGGCGGCGCGGCGCGCCGTTGTCCGACGTCCAGACGACCAGCGTGTGCTCGTCGATGCCCAGGCGCTTCAGAGCGGCCAGCACCTCGCCCGTGGAGAAGTCCAGCTCCTCGACGGAATCGCCGTACGGCCCGTTGGCGGACTTCCCGCGGAAGCGCTCGCCGGCGAAGGGCGCCCGCGTGCTGCCCGGCATGGCGTGCGGCAGGTAGAGCAGGAACGGCCGGTCGCGGTTGGCCTCGAGGAAGCGGACGGCTTCCCGCGTGTAGCGCCGCGTCAGCGTGTTGCGATCGACCGGGGCCTCGACGACCCGCTCGTTGCGCATCAGCGGCAGCGGGGGCCAGCCGCGGTCCTTCCGCTCCGTCATGTCGTCGCTGTAGGGGATGCCGAAGTAGAGGTCGAACCCCTGGCGCGTGGGCAGGAACGCCGGCTGGTCGCCCAGGTGCCACTTGCCGATGCAGGCCGTCGCATAGCCCGCGGCCTTGAGGACCTCGGCGATGGTCACCTCGTCGCCGTGCAGCCCCTTGGGCGAGACCGGGCGCAGCACCGCCCCGCCGCGCCCATCGGTATGCATGTTGACGCGGCGCGGGTAGCAGCCGGTCATCAGGCTCGCCCGCGACGGCGTGCACACCCCGCTGGTGGCGTAGAAGCTCGTCAGCCGCATCCCCTCCCGGGCCATCCGGTCCACGTGCGGCGTGCGGTGCTTCTTCGACCCGAAGCAGCCCACGTCGCCGTAGCCGAGGTTGTCGCACAGGATGACGATGAAGTTCGTCGCGCGCTTCGCCTTCGGCATTCGCCGGGCTCCGGGAGCCGTCGCGGCCAGCGATGCCCCGGCCGCCCGGAGGAACCCGCGCCGGCTGATCCGCTCGCCCATGCCACCATCTCCGCCCCCCCCGCTGCGCCTTCCGGCCGCGATAGCATACCAGCGCGCCACGGACGGCGTCAGGCCCGCTCCTCAGGTTCGGCGAGGGGCGGCAGACGCGGTCGTTCGACGGCCGGCGGCGCAGTACAATGCAGGTCGGCGCGAACGGCCCGCGGTTGCGGCGTCGTCGCGGCGAAAGAGTTGACGTTGGGAGCGGCACGCATGAAGAGGCGTCACGCGATCGGGATGGTGCTGTTGGGGGCCTCGGCGGCCCTGGCGGCGGACCCGGCGTGGTACCGGCGGGAGGCCACGTGGCACGAAACGCTGCTGGCGTCGCGGCAGGCGCTGCGGGCGAGTCGCGGGGACGAGGCCCCGTCGCGGCCACTGCCGGACCTGGGGCGCGACGACTTCACCGTCCTGGCGTGGGTGCGGACGACGCGAGGCGGGACGATCCTCGCCAAGGCCCCCGCCAAGGGCAAGTGGGCGCCGCAGGGCAAGTCGCTGTTCGTCAGCGGGGGGAGGCTCACCTACGACATCGGGTGGGTGGGGGCCGTGGCGTCGCGCCGGGGCGTGGCCGACGGCAAGTGGCACCACGTGGCGCTGGCGAAGCGATCCCGGACGCTGCGGATGTACGTGGACGGCGCGGCCGACGCGAGCGAGCAGCTCGAGGGCGAGCCCGACGTCCGCGGGCACGTGCTCAAGATCGGCTACACGAGCACGAACTTCCCCGAGCAGCGAAGCGCCTGGTCGGGCGAGCTGGACGAGGTCCGCCTCTACGCCCGGGTGCTGACGGCGGCGGAGATCCAGGCCCACGCCGCCGGCCGGGCGCCGAAGAAAGACCCCCCGGCGGCCTATTGGCCGCTGGACGGCGGCGCCGCCGACGCGAGCGGCAGCCGCCACCACGCCGGCGTGGTGGGGCGCGTCGCCTGGGCGGACGGCAAGGTCGGCCGGGCCCTCAAGGTCGGCGGGCGCGGCTGGCTGGCGGTGGCCGCCGGCGCGGGCGACGCGTGGGGCATCGTCTGGTCGCTGCTCGGGCGGGACTTCCCCGACGCGGCCTCGACGCGGCAGATGGCCTGGGAGCGGGAGGACGGCCTCTGGCCCGGGGGCGCGGCGGCCGAAGACGACTGGGCGGCGCTCGCCCGGCGCTACGCCAAGGCGTGCCGGCGCGCGCCGCTGCTGGCCCGGCGTGCCGAGACGCTCGCCGCGACCGTCCGCGACGCCGCGGGCCTGCGCGCCGTGCGCGAACTGTACGTCCGCTCGCGCGCGGTCGGCGAGGCCCTGGCGACCGTCCGCGGCGCCAAGCCCGTCGCGCTGCGCCGGGCGATCGAGTACCTCGGGCGCCGCTTCGGCGAGGCGTACGACGCCCGGGGGTACCTGGCGCGGCTGGACGGCGTCGAGCGGGCGCTCCTGCCGGACGCGGCCGGGCGGATCGACCCCGAGGCCGTCGAGCGGGCCCCGCGGGTGCTGGCCGAGCTGCGCCGCGAGGCCCTGCTGACGGGCAACCCGCTGATGCGGTTCGACAAGCTCCTGTTCGTCCGGCGCTACACGTACCAGTCGAGCCACTTCTACACGGACTTCATCGACGGCTGCGCGAAGTTCGGCGGCAACCTGTGCGTCCTGGACCTCAAGACGGGCAAGGTCCGCCAGATCGTCCGCGAGCTGACCGGCGGCATCTTCGGGCGCTACGACCCGTCCTTCGACGCGGGGCGGATCGTCTTCGACTGGAAGGCCGAGCAGAAGAAGGGCTTCCGCCTGTACGAGGTGGGCGTCGACGGGGGCGGGCTGCGGCAGCTCACCTTCGAGCCGCCCGACGAGGCGCAGCGCGTCCGGACGTACGACAACTCCTTCCTCGGCGGCACCGGTCGCCGGGGCTACGACCACCACACCGACGACATGCACCCGTGCTACCTGCCCGGCGGCGGGTTCTGCTTCACCTCCACACGCTGCGAGTACGGCACGCTGTGCGACGCGCCGGACATCCTCTCCACGGCCGTGCTGTACCGCGTCGACGCCGACGGCGCGAACCTGCGCAAGCTCACCAACAGCTCGGTCAGCGAGTTCTCGCCCAGCATGATGCCGGACGGGCGGATCCTCTACGCGCGGTGGGAGTACATCGACAAGGGGCAGATCGGCGTGAAGTGTCTCTGGGCGATGCGCCCGGACGGCACGGGCTCGGTGGAGATCTTCGGCAACAACCATTCCTACCCGCCGACGCTGATCCACGGGCGGAACCTCCCGGGGCGGACGGACCGCTTCGTCGTGCTCGGCACGCCGCACTACCCGCAGACGGGCGTGGGGACGGTGATCCGGCTGGACATCAACTACCCCGCGCGGACGCGGACGCCGATGACCTACGTCACGCCCGACGTGGACATCCGCACGGAGGGGGGCTTCCACCACCGGATCGACGGCAGGTGGGTCCGCACGAAGAACGGCCCGCTCTACATGGACCCCTACCCGCTGGATGAGAAGTTCTTCCTCGTCTCGCACAACCCGGACCGGCCCTGGAACGACATGAGCGCCTACGGGCTGTACCTGCTGGACGAGTTCGGCAACCACGTGCTCATCTACCAGGACCCGGAGTTCTCGTGCTGGCAGCCGATGCCGCTTCGCCCGAGGCCGCGCCCGCCGGTCCTCGCCCGCGCGTCGGAGAGGCAGCCCGAGGGCACGGGGCGGGCCACGGTTCTCATCACGGACGTCTACGAGGGCCTCACCGGCGTGGCGAGGGGGACGATCAAGTACGTCCGCGTCATGGAGCAGGTGCCGCGCCCGTGGGCGTGCCGGCGGTTCTGGGACCAGCGAGGCCGGTACAACCGGCACACGTCGCTCATCAGCCGCGGGCCCGTCCTGGGGCTGAAGGTGCTGCACGGGATCGTGCCGGTGGAGGCGGACGGCTCGGCGTACTTCACCGTGCCGACGGACCGGAACCTGTACCTCCAGGTGCTGGACGAGGACTTCCTGGAGGTCCAGCGGATGCGGACGTACGTGAACTTCCGCCCGGGCGAGGTGCGGGGGTGCATCGGCTGTCACGAGTCTCGGCGTCTGGCGCCGGTGCCCAAGGTGGTGCTGGCCCTTCGGCACGGGCCGGTCGCCCCGGTCGCCCAGCCCGGCGAGACGGCGCCGCGAGCGATTCACTACCCCGCCGACGTGCAGCCGATCCTCGACCGGCACTGCGTCCGCTGCCACGGCGGCGAGAGCCCCAAGGCCCGGCTGGACCTCACCGGCGAGCCGACGACGCTGTTCAGCCGCTCGTACGAGAACCTGCTCCGGCGGGGGCTGGTCAAGACGTTCGACGAGGGCTCGGACTGGGGGGGCATCCCGGCGGAGCCGCCGCGGAGCGTGGGCTCGCACGCCAGCCGGCTCGTCGCGCACCTGCGCAAGGGGCACAGCGGCGTGAAGCTCTCGCGGGCGGAGTGGATCAAGCTCGCCACGTGGGTGGACGCCAACGCCCAGTACTACGGCACGTACTACGGGCGCAAGAACCTCCGCTACCGGGGGCACCCGGACTTCCGCCCGACGCCGACGTACGCCCACGCCGTCCGGCGCACCGCGCCGAAGCCCGGGGCCGAGTAGCGCCCGCGGCTCAGCCTTCCTGGATCACCTGGAAGCCCATCAGCGCGCCGAGGTGCTGGATGCTCTCGAGGTGATCGCCGTAGAAGACCACGCGGTGCAGCAGCGCCATGACGCCGCCCTTCAGCACGCCGGCGCCCCAGTTGTGGTACATCGCGCGGGCGTCGGCCACCTCCGTGACGAACTGCGTCCGGCAGCCGAGCGGGCTGTGCGTGACCTCGATGATCTTGCCCGCCGAGATCAGCATCGTGTCGAGGTTGATGAACTTGGCGCAGGTGACGGCCTGCCCGACGCGCTGGTCGACCTCCAGCGCCACGCCCCGCCCGCTGTCGGTCTGCGTGCGGATGTTGAACGGGCGCCGCTTGCCCGCCGGACCGTCCATCTTCGTCGACGACGTGCAGTGGAAGTGGATCAGCGCGTTGCGCGCCGTGTCGAAGACCGGGTCGCTGATGAAGCCGGGCACGTCGAAGGCGTAGCGGAACATCAGCATCGTCAGCGTCGAGTCGATATCGCCCTCGCACGCGCCGACGAGCCCGAGGTCGTTGAGCTTGCTGAACGTCAGGCAGCCCTTGGCCGGACGCCCCATGCAGTGCGAGCTGGCGACCGCCCGGGCGCCGTGCTTGATCATCAGGCCCTTGATGGCGAGATACAGCCGCGCCGAGTTGATGATCTCCTCGCGCTTCGGCTCGACGATCTTCCGGGCGGCCTTGAGCCAGTAGGCCTCCGCCTCGGCCTCGGCGGCCTTCAGGTCCACCGCCTGGTGGGCGGCCATCACCTGCTGGTTGGGGATGGGGATCACCTCGGCGCCGAGGCGTTTCTTGACCTGCTCGCCCGAGCAGGCCGCCGCCGTGCCGCGAGGCGATCCCACCTCGAGGATCCGCGTCTGCCGCAGCCGCGGCGCGACACACATCAGGGCGACCACCTTGTCGACCTCCCCCCAGTCGCTCGTCGGCAGGAGGACGACCTTCTTGCCGGCCTTCCGCCACGCGGGGAAGTACATCCACCCGTGCCCGCTGTAGGGCTGGGACAGGACGGCGACGGGCAGCCCCGCGTCGACGATCTGGTCCATGGCCCGCTTGGGCGCCCCGCCGCCGTGGCCGGACAGGTGCACCATCAGCACGCCGTCGGCCTCGGGGAGCTTGGCGACGACCTCGGGCGCCTTGGCGGGGGGGATCTGCTCGCCGCCGACGAACCGCACGCCGAGGGGCTTCTCGAGCTTGGCGAGGTGCTCGTCGAGCTTGGCGATCTCGGCCTTGGGGCGCGAGAGGTAGATGCCTCCCGTCCGCCCGACGTAGACCTTGTGGATCTTGACGGGCGGCAGCTCGGGCGGCCAGGCCTGCCCGTCCTCGGCGCCCAGCACGGACGCCTGGCCCCACGGCCCGGCCAGGACCGCGCCCGCCGCCGCCGTGGCGCCCAGGAACTCCCTTCGACTCAGCTTGTCGCTCATGATCGGCTCCTTGTCTCTGGCTCGGGTCCCGTCGGGGGGGCGAACCCGCCAGCGGGCGTTCGGCTTCTCCGATAGGCCTGGTGTTCTATCCGCCCGCGTAGTCCTTGCCGGCGAGGCTGCGGTTGACGGAGGCCTGCCACCTATCGAGCTGGGCCTTCATCTTCGCGACGACGTCGCCGTGCTTGGCCGCGATGTCGTTCTTCTCGCCGGGGTCGTCGACGAGGTCGTAGAGCTGCAAGCCGCGGGTCGGGGCCTTGGGGGCCTTGGCGGCCTTGCCCCTGGCGGCCTTGCCGCGGCGCCGGGGGGCGGCGCCGCCCTTGTGGAGCTTGTAGCGATTGTCGACCAGCGTCGCCCAGCGCGCCGGCCCGCGCCCGCCGCGGACCTCGAAGGCGATCGGCCGGGGACGGCTGGTCATCTTCCCCTCGATCAGCGGCAGGAGGCTGATGCCGTCGAGGGGCCTCGCCCCGCCGGGCACGTCGATCCGCAGCAGGTCCACGAGGGTCGGGAAGTAGTCGCTCGTGCAGGCGGGCACGTCCGTGGCGAAGGGCTTCCTCACGCGGGCGGGCCACTCCAGGATGCCCGGCACGCGGACGCCGCCCTCCCAGAGGCTTCCCTTGTTCCCGCGGAGCCCGCCGTTGTTGGCGGCCGCCGTGCCCCCGTTGTCGCTGGTGAACCACAGCATGGTGTTGTCGGCGACGCCCAGCTCGCGGAGGGCCTTGCGCAGCGTGGCCATCGCCCGGTCGACGCCGGTGATCTCGCCCATGTAGTGCTGCTGCCTTTCCGGGAGGTCGCGGTAATGCGCCCGGTCCTTGTCCAGCGCCCGGTGCGGGCCGTGCGGGTTGCCGAACCACACCACGGCGAAGAACGGCTGCTTGCCGTCCGCGACCTTGCGGATCCACTTCAGCGCGGCGTCGACGGTGATGTCCGAGCCGTCGCCCTCGAGCGGCCCGACGGCCTGGCCGTTGTGATAGAACGCCGGCGGGTTCAGGTCGAAGAAGTTCCAGTAGCTGAACCACTCCTCGAAGCCCTGGTTCCCGGGGTGGGGTGGCTTGGCGTGCTTGGCGCCGCCGCGGTTGGTCCGCGTCTTCTTGCCCTCGATCGGCGGGATGCCGCCCAGGTGCCACTTGCCGAAGTGCCCGCACGTATAGCCGGCGCCCCGGAGCACCTCCGCGATGGTCACCTCCTCCAGCGGCATGTCGTAGCCCCAGGAGAAGACGCCGTAGCGGTTGGGGTGGCGCCCGGTCATGCAGCTCCCCCGCGTCGGCGAGCACACCGGCGCCGCGGCGTAGAAACGGTTGAACCGGATGCCCCCGGCGGCCATCTCGTCCAGCGTCGGCGTGCGGATCAGCTTGTTGCCGCCGTAGCCGACGTCGCACCAGCCCTGGTCGTCGGTCATGGCGAGGATGATGTTGGGCCTCTGGTCCTTCGCCGCCGCGGCGGACGCCAGGCGCCCGCCGAGGGCCAGGCCCGCCGTGCCGAGCAGTCCCGCCCGAAGGAACTCCCGCCGGTTCATGCCGGCCGGGCGCTTGGGGCGGAGGTCGAAGGCGTCCAGGCGTTGCGGATCAGGCATTGCTCGTCTCCTTGTGCCACGGCGTGCGGGCCTCGGGCCCGGCCCGTGCACCTGCGGGACATGCCCCCGGTATGATACCCGCTCGCCGCGCCGGATCAATCCCGCGGGATGACATCGCCGCCGCCGGCCGCTACCATTCCCTGCCGGCAGGGACGATCTCTCATGAACGAGGCCATTCGACTCGTGGCGCCGCCCGGCGGGCCTTCGGCCCAGCGACACGCGGCTCGCGATATCGCGGGAGGGAACAGCCCCCGGAATCCGGCGGGCGCGCCGGCGAATGCCTGGTCGTCTATGAGCGGGATGCCGACGTCGACCGCCTGACGATCGAGGCGCGTCTGCTGCGGGCGAGTGCGTCGGGGGCTTCCCCGGCAACGCCCGCCCGCTCGGCCGGGCGCGAGGCGGCACGGGTGCGGTAGGTGGACTCCAGCCACGTGCGGGTGACGCCGGCGAAACCGACCGGCCTGGGGGCCACGCCGAAGCGGAACTCCTGGCCGGCGCGGAAGGGCGCGTGGAGCTCGAAGTTCTCGAAGGACACGCCGCCGGGGATCTCGACCAGGCTGTTCCAGTAGGTTCGGCGGCCGTTCACGCGAACGGCGAGGTCCGCGCGGGTCTGGCTGATCCAGTACTGGACGGCCGGTCGGCCCCGGTAGCGCCAGCCCGGGGGGACGCGCCGGTCGTGGGCGGCCCCGGCCGGGTCGCGCTCGTCGGGCGTGGCCGCGACGACGGCGTCGCTGCCGATCGTGACCATTCGATCGACACCCCACTGGCGGTGCGGGGCGAAGCCGCCCAGGCGCGGTCCCCTCGGCCGAAAGCCCGGCCAGAGGTCCCCCGCCCTGACCGGCCCGCCCCGGAGCCACAGGCGGCGGAGCCGGGCGTAGTTGCCCATGGTGGCCGTCAGGCAGCAGGCCGTCATCTTCGCGCCGCCGGCGGCCGTGAAGACGCGCAGCGCGATTTCGAACGGCCGGTCCTCGCGCAGGATCACCTGGAGGATCGGCCTGGCGCCGCTGCGGAACGGCTCGACGAGGACGTAGAAGGTCAGGGCCCGGGCCTCGCCGATGCGGATGAACCGCGGGCGGGCGGGTTGCCAGGGCAGGGCGGGGCGGCTCCCGTGGGGCATGGTGTCGGCCGTCCACATCCGCAGCCCGGGGCGCGCGTCGAGGCGGCTGCGCTCCAGCTCCGACAGGCCGCGCCGCCCGCCCACGACGGGCTCGACCGCGATGAAGTTGATCATCCGCCCGGGCGGGTGGCCGAGGTACGGCGCGTAGACGCGGAGCAGCCCGCGCGGCCCGGGCATCGGCCAGAGGCCCACGGCGATGCCTCCCTGGATGCCCCAGACGGGCATGGCGCACGTGCCCTCGGCCGGCACGATCCAGCGGCCGCGGCGAACGGGACCGGCCGGCGCGGAGGGCGGTGCGGCGGCCGGGGCGTGCGTCCGCGGTGTGCCGCTCGCGGTGCCCGCCGCCGCCAGGACGACGGCCGCCAGCCGCGCTGGCCGGGGCTTGTGGGGGGTGTTCATGCGACGGCTCCTCTCCGGAAGGCCGAGCACCCGCCGCCCCATTATACCGACCCCGGCGCGACGGGGCTTCCCAGGGCGGCACGCGAGCGGTACCATGACCCCATCGCGCCGGCTCGGCAGCGGGTCCGGCAGGCAGGGAGGACATCTCATGAGACGGACGGCTTCCTCGTCCCTGGCCGTGGGGGCTCTCCTGTCGGTCGCCCTCGTCGCGGGCACCGCGCGTGCCGAGAAGATCGTCCTCAAGGACGGCACGGTCCTGGAGGGCAAGATCATCACCCGCACGGGCGCGAAGATCTTCTTCAAGAACCGCAAGACGGGCGAGATGGAGTCCATCCGCGAGAGCCAGGTGGCTCGAATCATCCGGGACGCCGAGCCCCAGCCGCCGCCGGCTGCCACCAAGCCGGCGCCCAAACCGACACCTGCGACCGGGACCCCCCTGGCCGAGCGCGGCGAGGCGCTCTACAGCCCCGAGACGCTGGCCAAGGCCGTCCAGGCCGCCGCGAAGGGAGGTGCGCCCAAGCCGCCCGCCGACCCGCGGACGGGCGCCGGCTGGAAGTCCCTCACGACCTACGGCAAGAAGAAGAAGCTCGAGAGCTACCAGAAGGCGCTCGCGACGTACGCCCGGGCCCTTCGGCGGCTCGGGAGCGAGCGCGTCGGCCCGGACGGCGCGGGCGCCTTCCGAGGCAAGAACGTGGCCTGGGTGCTCGAGCTGCGGGAGACGCATCGCAACCCCGCCGGCCCCGGCCTGCTCCTGACCGCCGCGTCACGAACCGGCTGCCTCGTGACGGCCGCGGTGGGCGCCGAGGCCCGCGACGCCCTTTCGCAGGCCCGGCCCGGCGAGTCGGTCTACGTCACCGGCGAGCTCGCGGCCTGGAGCTTCGGCGCGCGGCAGCGCGCAGGCGTCTTCAACATTCAGCCGCCGACGCAGTTCGCCGCGCGCCTCTCCGGCGCGAGCGCCCGCCCGCCCGACGCGCAGGCCCGGCGGCGGTTCCTCGAGCCCGACGGCACGGAGGACGGCGTCGTGTTCCTCGTCGACGGCTCGGCGGCCGTGGCCAAGGACTTCGACGCCGTCAAGGGCCACCTCGTCCGCGGCGTGCAGGACCTGCCCGGCGGCGCGCGCTTCAGCGTGATCGTCTGGTCGTCGCGCGCCCGGTCGGGCCCGGCCGCGGGACTGGTTGCGGCGACGGCGAGGAACAAGGCCGCCGCGGCGAAGTTCATCGAGAGGCTCAGGCCGGCCGGCGAGGGCAGGTGCATGGCGTCGCTCATGCGGGCGTTCCGGCTGCTGCGTTCCGGCCCGCTGGCGCGGCGGACGATCTTCCTGATCACCGGGGGCGAGTTCACCGGCTTCGCCGACGCCAACACGCACCGCGTGCTCGGCGGGCAGGTGCTCACGGGCAACGAGGCCGTCCTCCAGTGGCTGCGCGACAACAACCACCGCAAGGACGTTCGCATCCACCCGGTGCTGTTCGCCAGCCGCCGGCACACGGCCCTCCAGGTCCTCCAGCCGCTGGCGCGGGACAACGCCGGCGAGTGCCGCCGCGTCGACTGACCCCGCCGCGCCCGGCGCCGCATTCCTGCCGTTGGCGCCCCGGCCATTCCGGGGTACGATGGACTTCCGTAAGCCAGTGCGTCCGAGCTCGCGCAGGCGTGAGTGAGGCGGGCTCGGCACCGGAGGGACAGCATGCGAGGCGAGCGTCTCTTCTACATCGGCTTCGTCATCGGCGTGGTGCTTGCCGCCCTAGCCGCGCGCGGCGACGTGCTGGCGCTGTAGGGCGTCACGGCGTTGGCGCGGGGGCTGCGTCAACCGGCGCGCCCGGGGCCCGTGGGGCCGGCGCGCCAAGCTCGACTGGCCCTCATATGACGAAAACCGGAGACGGTCTTGCCTGAGCCGCGTAAGCGGTTTAGTCTGATCGAGAAAGCCGGCGAACTCCGTGGGCGCGAGCCCATCTTCGGCATCCCCGATGAGGGCTCTGCCAAGGCGGTGTCCCGCCTTTCTGTTGGGGCGGGGGGGCGACCGGAGTACCATGGCTGATCGTTTACGTGAGGCGAGATGATATCGTCGGGCATCGGGTTTCTCGGCAGTGTGAAGGGCGTCGTCCTCAGGCGGACGGAGCTCGCCGAAGCCTACGTCCTGCTCCTGCTGCTCGTGTCCCTTGGGGCGACTTGGATCTTCCTGCGGATTCGCGCTTCGAATCGCGCCATTCTCAAGTCCTTTGCCGCGGCCGGTGTCGCGTTTCTGGTCGTTGTGACGGCGCTTGGCGTGATGGACTTCAGGACGCTGCAGGAACTGTCTTGGGAAGACGGGATCATCGAATGGCTTACGGCACACGCCCTGCTCATCGCGTGGCTGTTGGCGGCCCTGATCCTCCTCCGGGAGTTGCGACCCGGGCGGCCGTCCCCCGCGACCGCTGTGCTCGCAACGGGGCTGTTCCTCTGCTGGGGCCGAGAGCTGGCGTGGGGCAGGCCCTTCTCGGGGCAACGGCTGTGGTACAGCCGCAACCTGTTCCGTCTCAAGTCCTACCTCGACCCGGCGTACTTCCAAAGGTTCCGGGAGTCCGAGGCCCTGACCGTAGACCCGATGACACTGTACTGGGCGCACCTGGTCTTCTCCGGCCTGTTCGCCTTCCTGCTGCTGGCCTTGGGTATCTACGTTGCTCGCCATCGACGGCGTTTCGTGCGGGAGCTGCGGGAACGGCTCCGGCAGGTGTGCGGGCGGTTCTTCCTCCTCGGGGTCGGGTGCTACTTCGTGGCACAGGTCCTTGGCCACCTGTTCAAGCTGATCTCCCAATCCGACGCCGCGCGCGCCTGGCACAAGGCCCACGGTGTTCTCGGACACCGTGTGGTCGATGAGCCGATTGAGCTCCTGGGCGCTGTTGCCTTCCTGCTCTCCGTGGTCACGCTCTGGCGGAGGCGCTTCCGATCCGAAGCCGCAGCCGGGCCCAGCGGAGGGGAGCCCGACGGCGCATCCGATGAGAAACCGCGCGTTGCGGGTACGTCACGTGCGGGCGAGGAGGATCGCGCGGCGGAGGGTCCGGAGGGCGCTCTGGAGGGCACTCGGGCAGTCCGGAATCGAGAAGCCGCCACAAGCCGTTGATAACGATGGGCTTGTGGCGGCGCCGGGCGCGATAACGGAGAGGGCGGGATTCGAACCCGCGGTACCCAAAGGGTACACGGCATTTCCAATGCCGCCCGATCGGCCACTCCGGCACCTCTCCCGGGGCGATCGTCTGTCACGGCGCCCATCATATCACCCCGCAGGCGCGGTACAAGCGCTGCCGGGCGGCGCGCCCGAGCTTTTTCCGCGCGGGCGGCGCGAACGGGCAGATCGGCGTTCCGATCGCCTGCGCTTCGGGCCGCCCGGATGCCGGGGCGATGATAGGCCCGATTTTGCTGGCCGAAATCACGTTTTGGCCCTTGACCCCGCCCGACGCGCGGCGCACGATACCCTCATGTCGTCGCGCGATGCGACGTGAAGACGCGCTGTGGCGGCCGGTCAGGGATGTGCCTCGGCCGCTTGGAATAGAGCATCTCTGGTGGAACGTTTCGTTTTCGGTCAACCTCTTGTGAGAAGGAGCGAAGGACATGGCCCAAGCCAAACCGATGACGAAGTCGCAGACCATGGCGAAGCTGGCCGAAGAGTGCGGCATGACGAAGAAGGATGTTGCAGGGGTCGTTGAGGCCCTGGTCACCCTGGCGTACGGCCAGGCCAAGAAGGGCTTCACCATTCCGGGGCTCGGCAAGCTCGTGGTGGTGGCGCGCAAGGCCCGCTGGGGCCGCAACCCCGCCACGGGGGAGACGATCAAGATCAAGGCCAAGAAGGTCTTGAAGTTCCGGATCGCCAAGGCTGCCAAGGACGCCACGCTGTAGGCGTCGGGCTGTCGGCGGGCGTCGAGAGCGCAAGACAAACGGGCCGATCCTCCGATGGAGGATCGGCCCGCTTTGTGGCCTGGGCTCGCGTGCCGGCGGGGGCGATCAATAGTCCCGCGCGTCGAAGCTGCGGAGGAAGTCCTCGTTGGTGGGGAAGCGTTCCAGGGCCTTCAGCAGCGCGGGCATCTCCTCGTCGATGTTCAGGCTGCTGAGGAACCGCCGCAGCATGTGCATCTTCGGCAGCTTCCACGGGTCGACGAGCAGCTCTTCCTTGCGCGTGCCGCTCTTGGGGATGGCGATGGCCGGCCAGGTCCGCCGCTCGGCGAGCTTCCGGTCGAGTTGGAGCTCCATGTTCCCGGTGCCCTTGAACTCCTCGAAGATGAGGTCGTCCATGCGGCTGCCGGTCTCGATGAGCGCGGTGGCGAGGATGGTGAGGCTGCCGCCGTTCTCGACCTTCCGCGCGGCGCCGAACTGGCGCTTGGGGGTCTCCAGGGCGCGGATGTCCACGCCGCCGGTCATGGTCCGCCCGGAGGTCTCGACGTGGCGGTTGTAGGCTCGCCCGAGGCGCGTCAGGCTGTCCAGCAGGATGGCCACGTCCTGCCCGAACTCGGCCATGCGCTTCGCGCGCTCGATGGTGAACTCGGCCGCGCGGATGTGGCTGGAGACTTCCTGGTCGTTGTTGGAGGCGACGACCTCGGCGTTGGGGCACTTCCGGCGGAAGTCCGTCACCTCCTCGGGACGCTCGTCCACCAGCAGGATGAACAGGTAGCACTCGGGGTTGTTGGCGGCGATGGCGTTGGCGATCTGCTGGAGGAGGATCGTCTTGCCGGCTCGCGGCGGGGAGACGATCAGCCCGCGCTGCCCCTTGCCGACGGGACAGACCAAGTCGAGCACGCGCATCTCGGTGGGCCCGCCGGCCGTCTCCAGCTTCATCATCGGGTGCGGGTCCACCACGATCATCTCCTGGAAGGGGATGATGTCGGTGTACTCGTCGCCCGGCTTGCCGTTGATCTTCGTGATGACCTCGAGCTTCGGCCCGCCCTTCTTCTTGGTGGGCGGCAGGACCTTGCCCTCGATGAACAGCCCGGTCCTCAGCCCGCCGTGGCGGACGAAGTCCTTCCCGACGAAGATGTCGCCGGGCGTCGCGCGGTAGTTGTTCCGTGCCTGGCGGAGGAAGCCGTAGCCCTTCTCCGTGATCTCCAGGACGCCCGAGCCCGTGGCGAGCTGCTTCGCCTCCTGATCTTTCGATTGGGCATCTTTAGTCTGGTCATCCGTGGCAGCAGACTGTTGATTCATCGCAGGAACCTTCCTACATACACCCCCACCCTGGACCTTCCGTTAACGACATCCGCAGAGTCACGACCTTGCGGATCACAAGAGTTTACCCACCCAAGACGACGTATCATAGCCGATCCGCCACCGGGAACAAAACGATTTTTGCAAAAGTCTGGAATTCGCTCTACCTTCCCTCGGCCGCCCGCACGGCCCCCGCCAGGTCGATCGCGCCCTCGTAGTACGCCCGACCGACGATGGCCCCGGCGCAGCCGATCGCCTTGCAGCGGCGAACGTCCTCCAGCGAGCCGACGCCGCCGGAGGCGATGACGGGCACGTCGGTGGCGGCGACGATCTCCGCCGTCGCCTCGACGTTCACGCCGCCGAGCATCCCGTCCCGGGAAATGTCCGTGTAGACGATCGCGCCGAGCGGGCGCCCGCGCGTGCGCCGGGCCAGCTCCACCGCCGTCGTCGCCAACTGCTCCGTCCAGCCCTGCGCCGCCACGCGCCCCCCGCGGGCGTCGAGCCCCAGCGCGAGCCGCCCGGCCAGGTCCGCCCGGGCCAGGAGCCCCTCGAACCACGCCCAGTCGCGAAGCGCCGCCGAGCCCACCACCACGCGCGCCACCCCGCCGGTGAGCATCGCGTCGATGGCCGCGGCGTCCCGCGCGCCGCCGCCGAGCTGGATCCTCGCGTCGACGGCCGCCGCCACGGCCGACACCGACGCCGTGTTCGTCGGCGTCCCCGTCCGCGCGGCGTCCAGGTCGACCATGTGGATCCACCTCGCCCCGGCGGCCACGAACGCCTTCGCCACCGAGACCGGGTCGTCGGCGTAGGTCGTCTGGCGGTCGTAGTCGCCCTGGGCCAGGCGGACGACCTTGCCGCCGCGGAGGTCGATCGCGGGGAGGATCTCCATCCTCAGAGCCTCACGAAGTTCTCGAGAAGCCGCAGGCCGACAGCCTGGCTCTTCTCGGGATGGAACTGCGTGGCGAAGACGTTCTCCTGCCAGACGGCCGAAACGAACGGCTCGCCGTAGTCGGTCGTCGTGGCGATGACCTGCTTATCGGCAGGGACCACGTGGTAGCTGTGGGCAAAATAGACGAAGGCGCCGCTGTCGATGCCTTCCAGCATGCGGCAGGGCCGGTCCCAGTGGATCTGGTTCCAGCCCATGTGGGGCACGCGAAGGCGCCGCCCGGGCGGCGCGGCGGCGACGTCGAACCGCACCACCTCGCCGGCCAGCAGCCCCAGCCCCGCGTGCTCGCCGTTCTCGCAGGAGCGCTCGAAGAGCAGTTGCAGGCCCAGGCAGAAGCCCAGGTAGGGCATGCCCTCGGCGACGGCCTGGCGGAGGGGCTCGACGAGGCCCAGGGCCCGCAGCTCGGCGATGGCGTCCCCGAAGGCCGCCACGCCGGGAAGGACGACCTTCTCGGCCCGCGCCAGCTCGCCGGGCGTGCGGACCAGGCGCGCGTCGCCCCCGACGCGCTCGAGGGCCTTCTGCACGCTGCGAAGGTTGCCGATGTCGTAATCGATGATCGCGATCATCGCCGATCCGTCCGGAGAAGCGCCCGGGCCTGTCCGCACCGCGGCCGCCGCACGCGCGGACGGCGAGTCGCCTCGGGATGGGCGGCCCGAAACGTGCCCGGGCCGGAAGAGCACGAGGTCGGCTCACTTCTTGACGACCACGATCGCCACGCGCCGGTTCTTGGCCTTTCCCGCGCGGGTGCCGTTGCTCGCCACGAAGTGGGTCGCGCCCATGGCGACCGTCTCGATCGCCTCGGCGGAGAGGCCCCGCGCCCGCAGGTGGCGCGTCACCGCCATCGCGCGGTTGGCGGAGAGGTCCAGGTTGTCGCTCCAGAGCTTGCGGGTCCGCCGGATCGGGTCGCTGTCGGTGTACCCGTAGACGCGGACGGTCAGGCCGGCGTACTTGCTCTTCAGCAGCGAGACGACGCGGTTGAGCTGGCTCTTGCCGCCGGCGCTCAGCGTCGCCTTGCCCGCCTCGAACAGCACGTCACCGGCGAGCGTTTCCGTGTAGACGGGGACCTCGGCGCCGGGCCCGGGGCGACCGGGGGGCGCCGCGCGGCTGGCCAGACGCTGCTGGAGGTCCTGGTTCTCCGTCTGGAGCGCCGTGATCCTCAGGTCCTTCGAGTCGAGCTCGGAGAGCAGTTGCGACTCGCGTGTGCGGGCCTGCGCCAGGTCGCTCTGGACCTTGCTCTTCTCCTGCTCGAGCTTCAGGTGCTGGTCCTGCAGATACTGAATCTGCTGCTTCTCCTTGTCACAGCAGCCGGTCGCAAGGGCGGCCAGGGCCACCAGCGCGACGGCGATCCCACTGCGGTGGAACCAACTCATCGGTCTCTCCTTCCGTGTGCGTTCCCAGCTTCGTTGCCCAGGCGGATTATACCGATCGCCTCCCGCGATGGTAACCGTTCGGCGGCACGTTTCGCGGATTGCCGTCCGGCCGGCGCGCTCAGGCGTCCTGGTGGTCGGCGTCCCGTTCGGCGCGCGGCGCGTCCGCGGCCGCGCGGCTGCGCCGCTCCCGGCGGGCGTGTCGCACAATGATCAGGCCGCGGACCATCAGTCGGCACACCCACCAGAGCACCACGCCGCCGGCCGCCGAGGCCAGCATCACGTAGACCGTGCGGACCTTTGTGTCGGGTCCGAAGGCCGGCAGCGTGCTCCACGCGCCCCACTGGACGATGAGGAAGACAACCGCCGCCAGCAGCGCCAGGCCGCTCAGGATCACCAGCACGTAGCCCTTGAGCGTATGCATGTCGTCCCTCAGAAGGGCCGGACCGCCTCGCCCCGACCGGTGAACAGCCACAAGTAGGGCTCCAGCAGGCCCATCAGGCGGTCGTAGAAGAGCATCACGAGCAGGGCGGCGGCGCCCAGCCAGGGCCCGTAGGGCATCTCCCGCTGCTTGCGGAGCGCCATCGCGACGGCCCACGCCACGGCGAGGAACGCCGCCAGGAAGAAGACCAGCGAGGGCACGATCCACCCGCAGACCGCCCCGACCGCCGCCAGGAGGTGCACGTCGCCGAGACCCATCGCCTCCCGCCCGAACGCCAGCGTGCCGAGGATCCGCAGCCCCCAGATCCACAGCCCGCCGATCAGGTACCCGAACAGCGCCGACAGCAGCGCGCTGACGTGACGCGCCGCGCCGCCGGCGGCCTGGTCGCCGGCCAGCCGCCCCCACCACTCGCCGATCGCCGGGACCTTCGCCACCAGCAGGTAGGCCGCAACGCCCAGGAGGATCGCCGGGCCCAGGAAGACCACCTCGCGGAGGACCTCCCTCCGCGGGTTGACGCCGTGGGCCTTCGTGATGCCCACGCCCGACGAGTCCTGCTGCGTCGTCAGGACCGAGCCGAACAGCAGCGCCGTCGTCGCCACGAACAGCACCCGCAGCGGGAAGAGCACCACGTCGGCGGGCGCCACGCCCCGGGCCTTGGGCTCCGGCCGCTGCGCTGCCGCGGGGGCCTTCGCGCCCTTGCCGGGCTTTTTCCGGCCCTTCTTGCGCTTCTTCCTCGACGGCTGCGCGGCCTGCTTCTGCGGGGGGGGCTGCCCGTCGGGCCGGTCCTCGGCGTCGAGGAAGCTCTGCTGGATCAGCCCGTAGTGCTGGCCGATGAGGGCCAGCAGCAGCCCGATCGCCGCGGCGAGGCTCATGGCCCCGACGGCCGGAGAAACACACGGCACCCACGCATGAGGCGCCGCCGCCGCCGAAACGAGCCCCACCGCCGTGACCAGCCAGCAGACCTCCAGCGGGACGATCCAGTGCTCGATGTCCACCGCCGAGCAGACCAGCAGCCCGCACAGCAGCGCCGCGTGGGCGGCGAACATCGGCCACGTCGAGGAGAACTCCCCCGCCCCCACGCGCACGCGCAGGATGTAGTAGCAGATGAACAGGCCCGCCACGCGGAGGGCCGTTGCCGCCTCCACCACCAGATATCGCGGCGAGATGGGCGCCTTGCACTGCCGGCACCGCCCGCGAAGGGCGAACCAGCTCACCAGCGGGATGTTGTCGTACCACTTGATGGGATGCCCGCAACGAGGGCAGTGGCTGCCGGGGAAGACGATGCTCTCCTGCCGCGGCAGGCGGTAGATCACCACGTTCAGGAAGCTCCCGACGCACGCGCCGAGGGCAAAGAGGAAGATGATCACCGTGGCGTCCATGCGGCTCGCCGCTCCGTCGTCTCCGACCGGCACCGTCCGTGACGGGCAGAAGCGCCCGCTGCCAAGCCGCGCCCGGCCGGGCTGTGAGGGACACTACCGCGCGCCGGCCGACAATGCAAGGTCTCGTGCGGGGAAGGCCACGACCGTCCTGGTGAGAGTTCCTGGGATCGCAAG
>CAZXOC010000097.1:0-22945 GCA_964642165.1 uncultured Planctomycetaceae bacterium | reverse complement strand
AGGCGCTCCAGCAGACCCGCGGCCTTTGCCGTCCCGATCTCGGCGAGCACCTGCACCGCCCCCTCGAAACGCCTGGCCCGGTCACTCCCGGGGGCGGGCCGCGTCCAGCCCTTCACCACGACCTCAATCCGGGCACGGGTTTCCGCTGAGAGCTTCGGCCGGCTCAAGGCTCCCTTCAATGCCGGCAAGGCTGCGCGCCCGAGCTGCATCAACTCGTCGTGGGCCTTCCTGCGGACGGCGTAGTTGGCATCGTCCAACTTCGTGACAAGCTGCTGAACGCGACCCGCGTCCGCCGGTTCCGGCTCGAAACGCCCGGCAACGAACTCCACGGCCCGATCCCCCAGCGTCACCATTGCCTTCCGGGCCCGGCCTGCCTCCCTCGGGTCGGCGGAGCCAAGAGCAACCCACAGCCGATGGAGTCGCTGTTCTGCCGATGCGTTCCCTGCGGGTTGCGTGGCCGTCCGGTTTGCGGACTCGGCCGCGGTCGCGACCGCGTGGCCACAGACGATCAGTCCGGCGACGGCCAGGGACGCCACGATGACAGCGCCGGCCAGCCCCTGCCAAAGGAAGTGCACCGGCGACCGGCCGGGCCGCTGTGACCACGGCCGGCTGAGTACCTGTTCCATCCCTATCATTGCTTGTCTCCATGCTCGGTCAGCACCTTCGTGATCTCTCGGACTTCCCGGGCCGACACTCCCCCGGCCGACAGGGCGTGAAGGATCAACTTGCGCGTGGAGCCGCCGAACACCCGGCCGGCCAGCTCCCGCACCAGCCGGCGCCGGGCCCTGCTCTCGTCGATGGCCGAACGGTATACGTGTGAACGTCGGCTCACGTCGCGATGGAGCAGCCCCTTCTCGACCATCACCTGCATGGTCTTCAGCGTGGTGGTGTACCGGACGCCCCGATCGGTGCCGAGTGCGTCATGGACCTGTCGAACGGTGCTCGGGCCGGATTCCCACAGTACCCCCAATACCGCGAGTTCCGAATCCGTTGGCCGAGGCTTCGACTTGCCGGCCATATTCCGTCTCCTTTGCACCTTGGACGGCCAGAAGTACGAGTGGTTCCGTATACGGTCAGGCAATAAGTACGATCCCACTCGTATCATTGCGGCGCGGCCGGCGCCGGGGCTTCCGGCAACTCCAGCTCGTCGCCCGCAGGATGTGCCAGACCGCGCTGCGGTGGCACTCGACGCCGAACATCACGGCGATCACCTCCGCCACCCGCGCCAGCGTCCAAAGCTCCGTGCTGTAGCCGTGCTCGCGGGGCCGGACAGGAAGCTCCAGGCCGGGCTCGTCAAGCGCGGCGAATGGAACGACTACCGCATCCGCTGTGTAGGCCCGCGGATCCAGCTCTGGCTCAACGGGAGGAGGACCGTCGACTACGTCGAGAAGGACCCGAAGGTCCTCCAAACGCCCCTGGCCCGGACGGGGCTCATCGGCCTGCAGATCCACTCCGGGGCGGCCAACGAGGCCTGGTACAAGGACATCCGGCTCAAGGAGCTCAAGCCGCAGAAGGGCAAGCCGCAGCCCGCCGGCGGCGCGGGAGCCAAGGGCAGACGGCCCACCCGCTAGAAGGCCGACCCCGACTTCCGCCCACGTCCCAAGGGATGACCGACCCCCCGTCGATCCGCCCGGCCCCCGCCGTCCGCCAAGACTCCGGGCCGAGGCGCCCAATCCCGCTTGGCCGATGGTGTTTCTTTTGTGTAGGTTTCACAAAGCAACCCGGCCCCCGTTTCTTCATAGGCCCTTTATGAGTAATGACTTATTTTGTACAGGAATCGGGGCACTGTACAATCCGCCCATCAAATGGATAGGATTTCCCCGCGCCGCCCGAGCCCCGCCAGACTCCTGTGCGCCATGGGCGGAAGTGACGGGATACGAGCCTGTTCATCTCTCGTGCCGCAATGTGCGGAGGTCAGCTCCCCGGTCGGATGTGACTTCGGATTCCATCGGGGCCACGTGCATGCCGTTGCGCCGGTACGGCTTGTCGCCGAAGTTGACGGTGACGGTGGTGCCGTTGGCGAAGCGCGTTTGCTGCACGTCGCGGTCGGGGGTGAGGAAGCGATGATCGGTCATCTCGGCGTAGCCGGTCGCGCGGGCGACGGGGCAGGCCGTCCGGTAGCTCCGGACGAATCGCGCCTTGTGCTGCCGCCAGAAGTCGCGGCGGAACATGAACATCGGCGGCGTGCCGTACAGGGCGTTGAACAGGTCCCGCTTGAGCCACAGCGCGGGCAGCTTGTTGTTGTAGTCGCCCCAGTACCACTGCGCCACCACGCAGTCGTGGTAGACCAGCTCCCACAGCGGAAGGCGATAGCGGTGGCCAACTTGGAACTTCGCGACGCGCTCGGGCACGTCCTGCAGGATCACGCCCATCCGCCGGCCGGCCTCGGGCACGCGGTACGGGCCCAGGCTCAGCATCCCCTCGAAGTAGTGCACGTAGGGCACGGCGGCGTCGTGGCCCGTCTCGCTGCCCGTGACGAGCTTGAACGTGCCGGACATGAGCCCCAGCAGCTTCATCTTCCACACGCGGCTGTCGGAGCGTGTCATGCGATGGTCGCGGTGGTAGCACTCGCGCCACGGCGAGGCCGTGGTGGTGTCGATGAATCGGCAGCGGTACGGGTGGGTCTTCAACTCGGCCGGGACGCGCTTCCGGGCGTACTTCGGCGCGAGCTTGTCGCACAGGACGCCGCAGGGGCGCCGCCGCCCGTCGGTGCACGTCACCTGCCAACCGCGACGCCACTCGCCCCGGGCGTCCGTCATCAGGTCGTCCGGCCAGGCCTCCGTGGGCCAGTCCGGGTGCACGCCGCGAAGGTACTTGAAGTTCGCCGGGTCCATCACGTCCTGGTAGATGTCGTAGCGGCTGGTCAGCACGCCGGGCAGGTCGTTCATGGCCTGGATCGCCTCCGGGCGCCCACGGCGGCTCCACAGGATCCGCTCGATGCCGGCGGCCTGCATCTCCTTGACCATGCCCAGCGGGTCGCGGTCCCAGCACCAGACGTTGACCGCCCCGACGAGCCGGTCGACGGCGGGGACTGCCTTGCGCTTCTCGGCGAGCGTCTTGAGGCGGCCGATCCGCCGGGCGTGCGCCCGGTAGCGCTTGCACATCGCCACGTGCCCGCCGCGGTCGAAGAAGACGTAGCGGATCCGGCGCTCGTGCCCGAAGCGCCCCATCTGCGGGTCCCACTCCGGCGCGACGCACAGCAGGCCGTCGCTGCGGCGCAGGCGAATGGCCGCGTCGTCGGGGGTCTCGAGGATGGCCATGTGCCCGGCCGCGGCGTCGGTGACGCCCCAGAACGCCATGCAGATGCCGTGCCCGCCGTAGGCGACCAGCCGGAAGGTCCGGATCGACTTGTCCTCCACCGGGTACGAGATGCCCTCGTTCATCGGCACGACGAGGTACGTGCCCGCCTTCGTCACGAACGGGTTGGGGAACGCCACCGCCCGATCGAGCGGGCCCTCGGCGAGGAGCGACAGCGTGCACTCGGGCTTGCCGCCGTCCAGGCGCAGCTTCAGGTCCACCTCCAGCGCGTTGGCCGTGTGGAGCAGCCTGGCGTCCAGGCCGCCTTCGACCTCCGCGCACTTCAGGACGATCACCCCGCCGAGCGACCGCTGCCGCCAGGTCCGCTTCGCGCGGCGGTCGGTCACCTCCAGCGTGGCGCCCTTCGTGTGGAAGGTCAGGGAGATCGCGTCGTTGGCGGCCGTCACGCGCTCGGGCAGGTTCCTGTCGATCATGTCCCGCATGCTCCCCGTTCGCCGGCAGTGGAACTGCTGCATCCAGACTGTCGCCGGGCCCTGGCCGACCAGCCGGGGCACGACGGCCGCGACGCCGCGCGGGATGATGACCCGGCCGCCCGCGCGGTGCCAGTCCGGCCCCTTCCGCGCCGGCGCCGTGCCGTACATCCACTCGACGACCTTGCCGCCGGCGTCGTACGTCACGAGGCTGATGCCCGCGCCGCCCTCGCCGCGGAGCCGCAGGTGGGCCCCCAGCTCCAGGATGTCGCCCTCGGCGACCTTCAGGCGCTGTCGCGACGTGAGGCACCAGTCCCTTGCGCCGCGGTGCTCCACGCGGATCGACGGCCCCTTCCCCTCGCCCGGCGGGCGGACGTCGGCGTCGACGGCGACCTTCCCGGCGTTCGGCTGGCGCGTCCACAGGCCCTGGAAGCCCGCCAGCGGTTCGTCCGCCGCCCCCGCGGAGACATTCCCGACCAGCAGCGCCGCCGCCAACAGCCATCCGGCAGAGCGTCTCTTCATGGCAGTCGAGCTCCTTTTCCCCATGATCCCCAGTGCCCATGGCGGAGTAAAGGCGGTACACTGCCCCCGCCAACGAAGGACCCTTCCGTAGGAGACGATCATGCGAAGACGAGACTTCCTGGCGGCATCCTGTCTGGCGGGCGCGGCTCCGCTGGCCCGGCTGGCGCGCGGCATGGAGGCGGTGAGGCCGAAGAAGCAGCTCCTGGAGCTGCGCGTGTACCGCGTCGGCTCCGAGGCGCAGCAGAAGCGGCTCGAGGAGTTCCTCGCCAAGGCCATGGTCCCCGCCCTGGGGCGCATCGGCATCTCGCCGGTCGGCGTGTTCCGGCCGGCCAAGGAGGGCGAGCTGGGCCTGTACGTGCTGCTGCCGCACGGCTCGGCGGAGTCCGTCGTGACGTGCACGGCCCGGCTGCTGGCGGATGCGAAGTTCGCGAGGGACGGCGCCGCCTGGCTGGACCTGCCGATGTCCGACCCGCTCTACCGGCGCGTCGAAAGCTCGCTGCTGCTGGCCTTCGACGGCGTGCCGAAGGTCGAGCTGCACAGCCGCAAGGACTCCCGCATCTTCCAGCTCCGCATCTACGAGAGCCACAGCCTCAAGAAGGGGCAGAAGAAGATCGAGATGTTCAACACCGGCGGCGAGCTGGGCGTCTTCCGCCTCTGCGACATGAACCCGGTCTTCTTCGGCGAGGCCCTCGTCGGCACGAAGGTCCCCAACCTGACCTACATGCTCGTCTTCGACGACGACGAGGCCCGCAAGGTCGCCTGGGGCAAGTTCCTGAAGCACCCGGACTGGAAGAAGCTCAAAAGCGATCCGCAGTACAAGGACACCGTCTCCGACATCACGAACATCTTCCTGAAGCCCGCGCCCTGTTCGCAGATCTGACGCCCGCCCGGCCGTGCCGGACGCACGCGGTTCCTGGCATGGCGGGCGTGTCCGTCCGGACACGGAGTGGGAGGAGTGTCTGACATGAGCCGTATTCCCAGGCAGCCCGCATGGCCGGGATGGTGCCTCGTGCGGGCCTGGCTGACGGTGACGTGCTGCGTTGCCGCCCAGGCCGCCGGTCAGGCCGCAGCGCCGCCGGAGCCGATCGCGCGGTGGCGCCTCACGCCGGAGCACCTTTCGGCAGGCCGGACGTTCCGCCCGCTGGCGGGCAAGCTCTCCGCGACGGTGGTCGGCCCGGTGCGCTTCCGCCGGGACGCCCCGCCCGCGCTGCACATGGACGGCAACTCCAAGGCCCGGCACCGCGTCGACGTCACCGACGACCTCGCCGCCGCGCGCCTGCCGACGGAGGCCCTCTCCGCCGAGGCGTGGGTCCTGTTGGACAAGACGCCGAAATGGGGCGGCTTCGTCGGCGCGATGCAGGACAACGGCGACTACGAGCGGGGGTGGATCCTCGGCCACACCGGGGCGAGGTTCACCTTCGCCGTGGCGAGCCGGGAGACGGGGCGCCTGACGTACCTGAAGGCGGCGCGCGGCCTGCAGACGGGCTACTGGTACCACGTGGCCGGCACGTACGACGGCAAGGAGCTGAAACTGTACGTGGACGGCGTGCTGGCCGGGCGGTCGGCGGAGCCCGGCGGCAGGATCCTCTACCCGCCGAAGGCCTTCTACACCCTCGCCGCCTACCGCGACGACAACGAGCTGTACACGCTCGCCGGGCGGCTCGAGCAGGTCAGCGTGTACGACCGGGCCCTGTCGGCGGCCGAGGTCCGCTCGCTGTTCCGCTCGCGGAAGGGGCTCTTCCCGCACGTCGAGCCCGAGCCCCCTCCGGCCGTGCGGGACTGGCCGACCTACATGCGCGACAACCGGCGCAGCGGCGCCGCGCCTGAGGCCCTCCAGTTGCCCCTGCACTTGCGCTGGGTGCACCGGGCGCGGCACGCGCCGCAGCCGGCCTGGCCCCCGCCGGCCCGCCAGGACTACTGGCACCGCAAGGCCGACCTGCCCGCCCGCGTGACGTACGACCGGGCCTACCACGTCGTCTCCGTGGGCGAGGCGGTCTACGTCGGCTCGTCCGCCGACGACAAGGTGGTCTGCCTGGACGCGCGCACCGGCCGGACTCGCTGGACCTTCTTCGCCGAGGGCCCCGTCCGCCTCGCGCCCACGATCGCCGACGGCAAGGTGCTGTTCGGTTCGGACGACGGCTTCGCCTATTGCCTCGACGCCGCCGACGGGTCGCTGATCTGGCGGCACCGGCTGGCGCCCGCCGAACGCCGCATCCCCGGCAACGGGAGGATCATCAGCATGTTCCCGGTCCGGGCGGGCGTGGTCGCCGCCGACGGCGCCGCCCACTTCTGCGCCGGGATCTTCCCCGTCCAGGGCGTCTACCAGGGCCGCGTCGACCTGGGCACCGGACGAAGGCTCGCCGTCCAGCGCGTCGAGTCTTCGCCGCAAGGCTACATGACCCGCGCGCTGGGCCGGCTTCGCGTGCCGACCGGCCGCGACCCCAAGGGCGCCGTGCTGTCCAAGGCCCGGCGACGCGGCAAGATCGCCCAGCCCGAGCTGCCGCTGCCGGACTATCCCTACGCGTCGATCACGGCCGGAACGGTCCGGATCGCCGGCGGCGAAGGGTTGGTCGCGGCGTTCGACCCGAACGACGGCTCGCGGCTGTGGTCCGGCGAGGTGAGCGGACGGGCCTATTCCCTGGCGGCCGCCCGCGGCAGACTGCTGGTCGGCACGGACAAGGGGGAAGTCTACTGCTTCACGCCCGAGGCGGGTCCCCCGTCCACCGTCGAGGCGCCAGACCCGGTCCCGCCGAAGTGGGACGCCCCCGCCACCCGCCGGGCCGCCGAGGGCGCCGAACGCGTCCTCCGGACGGCCGGCATCCGCCGCGGCTACGGCCTGCTGCTCGGCGCCGGGCTCGCGCCCCTGGCCTGCGAGCTGGCCGAGCGAAGCGAGCTTCGGATCGTCCTCCGCGAGCCCGATGCGGCCAAGGTCGCCTCGACCCGCGCCCTGCTGGACGCGGCGGGGCTGTACGGCCGGCGGATCGCGGTGCACCACGGCCCGCTGCAGCGCCTGCCGTACGCGGGCCGCCTCTTCAACGTCGTGGTCGCCGACCGTCGCGGCACCGGGCGGCCAGGCACGCCGCGAGCGGAGTTGCTGCGAGTCCTGGTGCCCGGCCGGGGGGTGGCGATCCTCGGCGACGGGCCGGGCGACGTCCTCCGCCGCGAGCCCCCGGCCGGGGGGGGACAGTGGACGCACACGTGGGGCGACCCGGGCAACACGGCATGCAGCGGCGACCGGCTCGTGGGCGGGGCGATGGCCGTCCAGTGGTTCGGCCGGCCCGGGCCGCGAGAGATGATCGACCGCCACCACCGCAACACCCCGCCGCTGGCGAAGGACGGGCGGCTGTTCGTTCCCGGGGACCAGGTGATCTTCGCCGTGGACGCCAGCAACGGGACGCTCCTCTGGAAAGCGCAGGTCCCGCACTCGCGCCGCCTGGGGGTGTTCCTGGACTGCGGCTCGATGGCGCTGGACGACGAGCGGCTCTACGTCGCCGTCCAGGATCGCTGCCTCGCCCTCGACGTGGCCCGCGGCGAGCGCCGCCTCGCGCTGACCATGCCCCAGTGCGTCCCCGGACGCAAGAGCCTCTGGGGCTACGTCGCCCGCGTCGGCGACCTGGTCGTCGGCAGCGGCCGAAAGCCCAACGCCACCTACACCGAGACCAGCCGGGACGCCGACAACGCCCTCTGGCACGACCACATGAAGCTCGTCACCAGCGACTACCTCTTCGCGGTGGATCGCCGCGGCGGTCCGCCCCGATGGACCTACCGGTCCGGGCTGATCATCAATCCGACGATCGCGATCGGCGACGGGCGCGTGTACTTCGTGGAGAGCGGCGCCCCGGCCGCCCTGGCCGACAAGCTCGGGCGCATGACCATGGAGACGTTCCTGCCCGGGCCGAACCACCTCGTCGCGCTGGACCTGAAGACGGGCAAGGCCGCCTGGCGAAAGCCGCTCAACCTGAGCAACTGCCGGCACATCGTCTACCTGAGCTGCGCGGGCGGGAAGCTGATCCTCAGCGGCAACCGGTACGTCGACCAGCGGCTGTGGTACTGGTTCTACGGCATCGACGCGGCCACGGGGGCCCTCCGCTGGGAGCGGTCGCACAACACGGGCTTCAAGCCCAAGGGCGGCCACGGCGAGCAGAACCGCCATCCCACCATCGTGGGCGAGACGGTGTACGCCTGGCCGCTGGCGTACCACCTGCACACGGGCGAGCCGGTGGCGGGCTGGCGGTTCAGCCGTCACGGCCACGGCTGCGGGAACGTGTCCGCCTCGGCGCACTGCCTGTTCTGGCGGGGCGCGAACCCGTGGATGTGGGACCTGCGTCCCGGCGGCGGGCCGACGCCGCTGAACCGCGTCAGCCGACCCGGCTGCTTCATCAACGTCATTCCCGCCGGCGGGCTGGTGCTCATTCCGGAAGCCAGCAGCGGCTGCACCTGCAACTACCCCATCCAGACGTCGGTCGCCCTCGCGCCGGCGCGGGTGGGCGGCCCGCCGGGCAGGTGACCGCGGGAACAACGCGCCGGCGCCCTTGGCGGCCGCCGGACCACGGACGGGGAGGTACGCTCATGCGCGACCGTCAGACGACCGCCTCGATCGCCGGCCTGGCCGCTGCGCTGCTCGCCTGGGCAGGAACCGCGCCGGCCCGGACGGCCGTCGGCGACTGGGGCCACTTCCTGAGCTACCGGCCGCGAGTCCACCTGCTCAATCAAGAGCGCGGCACCTTCACGCTGACCGTGCACGTCATGCGGTGGGGCGTGGAGAAGTGGAACGCCCGGGACATCGCGGTGCGCCTGACCGACCCGAAGGGCCGGGCGGTCCTGGACGGCCGGCACAAGCTGCGCGGGGACTCGCGGATGTTCGTCATTACGGACGCCCTGCCCGGCGTGTACGTGCTGGAGGTCAACCGGACGCCGAAGGGCTTCGGCGGGGCGAACTTCTGGGTGTCCTCCTCGCTGGACCGCAGCGTGGTCTGGACGGGCGAGCCGAACGGGAACGCCATCGAGAGCCACTGGTTCGTCGCGCAGGCGTCCGTGCCGCGCCGGTGGTGGTTCTTCGTGCCGAAGGGCACGAAACGCTTCCGCTGCCGCGCCCAGCGGGCCGACCGGTACATGTCCCAGCGGGAGCGGTGGGGCTACAGCATCTTCTCGCCCAGCGGGCGGCGGGCGCGCGTCCTGTGGGGCCAGCCGCCCATCACCGGCGCCGGGCCCGGGAAGAAGGGCTACCGCGCGGAGATGGTCGCGGCCGTCGAGGTCTTCCCGGGGCAAAGCGGGCGGTTCTGGTCCGTCGAGGTCCGCAACGGCGACGCCCACAACTACTCCAACATCAACCTCTGCCTCGAGGGCGTGCCGCCCTACCTGGCGCGGAGCCCCGAGGAGTGGCTCGACCCGAACACGGGCCGCCTGGCGGACGTCAAGGTCTGGGACGACGACCCGTTCATGCAGTTCGCCCGGACCGAGAAGATCAGGGCCTGGCCGGGGCTGCACCACTTCACCTCGTGCCCGTCCCTGGGCGACCCCGACGGGATCCAGATCCGCGGCGACGGGCGCTTCGCCCTCTGGAACGTCCGCGACGCGCAGCTCAAGCTCCGCGTGGGAACGTACCTGCCGCGGACGCTGGGCACGGGGCAGCCGGGCGGGCAGGCCCGCGTGAAGATCGCCACCCACAAGGGCAGGATCCTCCTGGACGCCCGCAAGCCGATGGTCCACCTGCACGGCCCCGAAGGCGCGCCCGAGCCCATCCCGCGATCGGACAGCCGCCTCCTGTTCGTGGACGTCTCGGGAACCGAGCGGTGGCTGGCGTTCACCTATCCCGCCGTGCCGACGGTGTGGATCGGCCGGGATGCGGGCGGCGGCTGGCGGCGGTTCCGCTTCGAGGTCGGCACGGCGCGGAGCTGGTACTTCTTCGTCCCGCCCCGCACGCGGAGCTTCGCTCTCCGGGCGGCCGTGCGGCACGAGGACGAGATGGTGCGGCTCTCGGTGAATGCCCCCGACCGGACGATGGCGCTGCTGTACGGCCGGCGCGGCGAGAAGACCGTCCCCGTGCCGGACGGGCTGGACGGGAAGGTCTGGAACGTCCACTGCGACATCGGCTCCGGCAGCCGGATTCGCCCCGGCGCCGACCTTCCCCCCAAGTACCTCGCCCTGTACCTTACGCTGGACCTGAAGGGCGTGCCGGGCCTGCTCGCGCCCACGTGGGAGCAGTGGTTCGACCCGGAGTGGCCCGGTGCGCCCAACCGCCGGGCCTGGATCTTTGCCATAAAGAAGCGCCACAGCCGGACACGCCCCGCAGCGCCGCCGGGTGAGGCGTCTCGCTGAGCAAGGACAGAAGCCATGATCCCGTCTCGCAGGCGTGCCTGTACCCGCCGGATCGCTCTTGCGGCGAGCGCTCTCGTCGCGGTTGTGGCGCCCTCCCTGTGGGCATCGGCCAGGCCAGCCACGGCGCCCCACATGCTCGTTCGGCACAACAAGGCGCTGGGGGGCGTCGACGTGGCCGAGGGGGACTCCCCCGTGCTGCGGTACCACTTCGGCACCGTGGCCGTGCCCGACCGCGTGAAGGGCCGGAAGTACGCCGAGGCGCGAAGCGACTACATCCACCCGCTGTACGGCCCGGCCGGCGAGGTGCTGACCGCCGACTTCCCCGGCGACCACCCCCACCACCGCGGCGTCTACTGGGCCTGGCCCGAAGTGTACTACCAGGGCCGGAAGCGCGACCTGCACGCGCTCCAGGGCGTCTTCGCGCGGCCGCACCGGCTCGTCCGCGCCGAAGGCGGCCCCGCGGCCGCGGTCGTCGAGGCCGAGAGCATCTGGAAGTGGGGCGACGCCGAGCCGATCGTGAGGGAACGGGCGATCCTCCGCGCCCACAAGGCCCGCGCGGACGGCAGCCGGTGGATCGACCTGGAGTTCGGTTTCACGGCCCTGGTCGATGGCGTGGCGATCGCGCGGCGGAACCAGGCGCTCTACGGCGGCCTGAACCTGCGGACGACGCTGCACGGGAAGCAGCAGATCCTCCACCACACCGACCCGCCGGGCGCCCGCCGCCGGGGCAACTGGGGCCAGATCGCCGGCGTGCCCGACGGCGCGAAGGACGTGGTGGCGATCGCCATCCTCGAGCACCCCGCCAACCCGGACTACCCGGGCCAGTGGATGCAGTACCCGAAGATCGCCTGGCTCCAGCCGACGTTCCCCGCCAAGGGCAGCCGGTTCGCCCTGCGGACGGACCGGCCGCTCGTCTTGAGGTACCGCTTCTGGATTCGCCGCGGCGCGGCGACGAGGGAGCAGTTGGCCCAGGCGTGGGAGGCGTACGCCAGGACAGGCCCCGCGCCCGGCGCGCGGGACAGCGACAAGTCATCGCAGAGGGAGAAGCCCAAGTGACACACTCTGGCGGCGAAGGAGCCGGGCTTTCGCGTCGGCGGTTCCTGAGGCGTTCGGCCGTCGCGACGGTGGCGCTGCCGTACGTCGTGCGGTCTTCCGCGCTGGGACTGGCGGGAGCCGTCGCGCCGAGCGACCGCATCACCGTGGGGCTGGTCGGCTGCGGGGGGCGGATGAGGGCGATCTCCGGGGGCCTGGCGAGCTGCCGGGACGCCCAGCGCGTCGCGGTGTGCGACGTGCACGCCCCGGCGCGGGAGAGGCTACGCCGGGCGCTGAAGCTGGCCCCGGGCGACAGCTACCGCGACTTCCGCGACCTGCTCGCCCGGGACGACGTCGACGCGGTGGCCATCGCCACGCCGGACCACTGGCACGTCCTGATCGCGATCGCCGCCGTCCGCGCCGGCAAGGACGTCTACTGCGAGAAGCCCCTCAGCAACACCGTGGCCGAAGGGCGGGCCCTGGCGGACGCGGTCCGCCGCTATCGCGCCGTCTTCCAGCACGGCACGCAGCTCCACTCGCTCTGGGAGGTCCGCCACGCATGCCAGCTCGTCCGCTGCGGGCGGATCGGGCGGCTGCACACGATCCGGATCGGCTCGCCCCCCGGGCGCGCGACGACGGCCCACGCACCCCGGCCCGTGCCCGAGGGCCTGGACTACGACCTCTGGCTGGGGCCCGCCCCGGGCGCCCCGTTCACGCCGGCGCGCGTCTTCCGCCACGGCGGGCTGCCCGGGTGGTACTTCGTTTCCGACTACAGCCTGTCGGGCTGGATCGCGGGCTACGGCGTGCACGACATCGACATCGCCCACTGGGGCATGGACACGCAGCGCACCGGCCCGGTGGCGATCGAGGGCCGCGGCGTGTTCCCGGCCGGCGGGCTGTACGATACGGTCCTGACCTACGACCTGGAGTTCACCTACGCCAACGGCGTGCGGCTGATCATGACGGACACGGGCAAGAACGCGCACGGCGTGCGGTTCGAGGGCACGGACGGGTGGGTGTTCACCCGCTCCCGCACGACCGCCGAGCCGGCGTCGCTGCTTCGCGAGCGCTTCGGGCCCCGCGAGACTCAGCTCGACAGGAGCCCGGGTCACATCCGCAACTTCCTCGACTGCGTGAAGACCCGGTCGGAGACGATCACGCCCGCGGAGGTGGCCCACCGGGCGACGACGACGGCCCTGCTGGGGGGCATCGCCGTGCGGCTGGGGCGCAAGCTGCGCTGGGACCCCGAGCGGGAGCGGTTCCTCAACGACGACGAGGCCAACCGGATGCTCGCCTACTCGATGCGCGACCCGTGGCGGCTGTAGCGCCCCGGGCCGGGTGGAGGACGAAGGCATGTCTGACAAGACGCTGGGCGTTCTGGTCCACGGGGCTGGATGGGTCTCCACGCAGCACATCCAGGCCTTCGGGAGCAACCCGCACACGAAGGTTGTCGCGGTCTCCAGCCGGCGGCTCGAGTCGGCGCGACGCCGGGCGGAGGAGGCCGGCCCGGACGTCGCCTGCTACGACGACTACGAGCAGGCGCTGGCGCACGACGGCGTGGACATCGTGTCGGTCTGCACGCCGCAGCACGTCCACGCGTCCAACACGATCGCCGCCGCCCGGGCGGGGAAGCACGTCGTCATCGAGAAGCCCGTCGCGATGGACCTCGACGAGTTGAAGGCGATGCGCGACGCCGTCCGCGAGGCGAACGTCAAGACCGTCGTGAGCTTCGTGCTGCGATGGAACCCGCTCTTCCGGACGGTCAAGGCGATGATCGCCGACGACGCGGTCGGCGAGGTCTACTGCGTCGAGACGGCTTACCAGCACTACTGCGGAAGCTGGTGGAGCGGCTGGGACGACGCGCGCCGCAAGACCACCGGGCGCAGCGCGTTCCTCGTGGGCGGCTGCCACGCGATCGACGCCCTGCGCTGGTTCGCCGCCCGGGGCGAGCACGAGGCCGCCACGCCGACCGAGGTGTTCGCGTACGCCGGCGGCCGGCGCAAGGGCACTACGCGCCAGTACGACTACACGGCCAACCAGTGGTGCGACGCGCCGCCCATGGAGTACGACGGGCTGGAGATCGCCCTCGTGCGCTTCGACAACGGCGCGCTGGGCAAGGTGGCCGTCAACTTCGAGTGCATCGAGCCCTACACGTTCCCGATCGAGATCTTCGGCGACAAGGGCACGATCCGGAACAACCGCGTCTGGTCGCACAAGTACCCCGGCCAGACGGACTGGGTCGAGCTGCCGACCGTCCTGCCCGACAGCGCGGACGTCACGCACCACCCGTTCCAGGGCGAGATCGACCACTTCGTCGACTGCGTGCTTACCGACACGCCGTCGCACTGCGACCTCGACGACGCGGTCCGGACGCACGAGGTTGTCTTCGCCGCGCTGAGGTGCTACGAAACGGGCCGGCCCGTCGCACTGCCGCTGATCTGAGCGGCGCCAAGGGAGAGACCACATGAACCGCTTCCCCCGACGTGCCCGCCTCGGTCCGGCGATCCTGGCGGCCGCCGGGTTGGTCCTTGCCGCCGCGGCGCCCTTGCCGGCTGCCACGACTGCCACGTTCGGCACCGGCGCCGACGCAACCTATCCGGGAACCGTGAAGATCGCCGGCAAGGTCGTCACGGTCGACCTGTCGGTCCTGGGCGGCGCGGAGGTCTACCGGGCCGTCTTCCGGCCCGGGCGCCCGGTCTTCAACGGCCACGACCGCCGGGCGCTGCTGCCGGTGGCCGTGCGATCCGGAGAGACCGACCTGCCGCTGATGCCGCCGCAGTACCGCAGCTTCGACGCCACCGAGGCCGTCCGCGCGGCACTGAAGGCGGGAGGGACGCTCGAGCTCCTCATCGAGTCCCTGCCCGGCTGGGACGGCAAGACGGCCCGGCTGGAGGTGACCGTCGCGCGGAAGGGCAAGGGCAAGGGCAAGCTGCCGGTCGTCTCCGCATTGGCGGCTCGTCATCGCGCCGGCCAGACGATCCTGACGTTCCGGGAGGTCGACCCGCCCGTCACGACCCAACGCGTCTCCGTCAAGGAGCTCCGCGCGGCGAGGAAGCGGCTCGCCGCGGCCGCGCGCAAGATCACCTACCGCATCTACCGCTCGACGGAGCCGACCACGCCGGCGGCGATCGGCAAGGCGAGGCTCGTGGACGAGATCGGCCCGCTGACGTGCTGGAACGACGAGTACTACGGCGTCTACCCGAAGCCGGGCACCGAGGCGCTGCGTTACGCCGTCGAGGACGGCCGGGCCCCCGTGGCGCCGGGCACGGGCATCTACGCGCACAACCCGGCCAGGGCCGGCAAGGCGTGGTACGCCGTCACGGCCGCCGTCAACGGACAGGAGGACCTCGACCGGCTCGGGAAGGGCAACGTCGTCGGGCCGATCGCCGAGACTGTCGGGCCCGGCGAACCCGTCCTCCAGCGCGTCGAGAAGCCCGAGAGGTTCATGTACCGCGCCAAGCCGACGCTGCACTACTACGTCCGCTGGGAGGCCCCGCCGCGCTGCAACGTGCCCAGCCGCCCGTACGACTACCTCGTGGGCGTCCCGGGGGACGTGACCTGGCCGGCGCCGATCTACCTCGCGTTCCACTGCTGGGGCGCGAGCCTCAACGGCGGCTTCGGCTGGTGGTATCACGGCCCGGCCTCGCCGCTGATCGTCTCCACAAACCAGATCCCCTACGACTGGTGGACGGGCTACCACGAGGCGAAGGGCACGTGGCGGCCGTGGTCGAAGGGCGTCGTCCGCTCCTACACGCAGAAGCGCTACGACGCCTTCCTGGACTGGGTCGCTCGCCGGTGGAAGGTGGACCGCACGCGGACGATCGTCGGCGGCAACAGCATGGGCGGCGGCGGGTCGCTGTCGTACGGGCTGCGCCGTGCGGCGCGGGTCGCGTGGGGCTCCGGCTGGGTCGGCGTGCACGTGCCGGCCCGAACGCCCCACTTCCTGGGCTCGTTCGAGCTGTGCTACGGGCGGCTGGACTGGAAGCTGAAGCACGAGAGCGGCCGGACCGCCTTCGAGCACTTCGACGACGCCGCGTGGCTGCGCGCACACCCCCGGGTCGACGCGCCGCTGATGTGCTTCGGCAACGGCAAGGACGACGGCGGCATCGGCTGGCTGCAGGCCCTGGACTACTTCCGCGCCCTGCAGGAGACCCGCCAGCCGCATATCTTCCATTGGGGCCTCGGCGGTCACGGCGTTCGCAGCACGCTGCCCGGCCCGGGCGCGTCGGGCAGCACGACCCGGCTGGACATCCGAACCGATCAGTCGCAGCCGGCCTTCACCGCCTGCAGCCTCGACGGCGATCCGGGGACGGGCAAGCTGCTGGCCGAACCGAAGCTCCACAAGGGTCGCGACGGCCGCAGCCGCAAGGACAGGTACGACGGCGACCCCGAGGGCCACGCCAACCGGTGGCTGTATTGGCAGGGCGACGACGTCGTGGACGAGCCGTCCCGCTGGGAGATGACCGTCGCCCTCGTGGACCAGGCGCCGAAGGGCGAGTGCACCGCCCACGTGACGCCGCGCCGGCTCCAGCGATTCAAGCACCCGCCGGGGCGGAAGCTGGCGTGGACGAACACGAGCCTGGCCGGTGGCAAGGTCGTCCAGACGGGCAAGGCGACGGCCGACAGGTGGGGGCTGGTCACGCTGGCGGACGTCCGCATCACGAAAGGCAAGAACCGTCTGCGACTGGTGCCCGTTTCGGAGTAGGCCACCCAAGGAGCGCGTGATGACTACCGACGGGATCTGCTTCACGGTCTTCACCAAGGCGTGGAAGGCGATGCCGCTGCCCGAGTTGGGCCGCTTCGTGCACGAGATGGGCTTCGACGGCGTCGAGCTGCCGGTCCGCCCGGGCTTCCAGGTCGCCCCGGCCGGCGTCGGGGAGGGCCTGCCCGAGGCGGCGAAGGTGCTGGCGGACTGCGGCGTGCGGATCGCCAGCGTCGCCGGGCCGACCGACGAGCAGACCATCGCCGCGTGCGCCGAGGCCGGCGTGCCCGTCATCCGCATCTGCCCGCAGATCGACCCGGCCGAGGGCTACCTCAACTGCGAGGCGCGGCTCCAGGCGGAATTCGGCGCCCTCGTCCCCCTCCTCGCCGAGCACGGGGTGGCGATCGGCATCCAGAACCACTGCGACTTCTTCGTGCCGCACGCCATGGGCATCCGCAGCCTGATCGGCCGCTACGACCCGAAGCACTTCACCGCCGTGTGGGACCCCGCCCACTGCGCCCTCAACGGCGAGAGGCCCGAGCTGGCCGTCAACATCCTCTGGAGCCACCTGGGCATGGTGAACCTGAAGAACGGCATCTGGGCGCGACGGGACGACGCCGACGCCGACGTCGCCGAGTGGCGTCATCACTGGACGTCCGGGCGCGAGGGCCTGTGCCACTGGCCGACGGTCGCGGCCGAGCTCAAGAAGCGCGGCTACCGGGGCCCCGTCTGCCTGTCGGCCGAGTACAGCGCCCGCGCCGCGACGGACCAGCTCATCACCGAGGATCTAGCCTTCGCGAAGGAGCTGTTCGCCTAGCGCCCCGGGCGGCGGGGGCCGTCGGGACCGCCGGGGCCCGGTACAGCGCGAAGGTCGACAGCGTCGGGCACAGCCGCGACTCGAGGATCCGCACCCGCACCTGCCGCGCGGTGACCTCCGGGAACCGCAGCAGCCGCTTGTAGCCCACGACCGTCGCTTCGGCCAACCCCTTCCATTCCCCGTCCACCCGGGCCTCCAGCACGAACCGCTCGATCCGCTGCCCGACGCGAACGGCCTCCTGGAGCATCGCGCGGTTGAAGGTCCTCGCCTCGCCCAGGTCGACCTCCAGCGCCGCCGACGTCACGCCGTCGTCGGTGGACCAGTACGTGCTCGTCTTGCCGTCGACGGCCAGGGCGGCCGCGTGCGTGCCGTCGCGCCCGCGTTCGGCCGAGGCCCGGGCCGCCGCCCCCTTCGCCAGGTCCGTCCGGAACGACGCCCGCAGCACCTTGCCCAGTTCGGCCAGCCGACGGACGTCGTTCTCGTGGATTCGCCCGCGCCGGTCGGGCGGGACGTTCAGCAGGAACGTCGCGTTGCCGCCCACCGAGCCGTAGTAGATCCGCAGCAGGTGGTCGAGCGCCTTGACGCGGCCGTCCTGGCGCGCGTGGTAGAACCAGCCCGGGCGGATCGACGTGTTGACCTCCGCGGGATACCACACCAGGTGCGTAGCGCCGCGAAGCCGCGCCCGGCTGCCGAGGTCGGCGCCGCGCTTGTCGGTCCAGGCATGGGCCTCGGGCGACCCACGCAGGGGGATGACGCTCCATTCGCTCTTTCGCGTGCGGCCGGCCTCGTTGCCGCACCAGCGCACGTCCGGCCCGCGGACGTGGATCGTGGCGTTGGGCTGGAGCTTGCGGATCAGGCGGTAGTAGCTGGGCCAGTCGTAGACCTGGCGCTTGCCGTTGGGCCCCTCGCCGCACGCGCCGTCGAACCACACGGCGGCGATCTCGCCGTAGCCGGTCAGGAGCTCGGCGAGCTGGTTGCGGAAGTGCCGGTTGTAGGCGGGCGAGTCGCCGTAGGTCGGCTCGTGGCGGTCCCACGGGGAGAGGTACACGCCGAACTTCAGGCCCGCCTCCCGGCAGGCGCCGGCGACCTCGCGGACCACGTCGCCCTTGCCGCCCTTCCACGGGCTGTTCGCCACCGAGTGCTCCGTGTACCGGCTCGGCCAGAGGCAGAAGCCGTCGTGGTGCTTGCACGTGAGGATGACCATGCGCATCTGCGCGGCCCGGAAGGCGGCCGCCCACTGCCGCGCGTCGAACTGCGTGGGGGCGAAGAGCTTCGGGCTTTCCTTGCCGTTGCCCCACTCGCGATCGGTGAACGTGTTCATCCCGAAGTGGACGAACGCGTAGAACTCCAGCTCCTGCCACGCCACCTGCCGCGGCGACGGCTTGACGCCGGCCGCCTTGCGAACGATCTCCTCCATGCTGTCTTGCGGGCCCAGCCGCACCGACTGGCAGATCGGGCCCGGCGCGTCGCCCGACGCGAACCCGGCCGGCGCCGCCAGGACGATGATCGCCGCCGACAGGGCCGCAAGTCCCTTCGCTGTGCTCATTCGCTTGGCCTCCGCAGCGTGCCGCAGGATCTCCACGACCGGATCATACCCCGCGTCGCGACCGTAACAAGGCCGTGCCGCCACGCCAACACCCGCGGCAAGTGGGTCGTCGGGCGCATCCTGCTGCGCTACTTCGAGCCGCGGAAGAGCAACGGGCGGTAGCCTACGGCCCGGCGAGGCGTCGGGCCGACTTCGCCGCGGCGGCGTAGATGCGGGCGGTCAGCTTCCCCCAGCCGTGGTGATACGTGCGGAACCACGTCCCTCGGCCTTCGGGGCACGTGCGGCGGCAGAAGTTGATCCGGTCGACGAGCACCTGCCGGCACTCGGCGGCGAGGGCGGGTCCCAGCCGGTCGGCGTGCTTCGCCAGCGCCTCGGCGACGGCGATCAGGGCCTCGGCGTCCTGGATGCCCTCGCGGAACTGCACGTAGCGCACGGTGGGCGCGGCCCCGTCGGGCGACGGCCAGGCCAGGCGGAACAGGTTCGGCTCGCGCTGGGCGCAGCTCGAGTGCGGCCAGCGGTTGTATAGGTTCCGGCGTCTGTGCTCGTCGACGCGGAGCACGTCCCAGTAGTCCAGGCAGATGCGCCCGATGCCCCGGCAGCCGCAGTACAGCGCCCGCTCGGGCATCGTCCGGTACTTCAGCAGGCTCAGCCGGTCGTCGAAGTTGTGGCGGATGAACGCCACGCCGGGGCGCCGGCGCTGGTCCCAGATCGGCGGGAGCTTCTCCGCCGGGTCGCCGAAGTCCAAGCCGTAGCAGAACTCGTGGCAGACCACGCGCCCGCCGCCCTTGAGCGGGTAGGCCTCGGCCTTCCGCGTGACGCTGTGACAGCCGCGCTGCCACTTCGCCCCGCCGGGCACGATCTCGTCGAACGCCCGCAGCACCTCGGGCGGGGCCGTGCCGTCGGAGAAGATGCCCAGGCACATCGCTCGGGCCAGCCCGGCCGCGGCGAGGCGCTTGCGGACGGCGTCGAGCACCGGCTTCCAGAAGCGCTTGCTCTGCTCCGTGCCGAAGCGCGGCACCTGCATGCGCTCGCGCCGCCCACTGCGGCGGTCGATCACCGTCACGGTGTTCTGCTGGTCCGCCGCCAGCGTCTGCCAGCCCCGCGAGTGCCACACCTGGATGGCCACGAAATCCACCGCCCCCAGGTGCTCCCGGACCAGGCCCAGGTACCGACCGAGCACGCTCAGGTCGTACTCGAACGAGCCGTCCGGCTTGCGCAGCCAGGTCACCATCCCCTCGTCGTTGCCGAACTGCGTCCGGTTCGACAGCGGGATGACGACGATCTTGTTGCCGAGGCGCCCGAGCAGCTCGAAGCTCCGCGCCATCAGCTTCCAGTGCCGTTCGGACCACTCCGGCACGTTGTACTGGAGGGCGAGGGTTGCCGGCGACTGGTAGACGCCCACGTAGGTGCGGAAGTCCCGCGGGTCGGGCAGCGCCCAGTCGGCGACGCTCACGTGGACGGGCACGGTCACGGGCCCCGCGCCGCGAGCCGAGAGCGTCAGCCTCCCGCGGTAGTCCCCAGCCGGGACGTCCCGGGCGACGTGCACCGTGATCCAGACCGGCTGGACCGCGCCGCCCGTCTTGTGGACGGGCACCTCGGCGGGGGGGCGATCCTCGAGGCCGTCGAACCAGTCGGGGTGCTGGTACGACCGCCCGTCCAGGCGGGCGAAGCGGACCTGCACGCGCGAGGCGCCGATCCGCCCGCCGGCGGACTCGAGATCGCTCGCCCGCGCCCGCAGGTCCCGGATGGCCTCGCGCGAGCCGACGACCACCCGGGCCGAGAACGCGCCGTTGCGAGCGGCCGCGATCGAGATCGGGCGCAGGGACTGCCCCGGGTCGCCGTGGTCCAGCGCCGTGACCCGGTCGCTGACGGCCTCGTTCCAGACGTGCAGGCCCCGCGGCCGGGCGACGTTCAGCGCCGCGCCGGTGCCCGAGGCCCCCAGGCGGACCTGCGTCAGGCCGATGGGCGTCCAGGCGCACTCCTTGCCGACGTGCGGCCGGCGGAACCACCGCATCGCGGAGGGGTGGTAGCCGCTGCGATGCAGTTCAACGGCCAGGACGTTTACGCCGCTGCGCAGGATGCCGCGCGGCACGGTCAGCGGCCCGAGCGCCCGGTCGCGCCGCGCGATGCGCCGAGCGAGGCCCTTCTCGCCGGCTTTGATCCGCTTGCCCGCGTGGTAGGGGCCGGGAATCGGCTCGCCGTCGGCGTCCACGAACGCCTTCTCGCCGTAGGGCGCCGCGGGCGTGTTGGCGTCCGGCGGGCCGGCGGGCACGTCCTTGCGCGCGACCTCCCGGCCGTTCAGGTACACCACCACGCCGCCGCGGTACCGCAGCGACAGCGTGAGGGCCTCGACGGCCGACGGATCGCGAACGGCGAACTTGCCTCGCATGCACAGCACGGCGACGGAGTACCTCACGGCCGGGGGGAAGGCGGCCACCGCGATGGAATCGGCCCAGCGGCTCGCCGCCCGCGCGCGGGGCCAGTCGGCGTCGTCGAAGTCGCGCCGCGTCCAGTCGGCCGGGGGCGCGGGCGTCTCCATGTGCTCGATGCCGGGGTACGAGCGGTACGGCACCTGCACGGGCAGGACGACGGGGATCGATTCGCCGCCGGCGCCTGCGCGGCCCGCACCGGCCGACACGGTCGGCTTGCGAAGCGTCACGTGGTATCGCCAGAAGCTCCCCTCGTTCAGGACGAGGGTCGTGCGGCTCGCCGCCGCGTCGCCCGCCGCGGCCGCCCGCCCATTCGCCGACAGGACCAGGACCGCCAGCGCCGCCCACTGCCCTCTTGCCATGTGTTCCACCTTCTGCTTGACACGCTCGGGCCCCGGCGCGGCGGGGCGCCGGGGGGGAGTTCTCTACTCCAGGAGCAGCACGTCGCCCTCGTCCAGGCGCGGCAGGCGGACGGTGAGCACGTTGGCGGCGACGTCGAACTTCAGTGGCTCGTCCCGCATGGCCGAGGTGACCTTGCGGACCCGCCCCGCGCCGCGGATGCGCACCGCCAGGTCCGTCGCGGGCACGATGCCCGCCACGACGGAGACGCGCTTGCCCCGCTTGCGGTGGGCGACGACGCGGTAGGCCCAGTTGGCGAGCGTGACGGCCCGCCGGCCCGTGGCGTCGCTGGCGAGGAGCACGCCTTCCACCGTCGGCAGCGACGCGTCGACCACCGGCTGCACGCGCTCCACGGCCGGGGCGGCCACGAACGCCCGCCGCGCCGCATCGAGGTCGCGCGTCATGTCGAACCGGTCGTGGCGAATGCCCGCGCTGTACTCCAGGCCGGGGAAGAAGCCCGCCACGTAGGCCCGCCCCTTGCCCCAGCGGTTGCGCGTCAGGGCCGCCGAGCCGTCGGCGAACTTCGCGAGCAC
Source organism: uncultured Planctomycetaceae bacterium (assembly GCA_964642165.1). Taxonomy (GTDB): domain Bacteria; phylum Planctomycetota; class Phycisphaerae; order SM23-33; family SM23-33; genus CAYRVX01. The sequence continues at coordinate 919 of CAZXOC010000097.1, read as the reverse complement.
GTGCGTCCCGGCCGCCGGCTGGAGCACTTCACGCCCGATGACGGGGACGAACCCGCCCTTCATGGCCTCGGCGGCGAGGACCTTCGCGCCCTTCGGCACGGGGGCGATCGCCCGGCCGGGATCGCTGTAGGACTCGATCCGCCCCGCGCCGTAGAGGGACACGCGGTAGTACATCTCGGGCTCTCGGCGCGCCCGGAGGCCGAGCACCGGCTGGAGCGCCTTCAGCGGCTGATTGGCCTCATCGCGGACGAGCCCCCAGCCGCTCGTGTAGAGCGTCCCTCCGGCGGCGACCCACGTGGCGAGCTTTGCCGCGGCGGCGCAGGTCAGGTTCGGCCCGCTGACGTAGATGACCCTGTACCCGGAGAGGTCGTCCGTCGCGAGCATCTCCTCGTCGAGCGGGTCGACGGGCACGTGGGCGTGCTGGAGGGCGGCGTAGGTCCACTTGGCGTTCTCCCAGGCGGCCTCGCGCGCCGGCGTGCGGTCGAGGCGCATCCAGATCTCGCTCGACCGCGGCTTGACGACGGCGACCTGCGCGGGATGCATCCAGCGCGAGCCGTACAGGACGTCCTCCGTCTTGCCCAGCAGGGCAGCGGCCTTGCTCACGAGGGCGAGGGCCTCGCGGCTCTGGGAGAAGCTGTCGCCTTTCTTGTAGTCCGGCCCGTAGGTGTACCAGTAGAGCATCGTCGCCCCGCGGCCGGCGGCGGCGAGGGCCCGCTGGACGGGCGCCCCGCGATGCGGCTTGACGTAGATGCCGAAGCGCTTGTGCATCTTCGCCGAGACGACGCGCCCGACGTCGCAGAGGTAGCTGTCCCAGCCCCAGACGCGCGGGCCGCGGTTGGACGTCTCGTAGACGAAGGCGTTGTCGGCCAGCCGGTAGAAGTTGAAGAAGTCCAGGCTGTGGCCCTTCATCAGGAACGTG
>CAZXOC010000096.1:0-23249 GCA_964642165.1 uncultured Planctomycetaceae bacterium | reverse complement strand
AGGGCAGCCAAGACGACACAGGTTGCTCTAGCAGAACGCATTTGTCTCCTCCCTCTCCCTTGAAGAGAACACGCCTCTTCGGAAAAACCACTCGCTTGCGTAGATGAGGTTCCTCCTAGTATACATCGGTTTGCTCATTCGTCAAGTGGAGTAATCGCTAAACGGCGGAATACAACTGCGATACGTACAGGGGAAGGGCGGACATCGGCCGGCGTCGGCGGTGCGGGACGCGACGCGGGAACCGGCTCAGCAGGCGCACGTCTCCTCGAGAAGCCGCCGGGCGGCCGCGTCGGGCTCGTCGGGGCAGGCGACCACCAGCTTCCAGTTGGTCTCACGGCAGAGAAAGGCGAGCTCTTCGAGCGTCTCGGGCGGCGGGGGCGCGGGCAGGTCCCACACGAGGTGGACGCTCCGCGCCGCGGCCGCGCGGGTGTGCCTCCTCATCCGCAGCGCCGCGAGGAGGTCGTCCAGGAAGGCCGACAGCGGCGCGTCGAGCCGCCCGGCGAGGAGGACGAAGCTGCAGCGGCCGTACCACGCCGTCTCGAAGACCAGGGCGCTGCCGTAGGCGGGGTCGCCCGGACGGAAGGCGACCTTCCGCAGCCGCCACAGGCCCGCGACGGGCAGCCGATCCAGGAAGCCGCGCTCGCCCGGCCAGGGGTCGCGCGGCGCGAAGCAGAGGAACGACTCGCCCTTGCGGACGGCGGCCTCGAGGTAGCGGCGCACGTCGTCGGGCGAGCGCGCCCGGAGGCGCACCGCGTGGGTCTTGGGCCAGATCGAGTCGATCGCCCGGCAGGAGATGGGCAGCGGCAGGATGCTGCCGACGGTGCGGTTGAGCCTGCGAAGGTACTCCAGGCCCGCGAAGAGGACGGCCGCGACCAGCGTCATCCGGACGGCGAAGCGGTTGAGCCTGTCGAGCTGGTTGGCGCGGACGAGGTCGTCCCCGGGCAGCATCCGCGCGCCGGCGCCCAGCCGGGAGCGCCTCGCCTCGTCGTCGACGGCCCGGGTCAGGGCGTCGGCCTTGCCGTCGAGCATGTTGGGGTCGCGCCGCCGCTTGCCGCGGGCGCGGTAGGCGTAGTCGCCGGCCTCGGGGCCCCGGGCCAGCAGGGCGGCGTCCTTCTTGCGGTAGCCGGCGAGGTCCAGGGGGTCGTTGGCGTCGTCCTCGGCGAAGCGGATGTCGGCGGCCCTGGACTTGAGCTTGCGGAGCTTCTCTCGAACGTCCCTTCGGCGAGCGGCCATCTGGCGCTTCCGGGCGGCCTCGATCTCCGCCGTGCGGTCCTCCCGGATCGCGCTGACGTTGTCGGAGTTCCACATGCCCAGCCCGAACGCCGCCAGGGCCAGCATCAGCGCGGCGAAGGCGACGGGCAGCTCCCGGGCGACGAGGGCCCAGGCGACGACGACGGCGAGGGCGGCGAAGACGGCCAGCCAGATGAGGAAGGCGACGAAGGGCCCGGCCTGGGGCAGCGCGTGGGCCCAGGCGACCGCCAGGGCGGCCAGCAGGCTCGCGCCGAGGCCGACGCCCATGCCCCGCGTCCGGATGGCCTGGACGAGCAGCGTGGCCCATACGAGGACCCACGCGGCGACGGAGGCCACGCCGACGGGCCCGAAGTAGAGGTACAGCCCGGCGGCGGCGGCGGCGACGGCGGCGCCCGCGTCACGAAGGCGCTGGAGGAAGCCGGCCTCCTCGGCGGGCGCGCTCGTCGGCGGCGTGGCCGGGGCGGTGGCGGTGGCCGGCTGCGACGCCGGCTGCGTGTCGTCCCGCCCGGGGGCCGGCGCGGTGGCCGCGCCGCGCAGCTCTTCGAGCGCGGCCCGGTTGGGCTCGGCGCAGGCCGGCGGCGGGCCCGACGCCAGGGCCACGGCGAGGAGGACGAGCTGTGTCGCGCGGCGCACGGGAGCGTTCCCTAGGATTTGCGGTACTTCCGGGTGAGCTCGAGGTACCGGGTGATGGCGTAGTACATGACGTTGATGCCCATCTGAAAGGCCTTGTCGGCGATCTCCTCGTCCATGCCGGAGTGCCCCGTCTTCCAGGCGTCGTTGATGTCGCCGGGGTGGTAGAAGACGAGCCAGCGGCCCTTGTGCTTGACGCCCATCGCGCGGAAGCCCCCGTGGTGCCACAGCGGCGGCGCGCCGTTGGCGAAGACGTAGGGCATCTGGAAGATCTCGTCGTCGTCGGCGATGTCGATCAGCCGCTTGCCGGGCAGGGCGGCGCGGAGGAAGCTGCGGAAGCTGTGGTCCCAGCGTCGGCTGCCGGCGTCGGCGAAGAGCATGCCGCCGTCCAGCAGGTACTCGCGGAGGATCCGCTGGTCGGTGGCGGACGCGCGGATGTGGTCCGAGCCGGTCAGGTAGACGAACGGCGGGGCGAAGCCCTTGGGGTACCGCGCGAGCAGGCGGATGGGGTGCGACTCGCCCTTGCGCGCCACGGGGAAGGGCACCTCCTGGCGGAGGAAGTCGAGGAAGTTCATGTCCGCGCGGGTGTGGGCGTCCATGCCGTCGTCCCAGTCCCGCCCACGGTGCTCCAGGCGGATGAAGCGGATCTTCCCGCCGGGCACGCCGTCCGGCCAGCCGCCCTTCTTGCCCCCGCCCGCGCCCATCTTGCCGTGCACGGCGTTGCGGTCCGTCCGCCAGCTCTGCTGCGTGGCGTCGTCCACCTCCCGGGCAATCTTCGACTCGTTCAGGTCGGGAATGTCCCAGTACACCGCGGCGTTGCGCCGGAGGATGTACTTGCGGCGCGGCTTCTTCTTGCGGCGCACGACTCGCATCACGCGGGTGACGCGCGCCTGTCCCCGGCCGTACGGCACGAGGTACGGCTCGATGCAGCCCCGGAGCATCAGCAGGAACGGCAGGCCGACGATGATCAGCCAGTGGACCAGCGAGCCGGCCAGCCAGCTCCTCCGATACCGGGGGTCGCCGCCGCCCGTTCGCAGGTTCTCCAGGAAGCGGTCCCCCGGCGCGCGGGCGGGTTGGCCGGTGCGGCGGAACAAGGCCACCGTCCTGCCGCGCCAGCTCAGCAGCAGCATTCCCGCCGCCAGGAGGCAGCCGAGCAGCGCCCAGGAAAGGTAGCTCCACCGCAGCAGGAAGGTCCGGTAGGCGGCGTCGTTGGCCTTGGGATGGGCCGCCTTGTACGCGCTGCCCACCACGCCGGACGCCTCGAAGACGACGCAGGCGAAGACGCCCGCGACCACGAAGACCGACAGGTACGCCGCGCGGATGAGGCGAAGCGACCACGGCCGGCGCACCAGCATACCCACGACGGCGGCGACGGCCCACAGCGCGCCGCCGGCCAGGAGCGCCGCGGCCAGGACGTTCAGGCCCCGGCCGGCGAGGAACAGCGTCTCCGCGCCGCCGGCGTCGAAGCCCAGAGCGGACGGGTCCGGGAACCGCGCGAACTGGCGCGCCGCCGGGGCCGCCAGGAGGACGGCCCGCAGCGCCGCGCCGGCGAGAAGCGCCAGCGGCACGCAGAGGATCGTCGGGACCGGGCTTCTGGCTCGCAGCGTCGGCATGTCGGCTCGGGCGGCCCGCGCGGGGCGGGCCGGGCTTCCTCAGCGCCCTTCGGTCTCGTCGATGCCGATGCCCGTGCCGGGCACCTTGGGGATCTCCCCGGGCTTGGGCATCGTGGTCAGCGGCTCGGGCAGCTTGCGCCCGCCGGACGGCCTGGTCGCCGGTCGCCTCGCCGCGGGCGGCGTCCCCGCCGGGCGGCTCGCGGGCGCCGACGTCGTCGCCGGCACGCGGGCCTTGCGGGCCCGGGCCGTCTTCGCGGCCTCTGCCTGCTTCCTCGCCTCCTCCTCGAGCTGCTCCTGCTGCTCCTTCCAGGCGGGATCGACCAGGCCGTGGAGGTAGTCCACGCTCGTCGCGCCCAGCACGGCGACGTGCAGCGCGAAGGCCGCCAGGACGCACAACGCGATGCCCGACTTGCGGAACCGCGTCAGCAGCTTGTCGGGCGAGAGCTTTCGGATGTCGGTCTGGGACGCGTTGGCCATGCGCCTGCTCCTGGCAGTGTCCCGCCGGCGCCCCACGGGCGCGCGCCGGCGCGGGCTATCGACTCACTGAGGTTCGCGGCCGTCCTCTTTCCCGACGGCGCCGATGATCCCCCCGGCCTGGGCGATCGCCTCGAGGACCGGCTCGAACGTCTCCTTCCGGACGGACCGGTCGCAGTCGAAGACGACGGTCCGGTTCGCCACGGAGGCCGTCGGGTCGATCTTCGCGGCCAGCTCCGCCTGGACTTCCTTGGCCGAGCCCACCTGCTGGTTGTCGACGTAGAGGTTCCCGTCGGCGTCCACCGCGACGTAGAAGCGGGGCTTGGGCAGGGGCTCCAGGTCGGCGGCGAGGGGCGGCTGGACGTTCTTGCCGGCCTTCTTGGCGAAGTTGCTGCACAGGATGAAGAAGATGATCAGCAGGAAGGCGATGTCGCCCATGCTGACCACGGGGACGACGATGCTGGCTCGGCGGATGCGTCGTGCTCGTCTCATCTCTTCTGCCCCGCTTCCATGACGATGCCGGGCACGCCGCCGGCGCGCTCGATAGCCGCCAGGACCTCGTAGTACTGCTGCCAGGCGACGTTGCCCTTGGCCTCGAACTGGACGACGCGGCTGTTGGGGTCGCGCTCGGGCAGCTTCAGGCCGGCAAGCTCCGACCGCAGGTCGGCGATCGAGACGTTCCGCTGCCCCCAGAACAGCCCGTCCTCGCGGAGGAGGACGGTCTTCTCGTCGGAGGCCTCGGCGGCCTTCTGCCCCGCCGGGATGTCCGTACGGAAGCCCAGGTCCTGGCTGAGGCTGGCCGCCAGGATGAAGTAGATGATCAGCAGGAACGCGATGTCGGCGAAGGACTGGACGGGGACCTCGGGCTCGCCCGCCCGGGCGCTTCGCCTGGTGCGTCTACGGGCCATCTGCTTGCGGCTCCGTGTCGGCCGGCAGGACGGCCGATATCCGCGCGGCGACGAAGTCCACGACCTCGGTCGTGGCCTCGGAGATCTCCAGGTCCACCTTCCGGGCCAGGCCGGTGAAGATGTGGTAGGGGATGACGGCGTACAGGGCGATGATCAGCCCCGCGGCGGTCGTGATCAGCGCCTCGGAGATGCCCATGGCCACGCCGGCGGAGTCCGTGCCCTGGCGCAGCTCGGCGAACGAGGCGATCATGCCCGTCACCGTCCCCGTCATCCCCAGCAGGGGCGCGGCGTTGCCGATGGTCGACAGGACGCCGAGGCGCTTCTCCACCGCGCTCATCGCGTGCTCGGCGAAGTCGTCCATGGACTTCTCCATGGCCTCGGTGACGGCCTTGCGGTCGGGCAGGTGGCGGTGCTTGGCGAGGGACTGCAGGCCGCTCAGCAGCACGGCGGACACCGGCCCGGGCGTGTTGGCGCAGAGCACCGCCGCGTCGGTCACCTGGTCGCCGGCCAGCAGCGACAGGACATTCGCCCGAAGCGAGCGGGTGTCGATCTTGCGGTTGGCCCAGAAGGCCAGCGCCCGGTCGATCAGCACGGCGGTGGCCAGCACGCTGCACACCAGCAGCGGGATCATCAGCCAACTGCCCTTGACCAGTTCTTCCAGCATGCGTCCTAGTCCTCGCGGTAGATCTGTGCCAGGATCTGGCAGGCCTCGATGGGGTCCAGCCGGAGCCCGCGGAAGGGCAGCCCCGTCGCGGGAGACAGGGCCAGCTCGCCCGTCACGTGATTGTACCGGCTGTCGCGCAGGCGGGCGTAGGGAAGCTTGGCGGCGTGGCAGCGGCCGCCGCAGGGTCCGCAGGCCACGATCGCCAGCGACCGGGCCAGCGCGAAGACCCACACCCGCCCGCGCAGCAGCCAGCTTCCCACGTCGACCTTCGTTCCCGTCCGCGCGACGACGAAGACGTCGTCCGCCGCGAGGAGCTGGGCGGCCAGGAACCGCTCCCGGTACGGCAGGCGCGACAGGACGCCGCCGGCCCGCTCCAGCGGCTCCGTTCGGGGCGGGGGCAGCTCGAGCCGGATCGAGGCGCCTCCGCTGCGCTGGTCACGCGACGTCATGGTCTCTCAACGCCTTGCCCCTCAGTCCTCGATGTCCTGGAAGGCCTCGTCGGCCAGCCGCCCGCGGGCGAACTTGGCCCACTTGGTGGCCGGGTAGTCCCACGTCAGCTTCTTGAACATCTGGTAGGCCTTGACGAGGTCCTTCGTCTCCATGTGGGAATGCCCGCACCAGTACGTCGCCTCGGCGACGAGGTCCTTGTCCATGTCGGGGGCCTTCTGGACCTTCACGTAGCCCTTGACGGCACGGTCGTAGTCCTCGGCCTGCATGAAGCACTGGGCGCTGAGCAGCATGGTCTTGCCGGCGAGGCGGTGGCTGGGGAAGCGGACGCTGAGGCGCCCGAAGACCTCCCCGGCGGTCTTGAGCATCTCCGCCGCCTTCAGGCGGGCCTTCTCGCGCTCGACGGGGTCGGTCAGCTTCTCGCTGGCGGTACGGATGCTCCGGCCCTTGTTGAGGAAGTACTGGCCCAGGCGGGCGATGGTTTCGGCCACCAGGGGGTTGTCCGGGTAGCGGTAGGAGAGCTTGACGTACTCCTCGCAGGCCTGGTCGAGCATCTCCATCTTCTCGTAGGCGAGGGCCTTGCGGTACTGGGCCTTGGGGGCGTACTCGCTGTCGGGGTAGGTCGCGACGATGTCGCTGTAGCGGGTGATGGCGTCCAGGTAGTGCTTCTTCCTGATCTCCTCGTGGACGGCGTCGTTGCCGAACTCGAGGCTCAGGTCCGCCAGCAGGTACTCCGCCTGCGCGCGGGCGGCCATGTTCGGGTAGTCCCGGATCGCCTCCTCCAGGAGCTTGCGCCCCTGGGCGATCTCCCGGCGGGCGAGGCTGTCCTGGCCGAGCTGGCGGTGGCGCTTGGCCAGCTCGAAGCAGGCCTCGGCGATCATGAACTGCGTCTCGACCGCGATGCCGGGGTCCTTGAATCGCTTGGTGAAGGGGACGACCTTGCCGTCGGCGCCCTTGAAGACGGCCGCGGCGACGGACTCGCCCTGCCGCGTCTTCGGCTGGGTGTACCGGGCGGTCAGAACGTCGCCGTAGACGGCGGGCATGTTGCCCTTCTCGGCGGCGGCGGGCTTGTCCTCGGCGTGCACGACCTTCACCAGCCCCTTGAAGACGCCCGAGTGCGAGTAGGTCTCGACGAGGTCGAGCTTCTTCGGCCGCCCGCCCTTGCACGCGAGGTCCACCTGGACGACGTCCTTCCCGTCGGTGGCGTCCCGCGTCGGGTCGATCACGCGGAAGTAGAGGTTCTCGCCGACGTGCAGGGCCTCGACCTTCTCCTGGTAGCGCCGGTCCATCGCGTCGAGGAAGAAGTCGCCCGACAGGGCGGCCTCGCGGGTGACCCAGTGCGGGCGGCCCGCTTCGTCCTTGTAGCTCAGGCCGATGTAGATCCGGTCGTCGCCGCGGATGGCGAGGGCGATCGGTTCGGCCTGCTCGCCGTCGGCGAGGGCCTCGGCGGCGATGAGGGACTTCTCGGGCACGGCGCCGAGCTTGATCGGCACGGAGAAGGTGAATCGCCCGTCGTCCAGGGCGCTCAGGGCGTACGGATCGCCGTGGACGACCACCTCGCGGTAGCCCGGCGGGGGGGCGAACGACGAGACGTCGCCGACGGTGCGCGTGAGCTTGATCGTGCCCGGGACGTTGGGGTCGAACGTGCCCGCGGCGCCGGGCTTGCCGTGCTTCTTGCGGCCGCTGGAGGTCTGGGCGTAGACGCTGCACGTGCTCTCGGCGGACTTGGTGATGTAGGGGAAGAGCACCTCCACCAGCAGGGGCCCGCCGATGACGATCCGGGCGGGGGTCTTCTGGTCCGAGGCCTGTGGGCGGACGGCCAGCAGCGTCCGCCGCGCGGGGACGTGCTCGTCGCGCATGGCGGCGATCTCGGCGGTTGTCTGCCCCCGCCTGCCGCGCCGGCGCCCTCGGGGGCGCGACGGCCGGGCGGACGCCTTGCGCCCGGCGAGCTTGTCGGCCTCCTCGAGCGTGAGGCTGGTCACCTCGTACAGGCGGACGTTCGGCGGGTCGAACCAGACCTGCTCGACGGCGAACGTGCGCTCCCACGGGATGCCCGGGTCGGTGTTCTCGCGGTCGAGGTACGTCAGGACCACGTCGTCCCCCGCCCGGACGGTCAGCTCGCTCTTGCGCTTGGGCCGGCCGGCGATGGGGAACACGACGCCCAGGAACACGCCGGAGTGCTCCTCGGTCTCCAGGGCGTCGAGCTGGACGGTCTGGCCCTCCGACGTGCGGGCGGTGAACTTCACCGTGTCCAGCTTGTCGGAGACGTCGCCGTCGGGGTCCTGGATGAAGACGTTGATCTTGTCGCCCGCCTGGAAGCGCCGCATGGGCACGTACCGCGCCTGGCGCTCGCCGTCGGCCCGCAGCGTGTACTCGACGAAGCACGCGCCGACCGTCGCGTTCGTGTACGTGGCGGTCAGGAAGGCCTCGTGCAGCTCCTTGCCGCGGGTCAGGACCTTCGGGTCCTCGTACGTCACCGTGATCCGGTCGCCCGGCACGATCTCCAGGACGTCGTTCTTGCGCAGGTCCATGAAGTCGTGCCTCGTCGGCAGGACCTGCTTGCCGCCCGCGTCGGTCAGGTGAATCTTGCCGATGGCCGGCGCGTCGGACTCGAAGTCCGTCAGCAGCAGGCGGACGATGCGCGCCCGCGTGCCGGCGGGGAAAGCGACCTCAAACGTGGTGTCGTCGTCGCCGGCCTTCACCTCGGCCACGTCGCGGGCCAGGCCCCGGGCGATCTCCGGATGCTTGGCGGCGTCGAACATCTCCGCGGGGCAGGGGATCACGTACGGGGGCTTGTCGCTGTCGCAGGTCACCTCGAAGCTCGCCTTGGCGTGCTGGTGGGCGAAGACGAACACCTCGATGGTGTGCACGCCCTTGCCGAGGTCCCTCTTGGCCTCGATGGCGAATTCCCGGTCGTTGCTGCCGCGGCGCGGCTGAGACGTTCCTTCGCCGTCGACGGCCAGGAGGTACGTCAGGGCGTACTCGCGGGCGGGCAGGTCGCCCTTGTGCCGCAGCGTGAAGGTGCGGATCTGCCGCCGCGCCTGGTGGAACGCCGCCTTCATGTGGGCGACGTAGTACTTGCGGCTGTTCCTGTTGCCGTCCAGGCCGATCTGCCTGCCGGCCCCGTCGAGCTTGTAGTCCCAGTCGGCGGCGAGGGTCCGGATCGGGCGGGTGAGCTTCTCCTGGGCTTCCCGGATGTGTCCCCGCTCGAGGTAGTCGCGGAAGTCGTGGACGGTCTTGGGGCCGGCGATCTGTCCGCGCCGCTCCGCGCCTTCCTCGGTGACGTAGCGGGCCAGCTCCAGCGTGGGCTTGCCCGTCCAGGGCGCGAACGTCGCGGGCCAGGCCCCGACGGTGGTGAAGTCCCGGCCGTTGAAGGACGTCTGCACGAGGAAGCTCTTGAGCTTCCGCGTGGGCTCGGCGGCGACGAGCTTCATTCTGCCGAGCGAGACGTTGTCGTTGAGGTCGACGCTGAAGGTCTTCGGGCGGGAGCGGCTGGGCTTCGGCAGACCCACCCAGGCCGGGTACTTCCTCGACGAGATGGCGAAGTTCGCCTCGGTGCCTTCCTGGCTGTCGGAGGCGGTGGCGGTGGCCTGGGCCGGCTCGGTGGGCACGGAGCCCTCGAAGACGCCGCTGTGCGGGCCGGTCTCCTCCAGCGTGCAGGCGGCGATGGCATCGCCGCTGGCGGTCGCCAGGCGCACCGTGATCCGGTCTTTGGCGCGGGTCTCGCCGCGGTCCGGGTCGACCACGCGGACGTTGATCCGGTTGCCGGGCTTGATCTGGTCCTCGGCGCGGACGGTGCTGAGCGGCGCGGGCTTGCCGGCGGCGGGCGCGTCGGCGCCCATTCGCTTGCGGATCATCGCCTCCAGCGCCCGGGCCTGGCGCTGCTCCTTCGAGAGGATCCTGCCCGAGGAGGCGTACAGCTCGGCGTCGGTCGCCACCAGCAGCGTATACGGGCGGTTGTCCTCGATCTTCTGCACCTTCGCGAACCGATCGGAGAAGGCGTAGTGCACGCGGTCCTTGCCGATCACCTGGATGACGTGGTCGCGCTTCTTGACCGCCCCCAGCTCCGTGGCGAGCTGGCCCTTGAACTTCACCTTCGAATCCCCGAACGGCGTCAGCGAGAAGAACTCCTCGTCGCCCGAGTCCGTCCAGGCGCGGATCTCGATCTCCGTGGCCTGGCGGACGATCGACAGGTTGCGGTCCACCAGGCTCACGCGCACGGGGCGGCCCGGCACGATGTACTTCCGGCCGATCTTCTCGCCCAGGTCGATGTCGGTGGGCTGCTCCAGCTTCTTCAGCCGCAGGTTGACCTTCCCTTCGAGGATGCGCCCCTCCGCGTGGTCGCCGCTGAGCGCGAAGAGCTGCTCCAGGTGCTCCTTCGCCTCGGCGTACTCCTCCTGGGCGTACTTGACGGTGGCCATGTGGTAGGCGGCCTCGGTCTGGAGGTAGCGGTTCTTCCGTCGGCTGAGTCCCTCCAGCCGCTCGATGGCGCGGTCGAAGTTGCCGTCGCGGGCGTCGACGTCGGCGATCTTCAGCTCGGCGTCCAGCCGGGCGCGCGTGCCGGCGAAGTCCGTGTGGGCGACGATGCGCTCGTACAGCGCGCGGGCGCGGGGGCGGTCGTCGCGCGCCAGGGCGATGTCGGCGTAGGAGAGCTGAAGGTGGGCGCGGACCTCGGCCTCGAAGCGATTGGAGACCTCGTCGAACCAGGCGATCATCTCCTTGGCCAACGCCTCCGCCTCGTCGAAGTCGCGAAACTCCGTGTTCTTCCGGATGACCCAGATGCAAAACTGGGGGTCGAATTCCTTGAAGGACTTGGCCAGCCTCGCGCGCTGGGCCAGGTAGGTCTCCCAGGCCGTCTGGTATCTGCCGGTGAGGTACGCGAGCTGCGCCTCGTACAGCGGGCGGAGCGGGTGGCCCCTGGGGACGGGAATGACGCCGCCCATCTCCGCCAAGGCCCACGTGCGGACGCTTCCCAGGGCCGTGCGCAGCTCGCCCGACAGCTCGTCCTTCAGCAGCGTCAGCCCCACCGTGCTGTAGGCCAGCGCGAGGTCCCGCTGCCCGCCCTTGCGCAGGTCGTCCACACGCCGCGTCATCTCCTTCCAGACGTTGTAGTCCCGGTGGTCGCGGGCGACCTTCCAGAAGTGCCCGATCAGCCCGAACAGCTCGCTTTGGCGCCGGCGGGCGGCCAGGGACTCGTGGATCAGGCGCCCGGCCGTGTCGAACTCGTAGCCCTTCGTCCACCACGGCGAGGGGGCCTCGGTGAACATGGCGATCAGGACGGCCAGCTCCCGCTCGGTGAGGCTCTCGGCGGTCACGACCTTGAGCTGGGGCAGGGCGGGCATGCTCAGCCTCGCCGGGGCCTCGGCGGCGCGGTCGACGTACGTCCCGAGCCGCTGGAAGAAGGCCTTCCGCCCGGCGGGCTTGGAGGCGTCCGCACCGTTGGCAAAGTAGCCGTATCCCATGGCGTAGGCGTCGAAGCGGGTCTTGCCGTAGGCGGCGTCGCACCGGGCCAGCAGCCTCTCGCGGGTGCCCTTCTCGGCGTTCAGGGCGACGCCCAGCCAGCGCATCAGCGTGCGGAGGGAGTAGACGCCCTCGGCGTCGTCGCTGCCCGTCGGCAGCGGGTCGCGGGCCAGGAGCTTCGCCGCGGCGTTGGTGACCTTCTTCTGCTCGTCCCGCCCGAACTCCCAGTAGCTCCAGTCGAGGAAGCGCGTCTTGCCCGCCTCCTCCACGAACATGTCGTCGAAGTGGCTCTCGACGGGATACCGGGCGGCGAGGCCGGGGAACTCCTGGCGGATCAGCCGCATGTAGCTCGTCGTGGCGCTGCGGCTGGCGCCGCCGGCGCGGTAGCCGGACTTGTGGAACAGGCGCTGGTCGATGATCTTTGCCATGACCTCCTGGCCGGCGTTGCCATCGGTCCAGTTGCGCCCGACGCGCGTGTCGCGGAACCAGTTGAACAGCCGCGCGGAGAACTGCCCCTTCCCCGCGAGGCGCAGGACCGCCTTGCCCAGCAGGGCGTTGACGGCCAGGCTGCGGGCCTTGTATTTGACGTGGCTCTGCCGGAGCCCCCACTCGTGCCGGTGGGAGAAGATCGCGCCGATCAGGCGCTCGACGGGCTCGTCGCGGGCGCCGACCCGGAAACGCCCGAGCTGGTCGGCCAGCATCGCCAACTGGAAGTCGAAGTTGCCGAAGTTGCGCTGCCGGCTGGGGATGATCCTCCCGAAGACGTCCCGCCCATAGGCCGTCCGTGCGGTGGGGTAGTTCTTCACGAGTTCGTAGAGGCGGCGCTCGGCGCGGAGCCGCGGGTCGTCGCGGCGGGCGCGCTCGGCGAGGACCGCCTCGGCCATCGCCTTGCACAGCTCGTTAGGCGCCTTGGCGGGATCGGCCTCGTTTCGGGCCTTGCGGAGGGCCTCCGTGACCGGTCCGATCTGCGCGAGGATGGCGGGGTCCACGGCCGGCGTGCCGTCCTTGCGCTTCTTGCGCGCCTCCCGGCGGAGGTTCTCGGCCCATCGCCGGGCCTCCTCCGAGACGGCGCGGAGGATCTCGCCCCGCGCGCCGCGGCGATTGCGGACGTTCTCGAACGGCACCCACGCCAGCGAGGCGAGGTGCCCGGGGAAGCGGCCCTTGTCGTTGCGGTCCTTCCCGCCGACGCGCCAGGCGGCGCGGAGGTACTCCTTCACGGCCTCCGGATCGTAGATCGCGATCGGCGACCTGGCCACGTACGTCGACCCGAAGTGCAGCCACGCCTTGTCGACGGTCTCCCGGGGGAGGTCCTTCTTCGCCGCCTTCGCCATCTTCTCGTAGGCCGGGAAGAGGCGGCCCCTCAGCAGGGCCCGGTACCGCCCCAGCGGCAGGTGCCACGCGTCGTTCTTCATCAGGTGGTCGACGGCCCGGTCGAGGTCGTCGCCGGCGGCGAGCGCGTTGATGATCGCCGCGTCCTCCGACGGCACGCCCTTGCAGAACGCGGCGAGCCGCTTGTAGTCGTCGCGGCTGGGCTGCTCGACGGGCAGCGGCACGTGCCGCGTGGCGTCGCTGCGAAGGAACAGCCGGGTGTGCTTCTGCCCGAGCTGGGCCCACTGCGCCGGCGTGGCCAGGTCCCGGGCGCGCCCGGCGTCGTGCCAGCGCATCATCTCCTCCCGGTCGGCGTCCTCGAGCCGGCCGAACGCCCAGACGAACAGCGCCCGCTTCTGGCCCTTCTGGCGGCCCCAGACGGCGTGGTCGAAGCGGCCGAGCCCGCCGGCCATCCCGTGGAGGATCTCCTGGAGCGTTTCGGCCGTCGGGAAGGCGCCGAGGTAGTCCCTGGCGGCCTGGACGACCGGCTCGAAGTCGCGTTCGAGGGCGTCGGGGCTCTTTCCGGCGGCGCCCGCGTGGAAGGCCAGGTTCGCCGTGACCCACGCCAGGCGGGCGGCGCGTCGCTTGTCGCCGCGGATCAGCGGGACGATCCGGCGGCAGTGCGGCAGGGCGGCGTACTGGGCCGGCGAGGCCTGCGAGACCTCCCGCGTCAGCCAGTCGAGCTGCGCCCAGTAGTACAGGCGCTCCTGCTCCAGCGGCATCCGGTCGGCCAGGGCCAGCGCGAGGTACCTCGCCGCGGCGGCGTAGTCCCGGCGGCTGCGGGCCTGCGCGAGGAACCAGGAATCGAACCGCCGGGCGGGGGGCTGGCTTCGGAACGTGTGCCCGTGCCTGGCCATGAACTGGTAGGCGTTGTCCTCGGCGCCGAGGAAGTCGATGAGGAGGGCATACAGGTTGGCGGCGGCGCGTCCGGCGTGGGGCGAGGGCTTCGCGGCGGCGAGGTACGCCTTCAGCCGCGCCACGGCGAACGTGTAGTCGCCGGCGTGGTAGGCCGCCTCGGCGGTCGCCAGCAGCAGCTCCGGCGACGGCTTGAAGTGGTGCGACAGGTAGCCCCGGATGCTGAGCGACGCCTGGTACGGGCGGCCGAGCTTCCCGGCGAGGTCCAGCAGCTCGCGGACCTCCGCGGCGCTCGTGCCGCCGGGGTCGGTCTGGACCTTCCGAAGCAGGCGATCGAAGCGCGCGGTCTTGGGGTCAACGCCGGCCTTGCCCGGCTGGGGCGCGCCGAGCGCCCGGGCGAGGATCGACAGGACGAAGCAAACGGTCCAAAGCGGCTTTCTCATCGTGATCCCTCTGGCTGTCTTTGCGGTGACGGGCCGGCTTGCACGGGTCTCGGGCGGCGAGGGGGCTAGGGGCTCGTCCCGCCGGTGCCCCCGGGCGATTCGCCCTTGTCGAGCTCGCCCTTGATCGTCGCGAGGTACTCCTTGGCCTTCTTGGCGTGGGGGCTGGCGGGGTACTCGAAGATCAACCGGGAGCACTTGTCGAGGGCCTTCTTCTGGTCGCCCATCCGGTAGGCGACCTTCACCCACTCCAGGAGCATGCTGTCGAGGAAGTTGGCGTCGGGGTAGTCCTGGAAGATCTGCTCGAGCAGGTCGTCGGCCCGGCGGTAGTCGCGACTCTCGCGGTAGTACTGGACCAGCTTGCCCAGCGATTCGCCGGCGTACTGGCTCTCGGGGTAGCGCTCGGCGCAGAGCTTGTACTGGCGGATGGCCTGTTCGCTCAGGCCGGCGTAGGGCTCGGCGGCCTCGCCGGTCCTGGCGGCGGCGGCCTCGGCCCGCGCCTGCGCCTCCAGCTCGATGCTCCGGGCGATGCGGAACTGCGCCTCGTCCTTCACCATCGAGTTCGGCAGGCGCAGGATCTGCTGGAAGACCCGCCGCGCCTCGCGGTACTCCTTGCCCCTCATCCGGATGCCGCCGATGCCCATCATCGCCTGGTCCACGAACGGGCTGTCGGGGTACAGCCGGTTGAACAGCCGGCACGTGGCCATCGCGCTGCGGTAGTCCTCCATCGTGATGTAGAGGTTCCACCGCAGTTGGAAGGCCTCCTCCTTGAGCTTCGAGGGGATGGGGCTGTCCGTCTTGATGACGGCGTCGACCCGCTCGAGGCCCTCCAGGGCCTTGCCCCTCGCGCCCGTCCTCAGCCCCATGGAGGCGAAGATCCGCGCCAGCTCCAGGAAGGCCGTGCCCTCGACCAGGTCCTTCTTGGCCCGCAGGACGGCGTCGGGGACGAAGTTGACGCTCGTGCCCAGCCGGCTGGTGATCTCGCCGGAGACCCGGGTGGCGGCCCGGGCGACGCGCTGGGCTCGCCCGCCGATGTGCAGGTCGTCCACGTACGTGGCGACCACCTCGTCGCCGATCGCGCACGTGAGCACCTTGTCGTTCCTGCTGACCGCCTGGTCCTCGCGGTGGCCCTGCACCGAGATCGCCCCCGCGAACCGCCCGCTGTGCACGGGCCGGTCGCCCAGCTCCGACAGCTCGAAGATCACCTCGTCGCGGAGGCGGTACTTCTCCTCCTCCTGGAACGTCAGGTCCGCCGTGAGGACCTCTCCCGGGGCGCCTTCCTCCTCGGCCGCCTTGTAGCGAGAGACGACCTTCACCAGCACCCTGTCGGCCCGGTCGGTCGTGTCCTGGTCGACGTCCTGGAGCACGACGTGGAGCGGCTGGCCGGGGAACGCCGCCGGCGCCTTGCCCTCGTACGTGCCCATGGTGAAGCTCAGCGCCGCCGTCGAGACGACCTCGACCGTCTCGCTGCGCAGGACGTCGCGCCGGCCCGTCCGGGTGTTGTTGTCCACGTACTTCGTGGTGATCTTGTCGCCGCCGATGACCTGGAGCGTCCCGTCGCCGGGCTTGGCCTTGCCGATCGCCGTGGGGATCGACGACAGGAAGACCCCCGATCGCGGGCTCAGGGGGATGCAGCCCGCGGTCTCCCGGTCACCGTTGGCCGTGGCGATCTCGACCTCGATCCGGCGCCCGAGGCGGTGCAGAATGGGCAGGTCCCCGTCCTCGATCTTGACGTAGAAGCGCCGCCCGGCCTCGACGTTCTGGACCGTCGGGCTGTTGGGGTCCACGAACGTGCCCACCAGGCTCAGCGCCTTGATGGCCTTGCTCCAGTTGCCCTGGGCGAAGTGGCACATGCCCACGTAGTAGAAGGCCTGGTTCGCCCACACCGTGTTCGGGTAGTCGTTGGTGATCCGCCGAAGCACCGGGAAGGCCGCGCCGTACTGCTTCATCTGGAAGTAGGCCACGCCCGTCAGGTACAGCGACTCCAGGTACGTGTCGCGCCGGTCGGCGGGGAGCTCCTCGTCGGGCTTCTTGAGCTCGCGGAGGTGGCGCAGGACGGCGATGGCCTTCGGCTGGTCGCGCTGGTCGATGTAGTGCTTGCCCAGCGCCAGGTACGCCTCGTGGCGCACCGGCGTGTCGGCGTACTGCTGGACGACGGTCTCCAGCATTTTGACGGCGCGGTCCCTCTCCCCGAGGGCGAGCAGGTTCTGGGCCTTCTTCAGCAGGCTCCTGGCGGCGTAGAGGTTCACGGCCGCCTCGCGCGACGGTGGCTTCTTGGCCCGTCGGGCCTGGGCCCGGACGCTCCCGCACGCCGCCAGCCAGATGCCGGCGCACATGCCGACTCGCCGCCAGCCCTTCCTCGATGTGTCCATGACGTTTCCCTTGTGCGTCTAGTCGTTCTTCTTCCCGTCCTGAACGCCGCCCCGGATGCGGGCCACGCCCATCTGCTCCAGTTGGTGGTGCGCATCGGACGACTCCCCGCTGTCGGGGTACTTCGTCAGCACGCGACGGAACGAGGCAATGCACTGGTCCCGCAGCTTGGCGCGCTGGTAGACGTGGGCGATGCGCAGGGCCGCCTGGGCGCTGTGCTTCTTGAAGAAGGCCTCCACCTCCCGAAGCTGCGCGACGGCCTGGCCGGTCTGCTTCATCCTCTCGTAGCAGCCGGCGATGCGCCACAGGTTCGCCGGCGGGTTCGTCAACTGGCGGTACACGAGGATCGCCTCGCGGTACTTCCGGCCCCACTCCAGCAGCTCGGCCTTCTTCCACAGGGCGTCGGAGGCGTAGGCCGGCACGACGATGAGCTGGTCGGCCAGCGGGATCCCGTGCTTCATGTCCCGCCGCCCGTGGTAGTACCGCAGCAGCTCGTGTTTGCCCCGGTCCTTGTCCCTCATGCTCATGCAGAGGTCCCTGCCGAGCTCGAAGTCCTTCGCCCAGAGATAGCGGGCGAGGGCCGCCTTGTCGGCGTCGGGCATCTTCGCCACGTCGAGCTTGCCGACGGCGTTGCGGGCCAGCTTGGGCTCGCCTGCCGCGTCGTACAGCGTCCTCACCAGCGCGACGACCTGCCGGTGGGTCATCTTGGCGAAGTCCAGCGTGTTGTAGTACTGCATGACCTTGGGCTTGTGGGCGCCGAAGATGCCGATCCACCGCACGATCCGGCTGTAGTCGTCCCGCTTGCCCCGGGCGAACTGCTCGTCCAGGCGCTGGATCCACCTCGCCGTGTCGCCGTCCGCGGCGCGGTGGAAGTCGGCCACGGCGATCCGGTAGTCGTCCTGCTCGGGGAAGCGGCCGTCGAGCTGCTTGGCCCAGTAGGCCCAGTAGCGCTTCCGCAGCTCGGCGTCGGCATCGGTGAACTGCCCGTGCTGGCGGACCTTCCCGCGCAGGTGGTTCCAGTACTCGAAGCTCCCGGCGAGGTCCTCCTCGGTGGCCTTGCGGCTGCTGAGGACCTGCGCTTCGGCGTAGAACCTGCGCAGCTCGGGCTCGTTGGGGTTGCGGCGGACGTAGTGGCGGACGACCTGGTGGCGGGCGTAGCTGGCGGCGTCGCGGTTCGTCGTGCGGAAGTCGACGGCGACCTGGCGGAAGTACGACACGGCGCTGTCGGCGTGCTCCTCGGCGGCGAGGTGGTCGGCGAGCCGGTTGATCGCCCCGGCGGCCAGCGGGTGCTTGCGGTACTCCTTGTCACGGGCCATGCGGGCCCAGTGCTTCATGGCCTTGTCCTCGTCGCCGTTCTCCCAGTGCGCCATGCCCTGGTAGTACAGCGCCGCCGCCGCATAGCGGACCTCGTTGGGGAAGTAGTCCAGCACCTCGTTGTACTGGCGGATGGCGACGTTTCGCTTGTCGTCGTTGTGCAGGCAGCGGCCCTTGCGGAGCAGCACGTAGGGCGTCGCCAGGCTCCGCGGGAATTCCTGGAGGAACGACTCGTACTCCGCCCCCGCCTGGTGGAACTTGCCCTCCTTGTAGGCCCGGTCGGCCTTCTCCAGGGCGTGGGCCTCGAAGCGGTCGAGCCGCTTGAACTCCTCGTTCGAGAAGTAGACCTCCTGGAGCGGTTTGGAGCGGCGCCTGGGCCGGGCCGCAGCGGACGGCGCCGGCAACGACGCGCCGGCGGCCCAGACCACCATCGCCACGCCGAGCTGTCCGCGCATGGCCGCTCCCTTCCCTCCGCCGTGAGGGGACACTGCAGCCGGTCCGCGGCCGCCACGTCACCTTGAACCGCCGCCGTAACGCCAAGTTTCGGCAGCAGTTCGATGCGTCCGGCGGGCTCGTTGCGCGCGGGCGCGGCCGCGGGGGAAGGGCGGCCTCGCGGCGGTCGGCAGGGATAGTTACTCGCGGAGCTTGACCGCCGTGCCGTAGGCCAGGAGCTCGGCCGCGGTGCCCACAACACTGGTGGTCATGTAGCGAAGGTTGATGATCGCGTCGGCGCCCATCTCGGCGGCCTGGGCGACCATCCTGTTGGTGGCGGTCTCCCTGGCCTTGCCCATCATCTCGGTGTACTCGGTCAGCTCGCCGCCGAGGATCAGCCGGAGGATGGCGGAGAGGTCCCTGCCGAGCCAGACGGCGAAGACCGTGTGGCCCTGGACGACGCCGAGCACCTCGGCGATCTCCCGGCCGGGGAGGGCGTCGGAGTTGAGCAGCAGGACCGAGCGGTCAGGCTCCGCGGGTGTGGGCGGCTCCGCGGGCGGCTTGCTCATCCGCTGTTCGACGGCCACGGTCAGCAGGACCACGAGGATGCCGCCCAGAAGGCAGAAGACGGCGATCTGGAGCCACAAGGGCACGACGGGGTCCTTGGCAACGAGCACGTGCCACGGGATCCCGGCGAAGACCGTGGTGAACAGCCCCAGCACGAAGGCCAGCGAGCCGATCTGTCGAAGTGCTTTCATGGCTTCTCCTTGGCACGGTGGAATCCGAAGCTCACGTCCCTGTCCAGCGCTCGCGGAGGGCGAAGGCCGCGGCCTTGGGTTTGCGCCGGTAGGTGAAGACGCCTCTGCGGCGAGCGATTGTTGACCGGATGGCTTACCAGCTCACGGACGCGGGCTTGACGGTTCCTGGGCCGTCAGGCAGTGGCCTTCTGCTGCGGGGCTCCGGCGAGCAGCGCCGGTACGCTGATGTCCTCGTCGAGCTCTTCCCAGTGCAGCCCCGTGCCGCCGCCGCTCATCTGGCATCGCTTCCGCTGTTCGGGGCTGGCATCCATCAGCGCCGGGAAGTAGGCCAGGGGAACGCCGAGCTGTCGGCCGTCCACCAATTCCACCCACAGGTTGTCCTCATCACACCAGACGCGCCGTGCCCTGGGCGTGTCATGGAACGTGCTCATGCCAAGCCCTCTCGAACGTTTCCCGCTGTTCCTGCACGATCCCGTGGAGCATGTTCAGTTCCGCGACGGACATCTGCCACGCACTCGCGAGAGCCACGCGCGGGACCAGCCAGGACTCGGCCACCCGTTCGCCGTGGCGGACGTGCACGTGCGGCGGCTCGCGCGGGTCGCCTTCGTTGGAGAAGAAGAACCGATAGCCTCTATGTCGGTAGATTGTCGGCACGCCCGCTACCTCGACTGCGCGTGCCATCGTACCGCGCCTGGTCTGGGGCAGCAATGCCCCGCGACGCGGCCCAGCGGCGGGGCGAACCCAGCAGTCATCCGCTACGCCTTCGTCCACCGCTTGCGGCCGCATCGTACCCGGAGACGATTCCACCTCAAACCCGCGCCCAGTTTTTGGGGACACGCTCACCCGGCCGAAGTTCGAAGTGTCGGTAGGGTCCAAGACGAACGGGCCTGTTAACTGCCAGAGAACGGCAACCGAAGCCTTGAAATCACGTTGACAGGAACGCTCTACCTTGCTATCTGTTCTATGCAACTAGTTGTGGAGAGCATCTAATGTCGAGTTCCACCGAATGTCCGTGTACCGGGAAATCGCTGCCGCGTCTGCTTCGCCCTGGAATCATGGCGTTTCTGGCTCAAGGCCAAGCTCACGGCTACCAGATCGCACAGCACTTATCGGGCATGCGCATCTTCGCTGGGCGCGAGCCTGACCACCCCGGCATTTACCGAGCGCTGAAGGAGATGGCCGACGAGGGTCTGGTCACGTCATCGTGGCAGACGGGTGAAACCGGCCCTGCCAAGAGGGTCTTCGCGCTGACCGATGAGGGCTGGGCTTGTCTGGAAACGTGGCTCACCACCCTCCACGACTACCGCGACGCCATCAATGAACTGGTAACGCTGCTCCGCCGTGCTCGGCAGTAGCGAGAAACCACCCATCAAGGCTTGGAGTCGGACCCATGCTGGACGAGATGAAGAACAACGGACTGGTGCCTGCAAGGCTGCGAGGTATTCTGACCCGAGCCTCGGACGGGACAGCGCCGTCCCGGGACGAGTGCGTCCACATGCTGTCGTTCTCGGCCACCTCCATCGAGGCCAGTGTGATCCGGGCCGTCGCCGACGCCGTCTCGCGAACACGGTTCAGGAACGAAGCGATCCTCTTGGGGCAAATCGGCATCGAGACCTTCGCCTGTCCGGCCAATTGCCGATTCTGCGTCTTCGGTGAAGGGCATACCCACTTCCCGGAGACGCGCCTGACGATTGAGGAGGTCATCGAACGCGCCGAGGGCTTCGCGTCGGGTGGCGACTTGTATGCACTCTTCTTGATGACCATGCACGAGTTCGACTTCGGCCGATTGCTGAATGTCGTCGAACAGGTCCGCAAGACCATTCCCGAGCACACGCAGATCGTCGTCAACATTGGCGATTTCGATCGCGTGCAAGCCGGCGAGCTTCGCGACGCGGGGGTGAACGGGGCGTACCATGTCTGCCGCCTACGGGAAGGCGTCGATACCGACCTCGACCCGGAAAGCCGCAAACAGACCTTCCGGGTGATTCAGGAAGCCGGCATGGATTTCTACTACTGCTGCGAGCCGGTCGGGCCGGAACACACGCCCGAAGAACTCGTCGATCAACTCATGCTGGGCGTGGAGTTCGGCTGTTTCCAGCATGCGGCCATGCGTCGGGTGTATCTGCCGAACTCGCCACTGGCTGACCGTGGGCAGATCTCGGAGCTTCGACTGGCACAGGTGGTGGCTGTCGTAGCGCTGGCGTCGCTGGCCTGCCCCAAGACGGACAACATCGCAGTACACGAACCGAACCTGATCGGCCTGACCTCGGGAGCCAACGTGGTTTACGCTGAAACCGGCGCGAATCCCAGGGACACGGCCCCGGACACTTCTGACCACCGGGGACTGGACATGGCCGGTGCCCGCAAGATGCTCTACGAGGCGGGGTTCGCCGCTCTCCGTCGAGGCGACGGTTCGACCATCCCGCTCACACTGGATTCGCTTCCGCGGGCCCAAGCTCAGGCCTGACCCATCAGAACACGCAAGACACCACCCAGAGGTTCGATTCCACTGCTGGGTTCAGAGCGAACGGGTCTGTCAACTGGCGGCGCGCTGTTCAACAGAGAGTCAGAGAGTTCGCGACTATCGGAAGCTGCCCCCGGCATTGGCTGGCGATCCACTCGGCCCCGTCGGTCACGGCGTACGTCACCTTCGCTTCCCCGAGCCGCACCCGCCGTGCCTGCCGACGCATTGGACGCCCCAGGACCTCGTGGTTGCCGGCCGTGCCCACCCCCAATTCCATGTCGGCCGCTGGTGTTACTCTTGTGCCCACATCCGGCGGAACCAACGCGACCCGGTGTTACTATAAGACATTCTATAACAATACTTTCGACTTGTTAGTCTTGTACGGAGGGCCGGACTGCGTACAATGCCTCCTGTCAGAGTAGTAGGAATTGCCCACGTCGTGCGGGCCGCCTCCTCGGCGAGCCGGTCATTACCCGCCATCCAGGCCTGCTTCCGTTCCTCTGCGGTAATACCCTTGCCGTCCATGACGTATGTCCTGCAACCAAGAGGCACATAAGTCACTATACACAAAGGATTAACGTGGCGCCAGGAAGAAGTGCCGCACACGCGAAGACGCCCGGGGCGCCGCTCTGGGGCGTCCCGCGGTCCTGCTCGGGCAGGGGCTCCCTCTCCAGGCGCCTACGCGTGCCGTGAGACCATCAGCTCCAGGTCTTCCTGGAGGGACTGGAGGTCCTCCTCGTGCTCGATCTCGTCGGCGAGGATCTGGAGGGCCATGTTGTACGTGACGGGATCGGCCTCCCTGGTCTCGGCGAGCATGGCGTTGTAGACGCCGATCGCGCACTGCTCGCCCTTGATGTTCTGGCCCAGCAGGGCGGTCACGTGCGGGTCATCCGGCGCGTCGTAGCCGCAGTTCGTCTCCTTGTACCAGCCCTCGGGCGTGGTCACCGGCGTCCCGCCGAGCTGGACGATGCGGTTGGCCACCATGTCCGCGTGGCGCAGCTCGTCGGCCGCGTGCTGGAGCAGCTCGGCGATGACGGCCTCCTTCATCGGGCCCTTCGCCACCTTCGCGCCCAGCCAGTACTGGTAGTACGCCAGCCACTCGTCCGCGAACGCCTTGTTCAGCAGCGTCAGGACCTTCTCGACGTCGCCCCCCACGATCTCTCTGCCCTTCGTTCCCATGAAGATCTCCTTCCTGACGGCCGGAGGGTCACCCGGCCGTGGCCTCGACCCGTTCGTCCTGTGACATGGAAGCCAACCGCTCGACTTCTGTCAAGTCCAGGTCGAGGGCCTCGGCCACGCGGCGGCCGTAGTCCGGGTCGGCCTTGTAGAAGATCGCCGCCTGACGCCGTTGGATGCGCTTCTGCGCGCCGCCGAGGTGCGCGGCGATGTTCCCGACCAGGTGCTCGCGATCCGTGTCGGTCATGACGCGGCGGTAGAGCTCGCCGGCCTGGAAGAAGTCATCGTCCGTCAACTCCTGGGGATGTCGTGCGGCCTGGCCCTCCAGGTCGATGGGCGGCTCGGCCACGGTCGGATCGGGCGCGGGCCCGCCCATGGAGTTGGGCCAGTAGTTCGGCCCGCCGCCGGCGTTGTCGTCGAAGCGCATGTGCGCGTCGCGCTGGTAGTTGGCGGCCTGGCAGGCCTTGGGGGCGTTGATCGGCAGGAGCTGGTAGTTGGGGCCCAGGCGGTACAGGTGCGCGTCGTGGTAGGAGATGACTCGCGCTTGGAGCATCTTGTCGGGCGACGCCCCGATGCCGGGCACGAAGTTCCCCGGACTGAAGGCCGACTGCTCGACCTCGGCGAA
>CAZXOC010000095.1:0-23304 GCA_964642165.1 uncultured Planctomycetaceae bacterium | reverse complement strand
GCCCCAGCCAGAACGCGATGCCCATCATCGGGGCGATCTTCCAGAAGATCTCCAGCCCCTTGACGACGCTCGGCAGCCAGAACGCGAAGTACACCCCGCCGCCCACGACCGCCAGGGACGCGACGCGCCCCACGGTCAGGTAGTGCTCCTGGGCCGGACGCGTCCAGTTGTATCGCCGCACCAGCCACGCGGCCACCGGGCGGTAGACGTTCTCCGTGAACAGCCCCGACGAGGCGATCATGAACGAGTCGCACGAGCTCATCACGCTCGCCAGCAGCGACGCCAGGAACACCCCCAGCAGCCCGGGAAGGATCTTCGGCAGGAAGTCCGACGCCGCCAGGCCGTAGACCTCGTCCGGGTCGGCGTCCTTCCCGGCGAAGTACGCCACGGCCGCCAGGCCCGTCAGGCACCACGCCACGGTGCAGATCCGCTTGATGAGGTTGCCGCCCATGAAGCCGACGCGCCCGTCCATCTCCGTCCGCCCGGCGGCGCAGTTGCCCATCGTGTGCGGCTGCGTGACGATGCCGATCAGGGCGTTGAAGGCGATCACGACGATGTAGAACAGCCCGATCTCCCGCGGGGCGACCAGCGAGAACATCTCGGCGTCGGCGATCCGGGCGTGCAGGCCCGTGAGCCCCCCGATGGCCGCCAGGATGTACGGCAGCAGCAGGAAGCTGAACACGACCGTCAGGATGCCCTGGATGAAGTCCGTGAGGATCGCCGCGCCGAGTCCCCCGGCCACGCCGTACGCCACGAACAGGACGGTCATGACGCCGATGGCCCACGTCTCGGGCACCTGCCCGCCGGTGGTGGCCGTCACGACCGCGCCGGAGCCCTTCAGCATCACGCCGATGTTGAACATCAACTGGAACGTACCGACGACGGCGAAGAGCATCGCGACGCCGCGGTCGTAGCGGGCCTCGAAGACGTCGGCCGTCGTGATCGCCCGGAAGCGCCGCATCAGCGGCGCGATCAGCCAGTAGAACGGCGTGGCGAAGAGCCACAGCCACTGGTACCAGATGCCGCTCAGCCCGGTGCTGAACGTCTTGGAGGCGACGCTGACGGCCTGGTCGCTGTGTGTGCCCGTGCCGAAGGCGTGGGTGATCATCATGGCCTTGCCGAAGCGGCGCGGCATGAAGAAGTCCCCGATGTTCCGCACGCGCCGGGCCATCCAGATCCCCAGCGCCGTGATCCCCAGCAGGTACACAGCCAGGACGACCACGTCCGCCACGTGCAGTCCGACTACGTGCAGTGCGAGCATGCCGTCTCCTTGTCCGGATACGACGGTTCCGGGCGATACGGTAGCAGGAGGCCCCGGGCGCGGCAAGCGCGCCGGTCCCCGCCTCGCGGCGGGCGCGGCCCGACAGGCCGGAAGGGCCCGCGGCTCAGTCGAACCACTCGTCGTCGGGATCGAACGCGGGCACGGCCACGACGATCACCCTCAGGTCGCCCACCGCGCGATGGCGGCAGAGCGGCTTGATCTGGACGACGCTGCCGGGGCGGACGGGATGCCGCCGGCCCTCCAGCTCCACGTGGCCTTCGCCTTCGAGCACGTAGTACATCTCCGTGAGCTTCTTATGGTAGTGGACCTGCGAGTCGGCCCGGATCCGGACGACGTGGAAGGTGGCGGTCCGGTCGGGGTCGTCGGCAAAGGCCCGGCGGGTGGTGCCGCACGGGCACGGCTGCGCGGCGATGTTGTCGAAGTGCGTGATCGTGTATCGCTCGGCCACGGGCATCTCCTCGGCACGGCACGGCGCGTGCGGTCGGTCTCATCGTAGCGTGCGATCGCGGTCCTGCGAAGCGCGTCCCGGCCGCCCGGCAAGGCGCTGGCGGGCGGGGCACGTCGGGAGCATAATGGCGGGCGCGACGAATGGCACGGACTGACGTGCGAGCGAGACAGGAGATCCTCATGGGCCAGCTCACGCGACGGGAGTTTCTTCGGTTGTCGGGAGCGGCGGCGATGGCGGCGTCGGGGGCCTCTCTCGCCGCCGGCGCCGGCGGCGGGCGGCGGCCCAACGTCGTGCTGATCCTGACGGACGACCAGGGCTGGGGCGACGTCCATTCGCACGGCAACGCCAAGATCGACACGCCCGCGCTGGACGGGCTCGCGGCGGCGGGCGCGCGGTTCGACCGCTTCTTCGTCAGCCCGCTGTGCGCCCCGACGCGGGCGAGCGTCCTCACCGGGCGGTACCACCTTCGCACGGGAACGCACGGCGTGACGCGCGGCCAGGAGATCATGCGCAGCGAGGAGGTAACGATCGCCGAGGTGCTGAAGGCCGCCGGCTACGTCACGGGCTGCTTCGGCAAGTGGCACAACGGCTCGTACTGGCCGCACCACCCCAACGGGCAGGGCTTCGACGAGTTCCTCGGCTTCTGCGCGGGGCACTGGAACAACTACTTCGACACGACGCTGGACCACAACGGCAAGGAGGTCAAGGCCAAGGGCTACATCACCGACGTGCTGACCGACGCGGCGATCGAGTTCATCCGGGCGAACCGGGCGAGCCCGTTCTTCTGCTACGTCCCGTACAACGCGCCGCACTCGCCGTTCCAGGTCCCGGACAAGTACTGGGACAAGTACAAGACCCGCGGGCTGGACGCTCGGACGGCCTGCGTCTACGCCATGTGCGAGAACATCGACGACAACGTCGCGCGGATCCTGACCGCGCTCGACGAGCTGAAGCTCGCCGACAACACGGTGGTGTTCTTCCTGACGGACAACGGCCCGAACGGGCGGCGGTTCAACGGCGAGATGGCCGGGACGAAGGGCAGCAACTGGGAGGGGGGCTGCCGCGTGCCGTGCTTCGTGCGCTGGCGCGGGCGGATCCGGCGCGGCAAGGTCATCCGGCCGATCGCCGCCCACGTCGACCTGCTGCCGACGATCGCGGAGATCGGCGGCGTCCAGCGCCCCAAGACGCGGCCGCTCGACGGCCTCAGCCTGCTGCCCCTCCTGACGGGCAGTGCGGCGGACTGGCCCGACCGCATGCTCTTCGAGAAGGGCGCGGTCCGCACGCAGCGGTGGCGCCTCCAGGTGGGCGGCCGGCGGCGAAGGGGGCCGAA
The DNA here is from genome assembly GCA_964642165.1 of uncultured Planctomycetaceae bacterium. Lineage (GTDB taxonomy): Bacteria > Planctomycetota > Phycisphaerae > SM23-33 > SM23-33 > CAYRVX01. The sequence continues at coordinate 20,244 of CAZXOC010000095.1, read as the reverse complement.
GGGCGCGCCGCAGCTCTTCGACATGCTCGCGGACCCGGGCCAGAAGAAGGACGTGGCCGCGAAGCACGCCGACGTGGCCGGGAAGCTCACGAAGGCGTATCGGCAGTGGTACGCCGAGGTAAGCAAGGGGCTGGAGGGCATGCCCCCCGCCCTGCCGGTCGGCTACGCCGAGCGCCCCGTCGTGACGCTGCTGGCCCCCGAGTGCCGGATGCAGGGCGCCCTGCGCTACCAGCAGGGCCGGGGCTGGGCCAACGACTGGATCACCAACTGGTGCACCACCGGCGACCGCGCGTCGTGGGACGTGGACGTGGTGCGGGCGGGCTCCTTCGTCGTCGCACTGCTGTACACCTGTTCCGCGGCGGACGTGGGCTCGAAGGTCTGCGTCGAGGCCGGCAACGCCCGCGTCGAGGGCGTCGTCGCCACCGCCCACGACCCCAAGCCGATCCCCAGCCCCGACCGCGTCCCCCGCAAGGAGGTCCGCGAGAAGGTCTGGGCCGAGCTGCCCCTCGGCACGATCGAGCTGCCGAAGGGCAAAACCACGCTGACCGTCCGGGCGCTGCGCGTCGCCGGCAAGCAGGTCTTCGACCTGAAGGCGCTGCGGCTGACGCGAGTGGAGTACGCCCGCCGATCGTAGGGCCCGGCGGCCGGGGCGCGGCCGCGAGTCCGCGCGCGGCTCGCTGCCGGTTTGACCCCGGGGCAGGCCGGCAGTAGCATGGGGCCTTTGCCGGCCCGCCGCGACGACGGGAGTTGCCGAATGAGCAAGCTGGAAGAGACGGTCCGGGGCCTGACGTACGACGACAACGGGCTGATCCCGGCGGTCGTCGTGGACGCCGACAGCAAGGCCGTCCTGATGGTCGCCTACATGAACGAGACGTCCCTGCTGGAGACCGTCCGCACGGGACGGACCCACTTCTGGTCGCGCAGCCGCCGGAAGTACTGGATGAAGGGCGAAAGCTCCGGGCACACGCAGGACGTTCGCGCCATCTACGCCGACTGCGACAGCGACACGCTCCTCATCGAGGTGACCCAGCACGGGGCGGCCTGCCACGAAGGGTACTTCTCCTGCTTCTACCGCCGCCTCGCCGACGACGGCGCCTGGGAGACGGTGGCCGAGAAGCTGTTCGACCCCGAGCGGGTCTACAAGAAAGGCCGCTAGGCCCCCCCGGCGCCGCGGACGCACGTCCTCCGGGATGATACCGCCGAGCGATCCATCGCAGCAGCCCGAACCGTACGCCAGGCCGGCGCCGATGCGCTGGGTTCTGGCCGCGGCCGGCGCCGCCGCACCGGCGATCCTCGTCGCCGTGTACGTCTCGCCCGCCTGGCCGGCGGCGGCGAGGGTCGCGCTGAAGCTCGCCGCACTGCTGCTGGTGGGCGTGTTCCTGGCCGATCGCCTCCTGCGGCTCGGGCGGTCTCGCCACCCGAAGGCGTACCTGCTGGACCTGTGGCCGGACGCGGCGCTGCTGGCGGCGGCCCTGCTGGCGGCGGCCGTCGGCCTGGCCTTCCGCGGGCGGTTCCTCCCCGCCGCCGCCCTGTACATCCTCCTGTCGCGGACTTGGCTGCTCGCGCCGCGGCGCCGCCTGCCGGTGCTGCTCAACGTGCTGCTGGGGCTGACCGGCCTCGTCGCCGTCGCGGCGCTCGTGCTGGAGTACGGCTTCCACAGCCCGCCCATCGACGTCGCCGCCCTGCACGACGTCCAGACCGTCGTGGTGGCCCTGTTCATCCTCGACCGCGTAGTGCGGCTGGAGCTGGCCCGAAGCCGCCCGCGGTACCTGAAGGAGAACTGGGTGGACTTCGGGCTGATGCTGGCGGCCGTCGCCGCCCTGGCGGTGGCGCGCCAGATGGAGGGGAAGATCCTCTCGGCGGGGATGCTGTACGTCATGATCACCCAGGCGTACATTCTCGTCTCGCTGATCCTGCGCGGGGTGAGCGTGAACCTGGACTTCGCCGGCAGCGGCGTTCATCCGCACTGGCTGCTGATCGGCAGCTTCGCGGCGATGTGCCTGGTCGGCTCGGGCCTGCTGATGCTCCCGGCGGCGACGCAGGAGGTGGTCTCGGTCCCCGCGCCGGACGCCGCGACGGGACCCGTCGTGCGAGGCCTGGGCGAGGCGATGTCCTATCCCGACGCCCTGTTCACCGCCACCAGCGCCACGTGCGTGACGGGGCTGATCGTGCGGAACACGGGGACGGAGTTCACGGCCTTCGGGCAGGCGGTGGTCCTGGGGCTGATCCAGCTCGGCGGGCTGGGCATCATGCTGTTCGGGACCGTGCTGGCGCTGCTGGTGGGCAAGGGCTTGTCCGTCCGGTCCAGCGAGGCGCTCGGGCAGATGATCGGCACGCCGGCCATCGGGCAGATCGGACGGATGGTCAAGTTCGTGGTGGCCGTGACGATCGGCCTGGAGCTGCTCGCCGCGGCGCTGCTGTACCCGATGTTCCTGGCCGACCTGGGCGATGCCGGCCAAGCCGTCTGGCAGAGCATCTTCCACAGCGTCTCGTCCTTCTGCAACGCGGGCTTCTCGCTATACGACGGGAACATGGAGCCGCTGAAGGGCCACTGGCAGGTCCTCGGCGTCGTGGCACCGCTGATCGTCCTCGGCGGACTGGGCTTCCCGGTCATCCAGGACGGCGCGCGGTGCGCCTGGAGGCTGATGGCCCGGGCGGTTCGGCGGCGCCGGCCCGGCGCGCGGGCCGGCGGGGCGCAGCCCCACCTGTCGCTGCACTCCAAGATCGTCCTGGCCACCAGCGGCATCCTCCTCGTCGTCGGGGCGGCGGGCTTCCTGCTCTTCGGCCACCGGCAGCCGCACAAGGGCGTCGGCGGGCGGCAGCAGGCCCTTCGCCGGCTGACGGTGGGCGAGTCGGTCTTCCAGTCGGTCACGGCCCGGACGGCGGGGTTCAACACCGTGGACATGCAGGAAGACCTTTCGTCGGCGGGGCGGCTGTGGACCTGCGTGCTGATGATCATCGGCGGCAGCCCGGCCTCGACGGCGGGGGGCATGAAGACGGCCACCTTCGCGCTGCTCGTGCTGGCGGCGTGGTCGATGGTCAAGCGGCGCAGCGAGGTGGAGGCCTTCCGGCGGAGCATCTCCGCCGAGCTGCTGCGAAAGACGGTCACGCTGGCGATGCTGTACCTGGGCCTGGTGGGCGCCGTGACGCTGCTGCTGAGCATCGCCATGCCCGCGCAGGACTTCATGAAGGTGCTCTTCGAGGCGTGCAGCGCCTGCGGGACGGTGGGGCTCTCGACGGGCATGCGAGCGGCGATGAGGCACAACGTCTTCGCCAAGCTCGTGGTCGTCTTCGGGATGTTCGCCGGGCGGATCGGGCCCCTGACGCTCCTGCTGGCCCTGACGACCCGCATGCGCCACGTCCGGTACGCCTACCCCACGGAACACGTAGTCATCGGGTGAAACCATGGAACGATTCGCCGTGATCGGGCTGGGACGCTTCGGGATGCGGCTGGCGATCGAGCTGGCCGACGCCGGGGCGGAAGTCATCGCCGTGGACCGCGATCGCGAGATCGTCGAGCAGATCCGCGACCGCGTCACGCTGGCCGTCTGCCTCGACGCCACCGACGAGCAGGCCCTGCTGGCCCAGGGCATCGACAAGGTCGAGGCCGCCATCGTCGGCATCGGCACCAACTTCGAGGAAAGCGTCCTGACCACCGCCATCCTCAAGCAGATCGGCGTGCCGCGCGTCATCAGCCGCGCCGGAACCACCATCCGGGGCCAGATCCTCGCCCGCGTCGGCGCCGACGACGTCGTCAACCCGGAGCGCGAGTCGGCCGAACGCTGGCGAAACCGACTGCTCGCCCCCGCCGTGCTGGAGCGGAGCGTCCTCGCCGAGGGCTACAGCCTCGTGCAGGTCGAGGCCCCGCCCAGCTTCCACGAGCGCACGCTGGGCGACCTGGCCATCGGGTCGCGCTACAAGGTGCTGGTGGTGGCCATCCGCCGGGCGATCGACGAGCCGGACGCCGACGGCAAGGCCCGCCCTCGCCAGACGCTCATCAGCGCCCCGGGCCCGGACAGCATGATCCAGCCCAGCGACGTGCTGGTGCTGATCGGCGCCGATGCGGCGATCGAGGCCTTCCCCACGCAATGAGCCGTCGAGGCCCCGGCCGCCCGGAAACGGCCGGGCCCGTCTGCCGGAGGCCCTCCGCGCCGCGCGGGCGCGGAACGCGGTCAACTGCCTTGGGCGTCCTGCCCGTCGTCCCGCAGGCCGTTCTCCTCGTCGTAAAGGGCCGGGTCCCGCCCTTCCTCGATCCACCCGATCTTGCGGACGCGTCGTTCGTGGCGCCCGCCGGGCTCGAACTCCGTGGTCAGCCAGCCGCTCACGATCCGCCGGATGAGCTCCTCGCCGAGCACGTCGCTGGCCAGGCACAGGACGTTGGCGTTGTTGTGCCGGCGCGACATCTGGGCCGTCAGCTCGTCATGGCACAGCGCCGCCCGGACCCCCGCAACCTTGTTGGCGCAGATGGACATCCCGATCCCGCTGCCGCACACCAGGATGGCGAACGGCGCCGTTCCGTCGGCCACCAACCGGGCCGCCGGGTACGCCAGGTTCGGGTAGTCGCAGCTTTGGGAGCTGTTGGTCCCCATGTCGAGGACCTCGTAGCCCTGCTCGCCGAGCAGGACGGCGACTTTCTCCTTCATGGCGTGACCGCGATGGTCCGCAGCAAGTGCGATCTTCATAACAGTCCTTCGCTCAAAGCGCTCCGTAGAGCCTTCTCGATCCGCCGGGCCGTCTGGCGATAGACCGCCGGACCCCCGCCGATCGGGTCCGGAACGTCTCCTCTCGGGTCGAGCCGCCGCAGCTTCGCCCTGGCCTCCGGCGCCAGGCGAATCGCCGTCTCGACGTGAGAGTCCGTCAAGCAGAATACCAGATCCGCCTCACCGATCAACTCCCTTGTGAGCGGCTGACTGCGGTGCCGGGAGATGTCGGCGCCGAGCTCATGGGCGGCCTCGACCGCGTCGCGCGTCGCCCGCGCGCCGTTCGCGGCCATCGTGCCGGCCGAGAGAACCTTCACCCCCCGGCGATGGAGCTCCCCGACACGGCAGCCGAGCCCCTCGGCCAGCAGATGCTTGGCCAGCCCGCCGGCCATCGCGCTGCGGCACGTGTTGCCCGTGCAGACGAACAGCACGGTCCGGCGGACCATCCGGGCGATCTCCCTCGCACCGTAGACGCCCTCCCGCAGGAGCGTCCACTCACCGGCCGTGCACCGCACAATCGTGCTGTCGCTGCCGTGCCGCGTCGCGCCGGCGTCGATCACCAGATCGATTCGCCCGTCCAGCGCCGCCAGGACGTCCTGCGCCGTCCGGGGCGAAGGCCGCCCGGCCAGGTTCGCGCTCGGGGCGACGACCGGCAGGCGAACGCGCCCGAGCATCGCCCGGGCGACCGGCTCGTCCGGGCAGCGCAGGCCGATCAGGCCCCCCCGGCAAAGGTGTCGGTAGAGCCCGGCGCGGCGGCGGAGCCCGGCGTCGGCGAGCCGCCCGCCCGTCGGGACCAGCAGCGTCAGCGGGCCCGGCCAGACCCTCTCGATCAGCCGCCGGGCGGGAAGCGGAAGGGACCTGACGTACCGGCCGGCGTCCTCCGGGCGGGCCAGGTGCACGCTGAACGGCTGCCTCGGGCGCGACTTGAGCTTGCGCAGCCGTTTCATCGTCGCCGGAAACGCCGCCACGGCGGCGATGCCGTAGACCGTCTCGGTGGGAAAGCCGACGAGCCGGCCCTTGCGCAGGGCCTTGGCGCCCTGCTCGGCGGCGGGGCCAACCTCCATGTCGTCCGGCACCTTGATGACGCGCGTGGGCACGACCGGCTCCTCGGGTCCCATTATGCCGGCGCGTCGGGCCCCGTCAAGACGCCCCGGGCGCGGTGGCGGCGGGGACCGAAGGACGGAGGGACGCAGCGGCGGGGGCACCGCGGACGGCGCGGCGTCACTTGAGCGCCTTGGCCGCCTCGGCGGCCAGCGGGCTCTCGGGGTACTTCGCGACGATCTGCCTCAGGACGCGGCGGGCCTGGTCGTCCTTGCCGAGGCTCCGGTACGCCCCGGCCACCAGCAGCAGAAGCTCCGGGGCGTAGGTCGAGGACGGGTTGACCTTCACCAGCGTGCCGGCCTCCCGAACCGCCTCGGCGTAGTCCTTCTCCTTCAGGTACAGCCGGACGACCAGCAGCGACCAGTAGCCCTCCAGCTTGTCCAGCGGCATGTCGCTCGCCCAGCGCTGGACGTACTCGCGGGCGTCGGCGAAGCGCCCCTTGCGGAGGTAGTCCTCGACGTGTCGGGCGTAGTCGCCCTTGATGATCTCCAGGCGGGCGAGGTTGACCTTCGGCCCGTAGCCGGCGGTGGTGTAGGCCTTGCGGGCCTCCTCGTGGTCGCCGCGGATGCGCCAGACGTCGCCGAGGCCCACCCGGGCGCCGCGGATGGCCGAGCCGCTCGCCGCCGGGCCGAGCTGCCGGACCACCTGCTGGAAGAGCCTCTCCGCCTGCTGCGTGTCGCCCAGGTCCCGCAGGGCCGTCCGGCCGGCCCGTTCGAGCATCGCCGCGCGGACCGAGGCGCTGCGGGTCATCCTGGAGGCCGTCACGTAGGCGCCGAGGCGCTGCTTCGCCGGGAGCCCCTCGGCGAGGATCGGCACGATCTGGCCGATCAGCGCCGCGGGCGCCTGGCGCCGGGCCAGGAACGCCTGCCCGGCGCGCCGCATGGCCTGGTCGGCGCGCGCCCGCTCCAGCAGCAGGACGGCGTGGGCGTTGACCTCCGGGCTCAGCGCGGCGAAGTCGTACTCGCTGACGATCCGCGCCTGCTGGACGACGCTGTCCAGCCGGTTGGTCGCCACCTGGTGCCACGGGCGGCTGACGAAGATGCGGTTGGTCCGCGTGAGCTTGCCGCGGTAGGTATTGGCCGTCAGCGTAACGGTGTACTCTCCCGGCAGCAGGTAGACGTGCTCGGCCTTCGGCGTGGCGGCGCGCTGCCCGTCGCCGAAGTCCCACTGGAGGTCGACGTTCCGCCGGACCTGCCCGATCGTCAGCGCCTCGAACGTCCACCGCTGGTAGTAGCGGTTGCGAACGAACGTCTCGCCCCCGTAGCGCGGGAGGAAGTCGATGCCGGAGCCTTTGCCGTACTGCTCCATCGCGCCGGGCGCGGCCTGGAACACCGGCGCGAACGCCGCGGGCGGGATCGGCCAGACCCGCCGGTCGCCCGGCGCCTGCCACGCCGCCACGGCGATCGGGTCGCCCGTGACGTTGACGTGGTAGAAGGTCAGCTTGTGCAGGCCCTTCTTCAGCGAGACGCGGCCCTGCATGCGGATGTCCCGCTGCGGCGAATGGTGCCCCCCGTTGGCGACCACCACCTTGTCGTCAATCAGCAGGAAGGAGGCGTCCTGGCTGGAGCAGGCGAACTGGTAGTCGCCGGTCGCCGGGCAGACCAGGTAGGCCGTGAAGCGGCTGGCGATGCTGCTCTGGGGCCCGAACGGGTTGTGCCCGACGAACACGCGCTGGCGGAAGTCCCTCCCCAGCAGGCGGTTGGCCTTTGCAAAGACCCGCTGCACCTGCGGGAGCGTCTTGATGCCCCCCCCGGGGTAGACCCACGTCTCCATCAGCACGCCGCGCCGGATCTCCAGCGGCTGCTTCGGCACCGGCGCGGTGGGGTTGCCGAAGTACACGTAGTACCTCGCGCCGACCCCGCCGAGGGCGAAGGCGACCCGCACGAAGTCGCCCGGCCCGACCATCAGCACGCGGCAGCGCACCTCGGTCCGCCCGGCCGTGGTCACGCGAACGTCCCGCCCGTCGCGCCGCATCCGCCCGCCGGTGGGCATGGTCACCACGGCGATGTCGTCGCCCGGCAGCCGCGTCGCCTTGTGGGACGGCACCGTCACCGCCCGCCGATAGGCCCAGTTCCGGTTCCACCACGCCGCCTGCCCCCACGCCGGTCCCGCCGCCGCCAGCGCCAACGAGGCCGCCAGCATCGCCGCTCCCTGCGACCTGCCCGACATGCTCCTTCGCATCGCCATGGTGGGCGTGTATCCTATCCTGTCTTGGCCGGCCCCAAAGGGCCCCGCGGCCGCTAGTTCTGAAACGGAAGGCAGATGAGCGAGTTCCGTACGCCAGACCGCTTCGACGGCGTCATCTTCGACATGGACGGCACGCTGATCGAGCCGCTGATCGACTTCACGGCCGTGCGCGCCGAGCTCGGCATCCCGCGGAGCACGGGCATCCTGGAAGGCCTGGAGGCCATGCAACCCGCCGAGGCCGAGCCGCGACGCCGGCGCCTGCTGGAACACGAGCTGACCGCCGCGCGCGAGGCCGATCTGCTGCCCGGCGCCGCCGAGACGCTCGCGACCATCCGCCGCGCCGGGCTGAAGACCGCCCTGCTGACGCGCAGCGCCCGGCAGGCCATGGAGACCGTCCTGGGGCGTTTCGGCCTGCGGTTCGACCTGGCCTGGTCGCGGGAGAACGGGCCGATCAAGCCCGAGCCCGACGGCGTGCTTCGCGCCTGCCGGGCGCTGGGCGTCGCCCCCGGGCGGACCGCCTGCGTGGGCGACTTCCGCTACGACCTCGTCGCCGCCAACGCCGCCGGGGCCGTCAGCATCCTCCTGAACCGCCGCGACGAGTGCGACTTCGCCGACCTGGCCGACCACGTCATCGGCGAGCTGGCCGACCTGCCCGGCGTGCTGGGGATCTGAATGGCCTACCTGCCGCTGGCCAACCTGCTGCACCACAAGTTGCGAAGCGCCCTCAGCGCGTTGGGCATCGGCATGGGCATCTGCATGCTCGTGACGCTCGGGGGCCTCAGCCGCGGCAGCCTCTACGAGATCGCCGACCGTTGGGAGTCCGTCGACGCCGAGCTGGTCGTCTTCCCCCGAGGCTGGGGCGACAGCGCCGCCGACAAGTCCGGCAGCGGGCTGCGCGACGCCTGCGCCGCGAAGGTCCTCGAGGCCCACGGCGGGATCGTCGAGCACGTGGTGCCGGTGTTCACGTGGCCGATGAAGCTGGCGGGGCAGGACCACATGGCCGCGGGGGTCGACCCGGCACAGTGGCACACGCTCGCCGGTGGGCGGGAGCTCCTCGACGGGCGCCTGTTCGACCCGAACGGCGACTTCGCGAGGTGGATCGAGCGGCGGCTCGGCCCCGCGGGGGCGGGCGAGGACCCCGACGAGATCGTCGACCTGGCGCCCGCCGAGCTGGCCCACCGGGACCACGACGGGCTGGAGCTGGTCATCGACCGCCGCCTCGCCGCCGCGGGGCACCTGCACATCGGCCAGCGCGTCCGCGCCGCCAACCACGACTGGACCATCGTCGGCATCGCCCCGACGGGCGTGATGACGCGGATCTTCCTGCCGCGCCGCACGGCGCAGTACCTCTTCGGCAGCGGCGACATGCGGCGCAGCACGCTGATGTTCGTGAAGCTCCGCCCGGGCGTCGACGTGGGCCCCGCGGCGCGCGCGATCCGCCAGACCACCGCCCAGGACGTCGTCCCCCTGACGCGCTACCGCGGCATGCTGGTCGAGCGGTTCGGCATCCTGTTCGTCTACGTGGACGCCGTCAACGCCATCGCCCTGGTCATCGCGTTCCTGTTCATCATGATCACCCTGTACACGATGGTGCTCCAGCGGACCCGCGAGATCGCCATCCTGAAGAGCTGCGGCGCGAGCGGGTGGTTCCTCCTGCGGCAGGTGCTGGCCGAGTCGGTGATCCTGACGGCCGGCGGCACGCTCGTGGGCGTCGGCCTGAGCTTCCTGGCCGAGTGGCTCATCGAGACGGTCCGCCCGCTGCTGACCGTGACGATCACGGGCGACTGGATCGCCGTGGCCATCGCCGCGGCGGCGGTCGGGGCCGTCGTCAGCGGCCTGTACCCCGCCTGGCGAGCCATCCGCGTGGACGTCGTGGAGGCGCTTACACTGGAGTAGAGGCGAACACCGAAGGCCCGTGACCGCGCCCCGCGCGGGACCGCCGGCGTCCGAGGCCGATGGGCGACCGCGAGAACGACGACATCCTGGTCGCGACGAACCTGCACCGGAGCTTCGGCAGGGGCTCGGCCCGCGTGCGCGTCCTGCGCGGGTGCGACCTGGCCGTGCGGCGCGGGGAGTTCCTCGCCGTGATGGGCCCCAGCGGCTGCGGCAAGAGCACGCTGCTGCACTTGCTGGGGCTGATGGACTCGCCGGACGACGGCAGCATCGCACTGGCCGGACGAGCGGTCGATGCGTCCGCCGCGCTGCGGAACGCCCTGCGGCGCCGGCACATCGGCTTCGTCTTCCAGCGCTTCAACCTGCTGGGCCAGTTGAGCGCGGCGGACAACGTGGCCATCTCTCTTCGCGTTCGCCACCTGCGGGGGGACAAGCACGCGGCCGAGCTGTTCGAGACCCTCGGCATCGCCCACGTCCGGAAGCGCAAGCCCGGCGAGATGTCGATCGGCGAGCAGCAGCGGGTGGCCGTCGTACGGGCCCTGGCGCACCGCCCCATGCTGCTGCTGGCCGACGAGCCCACGGGCAACCTCGACTCGGCCAACAGCACCGCCCTGCTGGAGCACTTCCGCCGGGTCAACCGACAGGACGGACAGACGATCGTGATGATCACCCACGCGTCGGACGCCGCCGCCTGCGCCGACCGCGTGGTGCACATGAAGGACGGCAAGATCGTTGACGGATCGGGCTGAAGACATCGCGACCGATCCCGGCGCCGCCGCGCTGTGCGCCGGGCCGGACGAGGTCTCCGTGCGGCGATGGTTCGCCGCCTACGGGCTGTTCCTGCTGCTGGCCGGCGGGGCCGCGGCGCTGCTGCTGGCCCGCGAGCCGTGGGCGTGGTCCGAGTGGCGCAGCCGCCCCGCCGAGGAGCTGCTCGCGACGACCTCCGACGGCGCCAAGCTGCTTCTGTACGCCGTTTACATGTCCCTGTGCTGCACGTTCCTGCCGCTGCCGACGGGCTGGATCGTCGCCGCCGTCGCGACGCGCGAGGCCGCCGTCGGCCCCAACGCCGCCGCCACGGCGCTGCTCGTCGCCGCCGTCGGGGCCGCGGGCTCCACCATCGCCAACCTCACCGACTACCACGCCTTCACCTGGCTGCTGCGGTGGCGCCGCATCGGGCAGGTGCGCCGGACGAGGCTCTACGGCCTCTCGGCCAGGTGGTTCGCCTCCGCGCCGTTCCTCATCCTGGTCATCTTCAACATCGTCCCGATCCCCGTGGACGTGATCCGCATGCTCGCCACGACGTACCGCTACCCGCGCGGGCCGTTCGCGGCGGCCAACTTCACCGGGCGATTCGTCCGCTACGGCGTCATCGCCTACGTGACGTACTGGCTGAACCTGGGGCAGTGGGCCGTGCTGGTCCTGCTGGCCCTGGCGGTCGCGCTGGGCCTGGTCAAGGTCGTGCCGGCGGCCGTCCGCAGAATCCGCCGCCGCGCCGCCAACGAAGCCGCCCCCAACGTGTCCACCATACGACAGGAGTTTCAGGAGTAATGATCGTGACAGCGACCATCGCGCGAGAGATGGCGGCGGGGCTGGTGGCGTTGGCCCTGGCCGCCGCCCCGGCCCGCGGCTCGGGGGCGACTGCGCCCGCCTCGCAGCCGGCGGCCGGTCCGGCCGAAATGAAGATCCTCAGGGACCTGGAGGCCGCCGGAGAGAAGCACCGGACGATCCGCGCCGAGATCGACTATCGCGTGGACCTCCGCGCGCTGGGCGACAGCGAGGAGCGCACCGGCTGGGTCGCCTACCGCAAGGGCGACGCCAAGCAGCCCACCACGTTCCGCGTGACGTTCGAGACGCTCAAGCAGGGCGCCGGGCGGCGGATCAAGTCCCAGGTCGACTACGCCTTCGACGGCCAGTGGCTCACCGTCGCCAAGCACAAGATCCGGAACATGACGCTCTACCAGCTCGCCGCCAAGGGGCAGCGCATCGAGCCGCTGCGGATCGGCAAGGGCCCCTTCCCCCTGCCGTTCGGCCAGCAAGCCCGGGACGTGCTGGAACACTTCATCCCCTCGACGCGCCCGCCGCGAAGCAGCGACCCGAAGAACACGACGTATCTCCGCCTGGACGCACGCCCGCAGCGCGCCAAGGATGCGCCCGCCGCCCGGCTGGAGCTGTGGATCGACGCCAAGACGCACCTGCCCGTGAAGATCCGCAGCCGCGCCAAGAACAAGGACGTCACCACCGTGACGTTCAAGAACATCCGAACGAACGAGGATGTCTCGCCGAGCGTCTTCCGCATCCCGCGCCGCCTCGGCTGGCAGGTGATCCGCCGCCCGCTGAAGGGCACCCGGGGGCTGACGCCGTGACGTGATGCGATGCGCCCCCGGCCGCGCGAGGCCGCCTTCGGGCCCGCGCCGGCGTTGCGGGACTGCCCGACCCATGGCGACGCGGAACGCGCCGCTGTACACTTCCTCCGCAGCGCGTGCCGGGCGCGCCCGCGCCGAGCGCGGCGGCCCCGGCACGGACACACGTCGGCCCACAGGGAGAACCGCCCCATGGCCATCGACCTGGCGAACGACCTCGGCATCTTCGCGCGGCACGGCGAGAACCCCGTGCTCCGCCCCGAGCAGGCACCGTACGCCTGCACGCTGGCCTTCAACGCCGGCGTGGCCAAGGCCGACGACCAGTACATCATGGTCTTCCGCAACGACGTCTTCGAGCGCCGGCCGCGGCTCCAGTACGTCGAGACCAACCTCGGGCTGGCCCTGAGCGACGACGGCGTCCACTGGGACGTCCAGCCCGAGCTGCGGTACCGCCTCCGGACCGACGAGGTCCGCCGCGCCTACGACCCTCGCCTGACGGTCATCGACGGGCGTTTCTACCTGTGCCTGGCCGTGGACACGAACCACGGCATCCGCGGCGGCATCGCCGTCACCGACGACTTCGCCGACATCGAGGTGCTCAGCCTGTCCGCCCCCGACAACCGCAACATGGTGCTCTTCCCGCGGAAGGTCGGCGGCAGGTACGTCCGCCTGGAACGGCCCTTCCCCATCTACGGCAAGGGGCCGGGCGACCGCTTCGACGTCTGGTGCAGCGAATCGCCTGACCTGAAGTACTGGGGCAACACGCGCCTCGTCCTCGGCTGCGAACGCGTGCCCTGGTGCAACGACAAGATCGGCCCGACCGCCCCGCCGATCGAGACGCCGGCAGGCTGGCTGACGCTCATCCACGTCGTCGACCGCGACGACGCCCGGCCCCTGAAGACGTGGGAGAAGCGCTGGACCAAGCGATACACCGTCGGCCTGGTCCTGCTGGACCTCGACGAGCCGTGGAAGGTCGTCGGCATGTGCCCGCGCCCGGTCATGGTGCCCGACGCGCGGTACCCGTACGAGATCGACGGCTTCCGCGGCAGCGTGCTGTTCCCGACGGGCATGATCGCCGAGGACGACGGCACGGTGAAGGTCTACTACGGCGCGTCCGACACGGTGATGGCCCTGGCCACGGCGAAGGTCGACGACCTGCTCGCCCTGTGCGAGCCGGTGTAGGCCAGCAGGGCCCGGGCCTACCGCCTCCGCGGGTTGGTATCCGGGTCGAGCCGGCGCCCGCAATACGGGCAGTACTTGATGTCCTCCAGGCGGCGGGCGAGGTTCCAGAGCATCTCGTCGCAGTGCGGGCAGCTCATGATCGTGGTCGCCCAGAGGAAGAAGCGGAACACCCCCCACACCGCGAACGCCATGGGCACCGCCCACCAGGCCTGCCGCAGCAGGCCGAACACCATGCCCGCCACCAGGATCACCGGCTCCACCCACCGGATGACCCGCAGCGATCGCGCGTTCCGCGCGTGCCAGCTTCCCTTCGGCCACGCCATGGCTCACCTCACTGCCGCTGGGGCTCTCGAACGACCAGTACCCGGTCCGCCGCGACGCCCTCCGTGCGCACGACGCCCCGCCCGTTCGGCAGGACCACCTCCACGTCGCACCGCCGCGCCGCGCCCAACCCGAAGTGTACGACCGCGTCCTGCCCCGTGCAAAAGCCATGGCTGACGTGGATTTCCTGGCAGCCCAGCAGGGCGGCCGGGCGCCCCAGCCGCCCGGGCTCGTAGAGCCTCACCTTGGCCCCGATGCCCATGCGGTTGACGCTCCGGCCGACCACGCGAACGTCAAGCCAATGCCGCGTCGGCCCGCGGTTCAGGAACAGCTTGGACGCAACGCCGGGCCACCAACTGGCGAACATCACGTCCACGCGCCCGTCGCGGTCGAAGTCGGCCGCCGGGCCGGCCGCGAAGTAGCCCGTCGCCTTGGAGATAGGCGGCACGTGGAAGCGCACCGCCCCGCCGGCCTGCCGGCCGAGGTTCCGGCAGACGAACGGCTGATCGCCGTCCCCCGCGTCGTACGTGGCCGCGATGAGGATGTCCACCCAGCCGTCGTTGTCGACGTCGGCCAGCTCGACGTGGGCGTGCTTGAGGTGCCGCCGGTCCGACGTCCACGACGGGAAGCGGTAGTCCAGCCCGGCCGACTTCGTCGCGTCGCGCAGCGCCACGGACCCGCCGCGAACCCCCGCGTTGAGGAACAGGTGCTGTCGCGCCGGCTGGCCGTGGTCCACGATCACCAGGTCCAGCCGTCCGTCGCGGTTCACGTCGCCGAACGCCACGCCGCACGGCGAGTCCTCCCGGTTGACCGGGGCGTACCGCAGCGCCTTCGACGCCGCCACGTCCTCGCGATACGTGCCGTCGCCCTTCGAGAGGAACAGGCGGTTGGCCTGGGCGATGAGGATGTCGCCCCGGCCGTCGCCGTTCAGGTCCGGCGTGGCGACGCCCAACGCGGGCAACTCCGCCGGCAGGCGCGCGGCGGCCGTGGCGTCCTCGAACGCCAGCGCGCCGCGGTTGCGGAACAGCCGCGTCCGCCCGCCCGTCCAGCGGTCGCCGGCCACCAACAGGTCCAGCCGCCCGTCGCCGTCGAAGTCCAGCACGCCGATGCTCCGGCCGCCCATCACGATACACGCGCCGTTGCCCGCCGAGGCGTCGCGGAAGGCCCCGCCGACGTTCTCGAACAGGCGGTTGGCCACGCGCAGCCCCCGGCGCTTCGAGTTGTTGGCCACGTAGAGGTCCAGGTCGCCGTCGTTGTCCAGGTCGGCGAAGACCGCCCCGCTGGTGCGTGCGGCAAAGACGACGCTCTTCTGGCCCGCGTCGCGGAAGCGTCCGCCCTCCTGGATCAGCAGGACGTTGGGCACGGGCCCCGGCGCGGGGTGGTACCGCTCGGCCGGGCGGTCGCAGAACGTGCCCACGAACAGGTCCAGGTCGCCGTCGCCGTCGAGATCGCCGCACGCCGCCGCGTGCGCCATGATGCCCCGCAGCGGCTGCACCATCCCCCACGCCGCCGCGACGTCCTCGAAGGCCGTCGCGTTCGCCTCGCGTGCCGCCGGCGGCGGGGGCGTCCCGAGCAGCGAGGCCAGCGCCACCATCGAGCAAAGCGTCAGCACGCCGCGTCTCCTACCGGCGCTGCGAGGCGGGGATGTGGACCACCGTCAGGGCGCAGGTGTCCCACGACGGGCGGCGCTGCCAGGACGTCGCCCGCGAGCCGTGCCACGTGATGAACAGCTTGTCGCCCTTGCCCGAGACCGCCGTGCTGAACGTCCCCAGCGGCGTGTAGCCCCACTGCTCCTTCAACGCCGGGTGCAGGAAGGCGAGCACCTTCTTCCGCCGCGTCCGGACGTCGTACTGCACGACGGCTGCTCCGTCCCGGTAGCTGCCCCCGTGGGCGCCCGGCACGTAGTACAGGTACCGCCCCGCCGGGCCGGCGTCGAGGCTGGTGACGTACGTCTGGCTGCCGACGGCCGCCGAGCCGAGCTCCTCCACGCGCTCCGTCCGCACGTCGAAGCGGACCAGCGTCGCGTCGCCCTTGCCCGAGACGGCGTAGACGCATCCCTGGGGCGTTTCCTTCGTCGCGGCGCGAAGGCCCATCTCGACGTCCAGCTCGACGGGCTTGCCGCCCGCGGCCGGGTCGTACCGATGCAGCTTGCCCGCCAAGTTCGGCACGAAGTACAGCCGCCCCGTCGAGCGGGCGAAGATCATGTAGCGCCCGGGACCGTCGTAGCCGCGATAGAGCAGCTTGCGGGCCTTCGTGTCGTAGGCGAAGAACACGTGTCGTTTGTCCTGGCGGTCGCCCGGCTGCGTGCCGCCGTAGAAGATCCCGCGCTTCGGGTCCAGCACGCTGCACGGGATGCAGTGCTTGCCGACCGGGCCGTGCGCGACAACCTCCGTCCGCCCCGTCGGCGGGTGCGCCCGCAGGAGCCAGTCGCCCCGGTAGTGGTATTCGTCCGTCGTGACGCGCGTCGAGCCGCGGTGCGTCGCGAAGTACAGCCAGCCGTCGTCGCCCAGGTCGAGCCGGCTGTGGATCTTGCCCGGCGTGTAGTGCCCGCCCGGCAGCTTCAGCACGGCCCGCACGTCCACCAGCAACCGCAGCTTCCGCGCGGCCGCGTCGTACTCGTACACGTACGCGTTGCCGCCCGGGGCCAGGTGATCGCCGATGGCCGAGTAGTACTTCTCCCCCGCGGCGCAGCCGTCGCCCCAATTCGACCACGGCTTGCCCGCATACGTCTGGCAGGGATAGTACAGCAGGTCCACCGTCGGGGCCTCGGCTGCGACGGCGACGCCCTTCATCCCCTCCGGCGGGCGCAGGAACGCGTCCGTGCGGACCGTCGCGACGCTCTTGCCGCCCGGCAGCTTCGGCGGGTACGCCACCTCCCCCGCCGCGGCGCACGGCATCGCGACGCCGGACCACCAGACAACCGCCCCCCACGAAGCCGCCCGCCGGGATCGGGCCCACCCTCGCAACCGATCTCGCCGCGCGCCGCCCATCGCACCGTCTCCTTCCGCCCCTGAAACCGCCCCGCGCGGCGCGAAGTCTCGCCGTCGGCGGCGCTATCCGCCTGCCGCCAGGCGCTTGGCCGACCACGCGGTCCGCTCCGGCGACTGCTCGCGGCCGACGCTCCCGCCGCCCGCCTCGGGGCCCAGGGAGCCCCGGAACGCCAGCGGGTACCCGCCCGAGGGCACGTCGAAGCGGATGCTCGAGCCCCACACGTAGAAGCCGGGCACGGGCAGCTCCTTCTCGGCGTCGCCGTCGCGAACGTAGCTGGCCCTCAACCCGGCAGCTTCGCGCCGGATGCGCAGCGTCCCGTTCTGGTTGGCGTGCGACGCCGCGCGGACTTGCCACCGGCCGGTCAGCTCGACGGCCCGGCGCGCCGCAGCCCACGGGTGTGTGCCGGCGTGCGGCCCGCCGCGCCACTCCTGCGTGCCTCGCAGCGCGTCGCCGTCGGCCGTCCCGCGGTAGGCAACCACCACCGCCTCCTTCCCCGTGCCGATCTTCGCCGTGAAGCCCAGCTCCTTGCCGACCAGCGAGGCCTCGGCGATGGGCGCCTCGGCGCCGCCGGCGAAGCTCACCGCGCCGCGCACAACCTGGAACTCCTGCTCGAGCTTCAGGCGGGCGGCCACCTCCTTCTCGCCAAGCTGGGTCCGCCAGGTCCACGTGCCCCCGACCGGCGCGGGGATGGTCCAGAAGTAGATCACCTTGCTGTAGGCCTTCGGGCTGCGGTTCTTCTGGTCCGGCTTCCAGTCGCGCATGTGGAAGCTGTTGGACACCACGCGCGTGCCGGGCTTCAACTGGGCGAACAGCCTCGGGCGCAGCCGCACGTTCACGCTTTCCAGCAGGAACAGCGTGACCACGCTGGCCTGGCGCACGTCCGTATCCATGACGTCGGCCTTCCGAAACTCCACCAGGTCGGTGACGCCGGCCTTCGTGGCGTTGCGCTTCGACTCCCGCACGCGCCTCGGGTCCAGGTCCACGCCCAGGCCCCGCGCCTTGTACTTCTTCGCGGCGATGACCACGATCCGCCCGTCGCCGCAGCCGAGATCGATGACGTAGTCCTTCTCCGTCACCTTCGCCAGCTCCAGCATCGCCTCCACGGCCTGGCGATGCGTCGGCACGTAGGGCACGTCCAGCTCGGGTCTCTTGCGCCGGCCGGCCAGGAGCGGCATGGCGAAGACGGCCCAGAGACCGACGGCGATCCGTACTCCACGTCGCGTGCGAATGACTGCCCAACTCATGACGGCTCTCCTGTAGACCCGCGCTTGCCGGCGGGCTCCGCGCGCCGCCTGCCGGGCGGGTCGCGGGCATTCTACGCTCCGGCCGGACGCAAAGGGATGGCCCACAAGCCTTTTCAGAACGGAATCTCCACCCCGGGCGCGGCCGCCGACATGACGCCGTCCAGCGCCCGGCGCTGCTCCGCGGAGAGGACCTCCGGGGGCTCGTAGCGCTTCAGATGGCGCGTCACCTCCGCGTGGGCTCGTCGGCGGAGATCGGGCCCCCTGGGAGCGCCGTCCCGCAACTGGGACCGGTCGATGACGGGCCCGGGGATGTAGTGCTCCTGCCGGAAGTACTTGAGCGTGTGGTCGGCCGTCAGGAGCGACTGCTCCGCCAGCAGCTCCTCGAAGAGGCGATCGGCGGGGAAGTCCTCCCGCGGCTCCATGCCGGCGATGAGCCGGCGGGCCATCGCGCAGCCCTCGGCGTCGAAGACGAGCTTCTCCAGCGACTGGCCGCTCTCGAAGTAGAGCATGCCGGGCCCGGAGATGCTGTTGATGCCCGCCAGGCCCGCCAGGTAGATCCCCGTGCCCGACTCGAAGCCCGCCTGGGCGTCCACGAACTTGCCGTCGCTCATGCCGATGTACGCCTGGGTCGGCAGGCCGAGGTGCTTGCCCACCTCCGCGCAGGCGCAGTTGATCATCTGCGCCTCCAGCGACGAGATGGTCGCCGCCATCGAGCGCATGTCGAACGTGCCCGGCGAGCCGCCGTACAGGACCGGGGCGCCCGGACGCGTCACCTGCGAGAGCGCCACCCCGCTGAGCGTCTCGACCGTGTGCTGAAGGACACAGCCGACCAGCGTGATGGGGGCGACCAGGCCCGCCAGCGGCATGGCGATCAGCTCCACCGGGATGCCCAGCTCGGCGCACTTCATCGCGTTGTCCGCCGTCGTCGTGCTCCACTTCAGCGGCGAGGTGGGACAGCACGAAAAGATCGCGAACGGCTTGTCGCGCAGGGCCTGGCGCGTGCCCCGAACCGCCAGTTGCAGCTCCGTCATCACGTCGAAGCCCTCGATCGTGAACGCCCCCGTCACGATCGCCTTGCTCGTCGTCTTCAGCAGCGCGTACAGGCGAACGCTGTCGGAGACGGCCTTGGGCACGTCGGCGGGCACGATGGCCGTCGAGGAGTAGTCGATCGCGTCGAGCTGCTCCACCAGCCGGCAGAACCGCAGCATGTCGTCCGTGCGCGCCGGGCGCATGCGGTTCGCCCGGTAGTCCAGCACCTTGATGGCCGTCGAGCCCGGCGTGAAGTGCACGCGATCCCCGGACAGCTCGCACGACGCCGCCCCGGCGATGTCCCACAGCTCGATCCGCCGCGGGACCGTGCGAAGGCTCGCCTCCACCACGTCTCGCGTCAGCCAGACGTGCTTCCCCCGGGCGTCCACACGACACCCGGCGTCGCCCAGCCGCTCCAGCAGGCCGTCGTGCACAAGGTGAATCCCCTTCGTTTCGAGCAGCTTGTACGCCTCGTCGAGCACCTGCTCGATCAGCTCGTCGCTCAGGAATCGCACGCGTGGTCTCATGTCCATCCTTCCCTTCTGCTTGTCGTCGAACTGCCCCGCTGGAGCTGGAGCTGGAGCTGGAGCATGAGCTGGCAGTAGAAGACCTGCCGGGTGAGCTTCTCTGTCTGCTATCTGGACAGCGCCAGTTCCGCGCCGATGGCGGCGTAGTCGAACACGGGCCTCCGGGCTGGCTTGTTCGTGCCGCGGCGCGCCCAGGCCCCGCCACCTGTCGGACATCATCTTCGCCTTTCCCTGCGCCCCCGGCAAGTCTCGACCCCCCCCCCCGCCGCACGGCCGGGCTTCGTGGATGGTCTGCCGCATGGGCCGAGACGCCCAATTCCATGTCGGCCGCTCGTGTTCGTTCCGCGCCGACATTCGGCGATACAAAGACAGCCCCGTTTTGAATAACCCCCGTTATATCAATGATTTACTTTGTGCAGCGATCGGGGGCCGCGTACAGGACCTCCTGTGATAGTAGTGGGAATCCCCCACGTCGTGCGGGCCTCCTCCTTGATCTTGTAGCCCTCCTGAACGGCCAGGCGGGTTGGCCTCCGAACGAGACTCCTTCCTGTCCTGCCTTGGCCTACCCATAGCGAACACTCCCTCCACACAGGGCCGCAGCGCCCCCGCTCGGAGTGTCCGTCACTCGTCGAGCACCTCAGTGGCCATCACCAACGCGCCGAGCAAGGCGAACAGCCCCGCCATCGCGAGCTTGGCCGCGCCCAGGTGG
>CAZXOC010000094.1:0-23344 GCA_964642165.1 uncultured Planctomycetaceae bacterium | reverse complement strand
CCTTCAGGTCGCGGCGGAGGCGCCGGAGCTCGTCGGCGAGACGGCGGCGGGTCTTGGCGTGCTCCGCGCGGGCGGCGAGGTTGGCCATCTCGGCCGGGTCGGCCTTGAGGTCGTAGAGCTCCTCGAAGGCGGGCGTCGCGTCCGGGCGGAGCTGGGGGCCCTCGAACGTCTCGACGTACTTCCAGCGCTCGGTTCGCACGGCCAGGAGGGGGCGGCAGTCGAGGACGGAAGCGGGCGCCTCGTAGAGGATGCTGCTCCGCCAGGCCGCGCGGCGGCCTCGCAGCAGCGGCACGAGGCTGCGCCCGTGCATGCGGTCGGGCACGGCCAGGCCGGCCAACTCGAGCATCGTCGGCGCCACGTCGGCATTGAGGACGAGGCGGCTCTCCACGCGCGGCGCGACGCCCGGCCCGGCGACGATCATCGGGACGCGGATCGACTCCTCGTACGGCAGGAACTTGCTGGTCAGCCCGTGGTCGCCGAGGAACCAGCCGTTGTCGCTGAGGAAAATCACGTACGTGCTGTCGCGGAGGCCAAGGCGGTCGAGGGCCCGCAGGGCGTGGCCGAGCGCGGCGTCCATGTCGGTGATGGCGGCGTAGTAGCGCCGCGTGTGGTTGCGGATGCCGGCCGCCTTGTCGTAGCCGTACGTCCGGGCGCGGGTGCGGCTGCGGGCCTCGGCGAGGTAGGGCGGCTTGCCGGACAGGTCGTCCCGCCAGGTCGTCGGGACGGGCATCTTCCCGGCGTCGTAGCGGGCGAGCGTCTCGTCGCGGGCGTCCCAGTTGAACTGCGGCGTCATGTGGGGCACCTGCGTGCAGAGCCACAGCACGAACGGCGCGGCGGCGTCGGAGGCCGCCCGCATGAACTCGGCCGCCCGGGCGGCGGAGTAGTCCTCGATGTAGCCCTTCGCGACGTGCTTTCGCCGGCCGGTCGTCACGCGGCGGTCGTAGTGCGGGCCGTTGCTCTCGAAGTACGTGGCGAAGTCGAACCCGCAGTCGCCCGGGCGGTCGCGAAGGTGCCACTTGCCCACGAAGCCCGTGCGGTAGCCGGCGGCCTTGAGGTGCCGGGCGAAGGTCGTCTCGTCCTTGCGCAGGGCAGCGCCGAGGCGGTCGACGCCGTTGCGGCTGCCGTAGCGCCCGGTCAGGCACGTCGCGCGGCTGGGGCTGCAGATGGAGAGGGTCACGAACGCCCGGTCGAAGCGCGCGCCGCGGGCGGTGAGGGCGTCGAGGTCCGGCGTGTGGATGAGGCGGTTGCCCGCGCAGCCCATCGCGTCGTAGCGCTGGTCGTCGGTGAGGATGAAGAGGAAGTTGGGCTTCCTGCCCGGCGCGTCTTCGGCGTGCGCCCCGGCCGCCAGGCCCGCGCCGACGGCCCCGCAGACCGCCCCCTTCCCGACGTTCTCCAGGAACTCCCGGCGGGTCAGGTCTCGCTTCATCGGTGCGGTCCTCCCGGCATGGCTGCGCGAAGCGCTCACCTGGAGTCCATCCTACCCGCCTGCCCCCCCCGCCGCAAACGCCCCGCCGGGCACGAGGACGTCAGGCACAGCGCGCCAAGGTCCGCCTTTGGGCGGACGTGCGGCGGGCAGGGGGTGGCGCGGAGAGGGAATCAGGCGCCGATCGCCTCCAGGGCCAGGCTGCCGAAGACGGGGGGCTCGCCGGTGCCGCTGCTCCAGGTCCACTTCTCTGAGTTCAGCGTGTCCCTGTAGCTGACGGAGCGGATTTCCCTGCCGTCGGCGGCCAGGGCGTACAGCCCGCACGCCTCGCCCCCGTTGGTGTTGATCAGGCTGGCCGACACGATCGTCGCGGCGGAGAAGGTCGTGTCGATGACGAAGCGCGTCGGGTCGCCCTTCGGCAGGCGCCGCCCTCGCACCTGGATGGACTTGATGACGGCCTCGGGATTGGTGAAGTCGGCGGCGAGCCGGGCGTGGTCGGTCACCTCCCGGCTGATGCCGGCGAGGAACCGGCAGTCCTCCGTCGCGCCGAGGGTGAGCCTGGCCATGTCGCCGGTGGTCCGGACGGTCGCCCCGCGCGCCGTGCCCTGGACGGTCAGCGGCCCCATGTGCCCGGCGACGTCCCACAGGCCCGTGGTCAGGTCCCCGGCGACCTTCGCCGAGCCGAGGGACGTTTTCTTGGGCGAGACGTTCTGGCCCAGGACGGTCAGCGCCGCGGCGAAGTCGCCCGGGACACTCGCCGCCCCCCCGCGACCCGTGATCTTGAGCGACTTGATCGAGTCCGCCTGGAGTCCCCCCTCGCCCCAGCGGACGACCTTCACCGTGCCGAGCGCGTCCAGG
The DNA here is from genome assembly GCA_964642165.1 of uncultured Planctomycetaceae bacterium. GTDB lineage: Bacteria > Planctomycetota > Phycisphaerae > SM23-33 > SM23-33 > CAYRVX01. The sequence continues at coordinate 21,063 of CAZXOC010000094.1, read as the reverse complement.
ACGACGAGGTCCGCCTTCTGGACGTCCCCGGCCGTGAGGCTGCGCAGGCTGTCGGCGGTGGCCGTCCAGTCGTCCACGGTGCCGCGGACCGTGACGGCCTTCGCGTCGCCGGTGAGGTCCCACAGCGACCCGCTGAGGCCGCCGGCGATCTTGACCGTGCCGAGGGCGGCCTTGCGGGCGGGCAGCTCGGGCGAGCCGAGGATCAGGTCGGCCTGGAAGTTCCCGTTGCTGGGCTCGACGCCCAGCCGGGCGTTGCCGCCGCGCCCCTTCGTCGTCAGCTTGCCGATCCACAGGGCGCGGATCTCGTCGCGCGGGCCGAGCGGGTCGGTCCAGTCCACGACGGTGACGGCGTTAATGCCGGCGGGCACATGGAGGGAGACGTCCTGGACGGTCCCGGCGGACAGCGTGCCGATGGACATGCCGCGCGGGGGCTCGGCGGCGCGGGCGATGATATCGGCGGCCAGCTCGCCCTTCGTCGAGATCTTGGTGAAGTAGTCGGCCGCCAGCTCGCCGCGGAGGGCGTCCTTGACGTCGACGGCCTTGACGCCGCCGGCGACGTCCAGCTCCCAGGCGGGGGCCGCCGACGCCGCCTTGATCGTGCCGGCCGCCCCGAGGATCTGCCACGAGCCGCTCGCCTCGCCGGCGAGGACCGCCCTGCCGAGGACCGGCTTGCTGCCCGCGCCGCCGCCGAGGACCAGGTCGGCCCGGAGGTCGCCCGCCAGGGGCGCCGTGCCGGCCCGGCCCCGCCGTCCCTTCGTGACGAGCTTGTCGATCCGCGTCGCGGCGATCCGGTCGGGCGCCGGGCCGCCCGCGCCCCAGTCCAGCGCGGTCAGCGACCGGATCGGCAGCCCGTGCGCGGCCAGGTCGAGGTCGCCGACCGCGCCGAGCGTGACCGTCAGCGTGCTCTTGCCGACGGTCCCCATGGAGGCGTTGACGGCGATGACGTGCCCCTCCGCCGCCGCGGGCACGTCGCCGAGGACGAGGCGCGTCACGGGCCCCTGGATCCCCACGCTGCCGTGCAGGTTCGCCGTCGGGGCGTTGACCTCGCGGAGCGGGCCGTCGCCCAGGATGTCGCCCATGTTCGTCCGGACGGACTTCCTCGTCCCGATGCGGAAGGCGGACTTGGCGGTGGTCTCGTGCAGCTCGACGCGCTCGAAGGCCGTGCCGCCGATCACCTCGCCCCAACCCGCGCCGGGCATGGAAAACGTCACCGGCGTGCCGGCGAGATCGACCACGGAAAGCTTGACGTTCTTGCGCCCGTCGAAGGAGCCGAACCGCCAGGACACCGAGACGGGCTCCGCCGTCGCGACGACGTTGTTCGCCTCGTCAACCTCCTCGATGGCGTCCGCGGCGTCGACGTCGGCCAGGATGTAGTACGTCCCCGCCGGCGCGTCCGCCGGGATGCTCGCGCGGAGGCTGTACGTCTTGCTCGCGCCCGGGTTGAGCTTGATCGACTGGTTGCCCACCGCCGCGATCCGCAGGTCCGTGTCGCGATCGAGCTCCGCGTCGGCCGACAGGTACACGCCCACCGCGATCCGCCCGGCGACCGGAATGTTGCCCGTGTTGACCACCGAAACCGCAACCGTGCCCCGGTCGCCCGGAACCAGCACGTCCGCGAGCGTGATCTTCCCCAGCTCGCCGGCCAGGTCGCGCCGCGGCTCGACCAGCGCGAGCGTCCCGTCGGCCAGGGCGACGTTGTTCGTCTCGTCCAGCTCGGCGATCGCGTCGTCCACGTCGATGGCGGCCAGCAGGTGGTACTCGCCGTACGCCATCCCGGCCGGGATCTCCGCGCCGACCTTGTACGTCACGAACCGCCCGCCGGAGACCTTCAGCGGCCGATTGTCCAGCTCGCCGAGCAGGACGTCGCCGGGCCCGAGCTGATCGTCCACGGAGGCGTAGACCTGGATGCGGACCTTTCCCTCGGCCGGGCCGGCGCCGAGGTTCAGCACGTGCACCGGCACCTGGAACGTCTGGTCCGGCAGGACCGGGTTCGGCACCTTGGACATGTCGATGTCGCCGGCGAGGTCCGGCTGCCACTCGAAGCCCGGGCGCGGCGTGGCGAATCCCACCCAGAAGGAGGCCCACCACAGGTCGCGCTGCATGGGCGTGTCGAAGTCGGAGGCGTGTCCGAGGTAGACGAGGGAGTCTCCCGGCCCGCGGAGGAAGGTTTCGAACCAGTGGAGGTACGTCCCGTCGTCGGCCTCCTCGGCGGTGTTTCGCAGCAGGCGGTTGCTCCAGGGCACGTAGAGGGGCGCGGGGGCGTTGAGGTCGTCGAGGTCGTAGACGGCGTACGGGCCGCCTTCGAGGTAGCTGATCCGCAGGGCGCGGTCGGCCTCGGCGGCGGAGACGTCCCAGTCGCCGCGGGCGTCGACGAGGACCTGGAACTCGCGCACGTCGTACTCGCCGATGAACGGGCGGGTGGAGGTCTGGAAGGCGTTGACGGCGCCCAGGCCGGCGAACGAGCTGCCCCACCAGTTGCCCTCGTCGCTGTAGCCGCCCTCGCCGTAGAGCAGGACGGCCACGCCGTCGTCGACCCACCGCATGATGAGGTAGGACTCGTAGTAGTCGCCGTTGGCGTCCACGCCGGTCCGGTGCCCGTGGAGCTCCTGCCCGGTGGCCTGGGCGATCACGGCGTAGTCCGGGTCGCCCGGGTCGGCCAGCCACAGCCCGCCCTGCTGGCGCGTGATCGTCACCACCACGTGGTCCTGGAACTGGGTGGAGTATCCGCCGGCGTAGCTCGTGCCGGCCTGCATCGTGTAGCCGCCGACGGCCCACTGGCCGCTCCAGTCGATCTCGGGCTCGACGGGCGCGGCGCGCTGCCACTGCCCGGAGGCGCCGCCGTAGTCGGACCACTCCTCGAGCACGACGCCGGCGCCCGGCGCGAACCAGGTGTACTGCTCGCCCGCGCCGTCGCTCCAGCCGCGGACGATGCAGTCCTCGTAGGGCCCCAGGCCCGTCGACAGCTCCGGCGTGGCCTCGCCGACGCCGTCGATCCACGCCGCCTCGCCCGCCAGCCAGGGAAGCGGCTGGCCCGCCGCCGGCTCGCCCGGCAGGAAGACCGGCGCATCGTCCGGCGCGTCCACCAGCCAACTGACGACCTGCCCGTCGCCGTCCATGCCCGTCAGCCGCAGCAGGCGGATGTTCCCGGCCGTGTCCTCCGCGATCCGCGCGTCGTAGTACTCCTGCACCGGCTCGGCGCCGAAGCCGTCGATGCTGAGGACCAGGCAGTCCACGCCGTAGACCGTCTCGCGCCCGGTGAGGGCGTAGGTCCGGGAGGCGCCCGCGAAGTCGTCGGAGCCGACGAGCGTGTAGCCGTCGCCGACCAGCGTCAGGCCGAGCCATTGGTTCGTGATCACGTCGCTGGCGGCGTCGAACTGCTGCGTGACGGGCGGCGCGCCCAACTCGACGGCCTGCGGGAGCTCCACGCCGTACCAGGCGGCGTGCGTGTAGGGATTGGCGTCGCAGACGCCGTTGAGGCCGTCGATCACGACGCGGCCCCCGTTGTCGAGCAGCAGCGTGTCGGCGGACCAGCTCTCCGTGCCGGCGTCGGCGGCGAGATAGGCCCCCACGTCCACCCGGGGCTCGACCCGCGCCCACTCGACGTCCGCGTCCAGCTCCACGTGCGTCGTGCAACTGAAGATGTACCTCTGCCCCGGCACGGCGTCCGGCACGTGCCAGGTGTACTCCTGGAAGAACGCCGCGCCGGCCCGCTCGACCGTGCCTTCGCTCGGCGCCGCGGCCACGTGGGCGACCGTCCCGAAGCCCTCCCCCGCGAGCCACGCCGACTCCCCCTCGGCCGTGTACAGACCCACCTGCGCCTGGAAACCGCCCGCCAGGCCCGCCTGCGCGATCACCGTCACCGTCGTGGTCAGCTCGCCCGAGCCGGTGATCTCATTGCCGCGGAAGGAGCGCGTCACGGAGAGGGGGATGTACGCGTCGGCGACCTGCCCGTGCTCGAAGCCGCGGAGCTCGAGCACCTCGTTCGGCCCGACGGTGAGGTCATCCCACGAGTAGCTGAATCCCGCGGCCGCGTCCGGCGGCGGGGTGAAGTCCGACAGCGCGTACGGCGCGTGGACCGTCAGCCGGTCGACCTGCCAGTCGAAGCCGACGGGCTGCGTGTTCTCCAGCGCGACCCACCAGCCGGGCTGGACCGTCTGCGTGGAGGCCGCGAACGCCGCCGCGCCCTCCGGGGCGGCGTAGACGTACTCGAGGTCGAAGTTCGCGTACAGGCCGGTGGTCGACAGCAGCCACCGCGGCTCGAGCGATTCCATCGTCGCGGGGCCGCCCGATGGGTCGTGCCGGCTGCCTTGCCGCACGTCGCGGGTCGTCATGCTACTTCTCCAGGTCCTTCGCGCGCTCGCGTCGGTGCCCCTGCGCACGTATCGGGCGATGGCGCCGGAAATCTGAAGCGCCAACCGCTTCGCTCGGCCCGCCGGCACCACCTCGGCGAGGCCGCTTGGGTAGACACGCGGGGTGGGGGTCGGGCAAGGTCCGAGGCCGCGGGTTTCTTCGGGGCCGCCGCGCTGTGTGAACGTGCATCAAGGCAGGGCCCGTGGCTCCGTCCCAGCCGGCCCGGGCCAATCGTGTCCCGGCCGCCAGGTCCAGCGCTCGGGCGCTCGCGTGTCGCGGTAGCTCACCGAGCGGACCTGCCAGTGGTCCGCGTCGCCGAGCAGGTACAACTGGTAGCCGTCGTCGTCCTGGCGGTTCATCAGGCTCACGCGCCCCATGCGGCCGGCGTAGAAGCGGGAGCCCTGCCCGAGGGCCTCGTCCTCGGCGCCCTTCCAGCCGCGGACGGCGACGGATCCGATGCTCCCTTCCGGGTCGTAGGTCAGCGTGTCGAGGTCGACGCCGGCCGCGAACGTGCTGCCCCGCGTGCCGCCCAACGTCAGGCCCAGCAGGTCCCCGCCGGCGAGGACGGTGCAGTCCGTCGCCCAGGTGCCGACGGTGAGGCTGCCGACGTCGCCGCGGACGCGCCACGTGCCCCCGTCCAGGTCCCCGGCGATCCTGGCCGAGCCGAGCACCCGCGCGGGCGGGTCGTCCCCGCCGCGGAGCGTCACGTCGGCGCCGAAGTCGCCGTCCACGGCGTCGAGCCCCCACCGCGGCTTCGCCCCGCGCCCGGTGAGCTTCAGCGACTTCAGCGAGTCCGCCGTCAGCGTGCCCTCCTGCCAGCAAAGGGCCTTGACCGAGCCGAGCGCGTCGCCGACGGTGACGTCGGCCGAGTGGACCTCGCCGGCCGTCAGGGACTTCAGCAGCCCCGCGCTGGCCGTCCAGCCGTCCACGTCGCCGGCGATGCGGATCGCGCCCGCGACGCCGCCGATCTGCCACGTCGTCTGCGCCACGCCCCCCGCGATGCGGGCGCTGCCCAGCGCGGACTTGCCGGGCGCCACCTTCGTGCCGGCCAGCTCCAGGCTCGCCTGGAAGTCCCCCGCCAAGGCGGCGATGTTCTTCTTGAGATTGGCCTTCCGGCCCTTCGCGGTGATCTTCCCGATCCAGTCCGCCCGGATCGTGTCGCCCGCGCCGCCGCCGTCGAGCCACTCGACGACCGAGACGGCCTGGATGCCGCCGGGAGCGTCCACGGACGTATCCTGCACCGACCCGCCCGCCAGCGTGCGGATCGACGTGCGGCCGGTTTCGTCCGTGCCCGTCGCGGTGACGGTCGCCGGCAGCGCTCCCTTGGCGGAGATCTTCCCGAACCACTGGGCCCGTAGGTCGCCCTCCAGGTCGGTCCGGGCCTCGACGAGCTTGACGTGTCCTTCCACGTCGAGCGACCACTCGTCGGCCGCCGAGCCCGCCCGGATGGCCCCCGCGCCGCCCTCGCCGTCGATGTCCCACGGGCGATTCCGGATCGTGCCGGCAACGGCCGCACTGCCCAGGACGGGCTTCCGCGGCGGAAGGAGCAGGCCCGCGAGGGTCAGGTCCGCCAGGAAGTCACCGGCAAGCTTCTCCGGGCCCGTATCGTCCAGGGGCTCGGGGTCGGCGGCCAGGCCGCCCGTGGTGATGAGCTTGCCGAGGGAGTCGGCCGTGATCGAGCCGACGTGGGCCCCGCCGAGCTCGTCGAACCGCTCGCGCCACTCGGTAACGAAGATCGTGCCGATGCCCGCGGGCACGTCGATCACGAGGTCGGCGACCTCGCCGGCCACCAGCGCGCCGATCGACAAGCCCCGCGAGTCCGCGCCCGTCGCGGTGATCGTGCCGTGGGCTGCCTCCCGCGTGGACCGGGTGACGATGGTGCCGAACCACTCCGCGGTCAGGTCCCCATGGAGGTAGTCCCTTGCTTCGAGGCGGACGACCGGGCCGTCCGCCTGGAGCGCCCAGCTCCCGCGGGTGCCGTCACAGTCGATCAGGCCGATGGCCCCGCCAACGTACCATTCGCTCACGCGGGCGACCTGCCCGATGACGGCCGTGCCAAGCACAAACTTGCCCGGCAAGACGTTCTCTCCGCTGAGGTGCAGCGACGTCTCGAAGTCGCCGCGGACCCGGCCAGGACGGCCCTTCGTCCCCCGGCCCAGGATGACCAGCCGCTTGATGGACGGCGCCCGGAGGTCGCTTCGCTGGTCGAGCCATTCGGTTGCGACCAGCGTGTTGATCGCCAGCCCGTGCGTGTCCAGGTCTGCATCCGCCACGCAGTCGAAGGTCAGGTCGAGCTTCTCGCGCGGGCCGACCGGCTCGGCGCCGGCATTGACGTTCAGCCGGTTCCTGGCGAAGCCGAGCAGGTCGCCGAGAGTCAGCGTGCGCAGCGGGCCGTCGACCGTCACGTCGCCCAGCAGGTTCGCCGCTTCGGCCGCGAACTTCTTCAGCGGGCCGGTGACCACGACGTCGCCGAGCTCCGTCCGCCCGTCGCCGCCGAGGGCCTTCTTGACCGCGATGGCCAGCGACGAGCGGTTCGTCGTGTCCTCCAGGTGGATCGAGGCGATGCCCGTCCGCTCGCCGCGGAGCAGCGCCATCTCGCCCTGTCCCGGCCCGGAGAGCGTCACCGTGACCCGGTCGCCGTCGACGTCGGTGAAGCTCACCGATCCTGCCCGGCCGCTGCCCAGGGCGACGCGCTCGGTGGCGAACTGCGTCCTGTTGGGCTGCCCCGGCGTGGGGATGGGGAAGAAGCGTTCCTGCCGGACCGTCGCCAGGGGCTCGACGAGCTCCGGGACGACGAAGAAGACCTCGTCGTCCGGCGCGTCGTTGAGGGCGTGGACGGCCAGGACGTTCGCCCCGGCCTGGAGCAGGCCGACGTGCTCCGAGACGTCCACCGTCTCGGCGAAGACGGCCTCGGCGCGCGATCGGGTGGCCGTGGCGAGGGAGTCCCACTGCGGCGAGGCGGGCGCGTTGCGGCGCGCGATCTCCGCGCCGTTGAGGTACGCCACGTAGCCGTCGGAGTACGTCATCTTCAGCGCCAGCGACGCCACGTCGCCCGGGTCGTCCACGAGGAACGGCACGCGCAGGTACACCGAGCCGTCCGCGCCGACCATCTCGCCGCGGAGGTCCGTCTGGATCACGTCCGCCGACGGCACGGCCAGCGGCGGCGCGGGGTCCACCAGCGGGGCGCGGACGGCCAGCCCGCCGCGGGCCTCGTCGCCGACCAGCCGGAACGCCGTCTCGTCGAAGGCAGTTTGGCTGCCCTGCGCCGCGAAGAGCTCCAGGTCCGCGGTGTTCTGGTTCTCCCAGTAGACCAGCTCCAGCTCGTGCTCGCCGGCTTCCGGGAAGGTGAAGAGCTTCAGCGCCTCGTCCTCGGCGCCGTGGGGGAACGCCTGGACCTCGCCGATCCTGAGCTTGAACTCGCCGTCGGCGTTGATGCCGAACGTCCACTGACCCGGGGCGGGGATCGTGACGGTCCCGACGGCGCGGACGACGAAGTCGTCGATGTCCGGCCCGAAGGACAGCCCCGGGAAGGGCACGTCGAGGGCGTAGTGCCCCCCGCCGCGGACGTTCCGGAAGTTGAGCACCTCGCTGTTCCCCGCGGCGACGACGAGGGCGTCGCTCGCCGGGTTCGCCAGCACGTGCTCCGCTTCGCTGAAGTCGCCGAGGCCCTCGAACGCGGCGTAGGTCCACACGGCCAAGCCCGGCAGGTCGAGCCCCAGCCCCGTCGCGCCGCCCTGCCAGCCCGCGTCGTCGAAGCCGACCGACGTCCACCCCTCCGGCGGCGCGTCGCCCGCGCTGTTGGGCACCAGGTAGCCGGCCGGCGCCCCGGCCGGAACGAGCGCCTCGGCCTCGACGGCCGGCACCACGCCGTAGGAGATGTCGCCGAACTGGGCGGGGTAGCCGACTTCGCTAAGGGACCCGCCCGGGATGACCGTGCTGGCGTACTCGTGGACGACCGTGCCGCCCGGCTCCAGCAGGGCGAGGTAGGCCCCGCTCACGCGGAGCTTGAAGCCGGTGTGGTACTCCCCGGGGATCGGCTCGGGCGTCAGCGAGCCCAGTCCTGAGGCGTACACGACCAGGTACTCGCCCGCGCCGAGCTCGACGCCGGGGAAGGACCATTCCTGCCTGTCGTCCTCGAAGTTGTCGTACGCCAGCCGCCACCCGTCCAGGTCGATCGCCGAGTCCGTGGGGTTGTGGATCTCGATCCAGTCGCGGTAGCGCCCCTCGCTGTTGCGCAGGACCGTGTTGTTCTGGGCCATGAGCTCCGAGATGATGGGGTGGCCGGACAGCAGGAGGCGCTGCTCGAGCGGCTCCAGCACGGCCGGCGCCGCGGCGCAGCGGTCACGACCTGCTCTCTTCGGCGTGCGAGCTGACACGGGGAACGGTCCCTCTCTGTTTCTGGCTCGGATGGCGCAGCCGACGCATTCGAGGCGCGCCATCTGACCCCCATCTTATCACGCCGGGGCGGTACGTCAAGGGCGCCGAGCCCCGCGGCTTGCGCGGCACGCCCGCCGCGCGCCGCCACGGGGGGCTACTCGCTCTTGTCGAAGACGGCCTGGGCGGCGGTGGCGATGTCCCGGGCGGTCAGGCCGACGAGCCGGAGCGTCTCCTCCGGCGTCTTGGCGCTCTTGGGGATGTTGCGGACGTAGAGGCTGGTCACCATCACGCCGAGGTCGCTCGCCGCGGCGGCGGCGGTGATCTCGTCGGCGATCCCGCCGAGGTAGTTGTCCTCCACCACGAGGACTTGCCCGCGGCAGTCGTCGCCGATGCGGAGGATCTCGCCGGTGTCCAGCGGCATGGAGTAGGCGTCGATCAGGCTGGGCGACAGGCCGACGTCCTCGCTTTCGAGGATGCGGGCGGCCTCGCGGCAGACGTGGACCATGTACCCGCTGGAGACGATGACGAGGTCCTCGCCGTCGAGCAGGTGCTTGTAGCCCCCGACCTCGAACGTCTCGTCCTCGGGGTAGATGAACGGCACGTCGGGGCGGTGGGTTCGCATGTAGCACAGGCCCTCGACGTTGGCCATCAGCTCGGTGAGCTTGAACGCGCTGACCGCGTCGGAGGGCAGGAAGACCCGGCAGGCGGGCAGCCCGTCCACGCGCTTGGCGTGCGCGAACGCCCGCATGTACGCCACGTCGGGCAGGCCCATCTGGCTGGGCCCGTCCGCCGCGAGCGAGACCCCCGCGTGCGAGCCGCACAGCTTCATGTTCGCGTTCGTGATGGCGGCCATCTCCAACTGGTCGTACGCGCGGATGAGGAACTTCGCGAAGCTCGAGACGAAGGGAACTCGCCCCCCGGCGGCCAGACCGGCGCCCGCGGAGATCATGTTCTGCTCGGCGATGCGGCCTTCGAAGTAGCGATCGGGGTACTTCTGGGCGAAGAACTGCGCGAAGGTGGAGTTCTTGACGTCGCCGTCGAGGGCGACGATGCGGTCGTCGGCGCCGAGGGCGGCCAGCGCCGCACCGTACGCCCGGCGCGTGGCGAGCTTCTGTGCCGCCAGCGCCTCGTCGAGCCCGACGGCCTTCAGGGCGTCCTCGAACGACCCGGCCGAGATCGGCGTGCTGGTCGGCGAGGCCTCCAGGCGCGACGGCGCCTGAAGCGCCACCGCCGGAACGTCGTCCATCTCCGCGACGCCCAGCTCGGCGGCCCGGGCGTCGAGGTCGGCCTCAGCCTGGGTGACCTGCTCGGCCGTCAGCGGCTTGCCGTGATAGGTGTGCTTCTGGAGCTCCTTCACGCCCCAGCCCTTGACCGTCCGGGCGACCACGGCGAGGGGCCTCTCGCCGACGTCGGCCGTCAGGGCGCCGAAGATCTCCTCCCAGTTGTGCCCGTCGATGGTCCTCACGTCGAAGCCGAAGGCCTCGAGCTTCTTCGCCAGGGCGTCCGGGGACTGCTGCGGCGAGACGTAGTCGCTCTGCGCCTGCCCGTTGCAGTTGAAGATCGCGCGGACCTTGGTGAGCTTGTGGTCCACGAGGAAGTCGAGGGCCTCCCAGACCTGGCCCTCGCGGCTCTCGCCGTCGCCGCAGATGCAGAAGATGGTCCGGTCGGTCTCGTCCAGCCGCGACGCGCACGCCAGCCCCGCCGCGATCGACAGCCCCTGCCCCAGCGAGCCGGTGGCCGCGTCGAAGAAGGGAAAGCCGATCGCCGGATTCGGGTGCCCGTCGAGGACGCTGTCGGCCTCGCGGAGGGTCAGGGCGTCCTCGAACCGCAGCAGGGACGGCTGGGCGGGATCGCCCACCACGCCGCCCAGCTCGCAGTAGGCGGCGTAGACGACCGGGACGGCGTGGCCTTCCGAGAGGACCAGTCGATCGGACGCGCGGTTCCAGGGGTCCCGCGGGTCGTACTTCATCACGCGGTACATCAGCGCGGTGGTGACGTGCACCAGTGACAGCGCGCTGGAGGGATGTCCGCTGCCGGCTTCGGTGCACATCCGCACGATTTGCTTGCCCAGCTTGATGACCTTGCGGTCAAGGTCCTTGTACTCAGCCATAATGGTCTCCACACTCCGACCCACCCTTGCCGTAAAGCGGGGGCGTGACTCGCAAGTCCCGCCGCGTGAAACGCGCACCCTACCCCAACACTCGGGGCAACGCAAACACATTTGCCCCGGGCGAGGCTTGATCCGTCCCCCGCGGGCGCCGACCATCAGACCGCGATTCGCACCGGCATCAGGAGCCCCTCGTCATGGAACGCAACCGAACGGCTGGGGGAGTCCCGGGGGTCCTGCTTCTGCTGGCAGCGCCGATGGCCGCAACGCCATGCGCCTGCGCGCCGGCCCGGGACGTGCGGGCACCGGCCGGCGAGATCCAGCTCCTCGTCCGCGCCGACGACATCGGCTTCTGCCACGCCGCGAACGTCGGCTGCCTGCGAGCCTGCCGGAAGGGCATCGCGCGGACGGTGGAGGTCATGCCCGCCTGCCCGTGGTTTCTCGAGGCCGCGGAGATGCTGCGGGCCGAGCCCGACCTCGACGTGGGCGTGCACCTGACGCTGACCAGCGAGTGGACGAGCTACAAGTGGGGGCCGATCACCCGCGCGCCGAGCCTGGTGACTCCCGAGGGCCACTTCCACGCCTCCACGAAGGCGTTTCGGGAGGGCGGCCCGAAGGCGGACGAGGTCGAGCGCGAGCTGCGGGCGCAGATCGAGCTGGCCCGAAGGCACATCCCGCAGGTCTCGCACCTCTCGGCGCACATGGGCACGCCGACGTGCACGCCGGAGCTGCGGAAGGTGGTGGAGAAGCTCTCCGCCGAGACCAGGCTGCCGCTGCGCCTGGAGGGCGTGACGGGCGGGTTCGGCTTCTGGGCGACGCCGCCGGAGAAGAAGCAAGACGCCCTCGCCGAGTGGCTCGCGAAGCTCGAGCCCGGGCGGTACCTCCTGGTCTGCCACCCGTGCCTCGACACGCCGGAGAGCCGGGCCGTCCAGGGCCCCGGGCCCGACGCCAACGCCCGCATGGCCGTCCACCGACAGGCTGTCACCGACGCCCTCACCAGCGACCGCATCCGGGAGATCATCCGCCGCCGCGGCATCGAGCTGGTCAGCTACGCCGACGTGCTGAAGGCAGGCAACCCACCGGATGCCGCGGGACGCTGAGCGGCCCGGGCCGGTCGCCGCTCCAGCGTGGACGGCCCAGGGGGTCAGACCTTACAATGGGGGCGAGCACAACGGAGACAGCCGCGCGCGCCGGCAGCACGGGAAGGGGCGTCGTGGGCACGTACTACGTCAAGACGAGGAAGGACGGTCGCACCCAGGGCCCGTTCACCGCGGATCAGCTCAAGGCCCTCGCCGCCGGCGGGAAGCTCAAGCCTCACTACCTCGTCTCCAAGGACGGCGAGACGTGGTACCTCGCCCAGAACATCCAGGACCTGCCGGCGGCCCGAAGCGCCCGGCCGGAAGCGTCCACGGCCGGCGCCGCCGCCAAGCCGACGGCACAGGCCCCCGCACCCCGCCGCGTGCCCGCCCGGCGCCGGCGGCCGCTGCCGGTCGCGGCGGTGATCGGGCTCGCCAGCGCGATCGGGACGGCGGGCCTCGTCGGCTACATCGTCTACCGTCCCGACCGCACCCCCACCGGCCAGGGCGATGGCGTCGGGCCGCCCGATCCCAACCAGCTCGCCGCGAACGTCGGCGGCGGCGCCAACACGCCGCCGAGGCCCCCCGCGCCCAAGCCGGGGGGCGGCAATCTCACCGGAGGTTCCGCGGCCGACCCGCCCGCGCCCCGGCCCGATCCCGGGCCGGGCCATGGGCCCCCCTCGATGCCGAGGCCCGAGGCGAGGCCCGAGCCGCCCGTCCCGCCGCGGAGCTTCGAGGTGCTCTCGGTGGCCTACGCCGGGCAGACGCTGCGCGCGATGGGCTCCGAACTGCTGTTCAAGCTGACCAACAAGACTGGCAAAGACATCCGATCCGTCCAGGGGCAGATCCGTCTCTACGGCCCGGCGGGGGCCTTCCTGGTCGCCCTGCCCGTGGAGATCAGGGAGCCCATCGCGGCCGGAGCGACGGTGGAGCATGGCGACGTCTGGCTGAGCGTCGGCGGGACCCTCCTCGTGCTGCTGGAGGAATCCTCCAAGCAGATGAAGTACCGCTTCACGGCCGAGAAGGTCACCTACGCCGACGGCGAGACCGAGGCGTTTCGCTGAGCGTCCCGCCCGCCGCGGCGCTCAGGGCCGGTCGCGAGCCGGGGCCTTCAGGAAGGCCGCGTCGATCTCGGGCGGAGAGCCGAGGGCGTTGGCGGTGAGGACGTTTCCGACCCCGCCGACGGCCCGCAGCGAGACCCACCCCTTGGCGTCGGCGCGGTCGTTGCGGATCAGGCAGCCGCCGACGAGGGAGTCGCGGACGTCCTTCAGCAGCACGCCGGCGTTCTCGCAGTCGAGCACGGTGCAGTGGCCGACGTTCATGCGGCGGCAGTTGCGGAGGATCAGCCCGGCCGGGGCGCGGCGGACGCCGCGGACGTGCAGGCCGGTGATCGTGCAGTCGCGGCAGCTCTCGAAGACGATCCCCTCGCCCGCCTTGTCCTGCCCCCAGTACTGCGGGTTGCGGTCGGAGACGTTCGGCCCGACGACGACGTTCGAGCTGTCGCGGACGCGCAGGTTGGCCTGGACGCCCTTCCACATCGTGTTGCCCGTGATGCTCACGCCGCGGGCCTTGGCGACGTCGATGTTGATCTGCACGTCGCTCAGGACGTTGTCGGCGATGGTGAGGTGGCCCCACCGGCGGTCCTTGGCGTCGGCGCCGAGGAAGCGGATGTTCGCCGAGTCCGTCGCTGCCGCGGTGTGCTGGATCGTGCAGCCGGTGATCGCCACCTCCGCCGTGCCCGCCTCGCCGCCGGCCGAGTCGATCAGGACGTTCGCCGTCGCCGCCGCGCCCGGCGGACCCATGTTCCCTTCGATGTCGCACCCGCTGACCTGGAGGTTCCGCACGTTGCCCGCGCGCACGACGATCCCCCCGCCGGCGTTGTAGCTGATGTGCGAGGCGGCCACGTTGATCTGGTGCAGGTTCACGTCGTCCAGGTACACGCCCACGCCGCGGTTGTGGTACAGGTGGCAGGCCGAGACGATCACGTTGCGGTTGCGCTTCACCAGGTGGATCGCGTGCAGGCACTCCCGGACGACCACGCGCGTCACGACGAGCTTCATCGTGCCGACCGCCCGGATCGCGCAGGCCTGCTCGTGGGCGCCGACGAACTCCACGCCATCCACGGCCGGCATGCGCTGGCGGGCGTAGACGTTGGGCTGGACCGTCCTCGGCGAGGCCGTGCCCCCGTGCGTGCCGAGGAACGTCACCGCCGGGCCCGCGGCGGCCATCACGATCCGCGCCACCCCGCCGCCGGAGAGGCTCGTCCAGCCGACCCGGTCCAGGTCGATCACGATCGGGCGCGTGACGCGGTACGTGCCGCGCGGCAGGCGAACCTCGCCGACCCGCGCGTCGACCGCCGCCTGGATCGCGGCCGTGTCGTCCGCTTTGCCGTCGCCGACGGCGCCGAAGTCGCACACGGTCACGCGCCGCGCCGCGGCGCCCCGATTCGCGGCGCGCTTCGGCGACGGGGTCGTGCCCCGGCCGGCAACCAGCGCGACGCCCGCCGTCGCGCCGAACAACAGGACTGCTGTGAGCGAGGTGAGCTTGGTCTTCATGGCAGATCGATCTCCTTCCTTCCTGGCGCCGCCCCGGGCGGGTCAGGACATGCTGCGGATGAGGCCAAAGTCGCCGCTGGCGGCGGCGTCGAGGACGGGCCCCATGTAGTCGTCGACGGTGGCGGCCGAGAGCGGCACGGGCATGTTGCGGAGCTTCATCTCGAGCTTGGGGTCCTTGGCGGCGGCGAGGCACCGCTCGACGTGGGCACGGGTGAAGCCGGGCACCTCCGCCAGCGTCGCCGGGAAGCCGATGTCGCGCGACAGGGCGACCATCGCCTCGGCGACGGCGAGCCCCAGGTCGCGCCCGTGCAGGGACGCCAGGTCCGCCGAGCCGTAGCCGGCACGGGCGTAGACCTCGCCGACGTCGCGGAGGCGGTCCTCGATGGCGGGGGCGAAGAAGACGGCGTAGTAGGGGTTCATCACGGCGCACGCGCGGCCGTGGGGCAGCACGTCCACCAGCGAGAAGCTGTTCAGGTGCGCGCCGTTGGTGCCGCCGATCATGATGGCGCAGCCGCCGAGGTCGGTTCCGAGGGCGAGCGCCTCGCGGGCGGCGAGGTCGCCGGGGTTGCGCACGGCGGCCCGGACGTGGCGGACGATCAGGTCGATGCCGCGCAGGCAGACGTCGCGGGCCTCCTCCAGCCGCTCGGGCGGGATGCCCATGAGCACCTCGAGGCAGTGGGCGACGCCGTCGAGCGCGCCGTCCATGGTGAAGTCGCGCCCCATGGTGACGGTGTGGCGATAGTCGAAGATCGCCCGCGGCGGGACGACGGCGTCGTCGACGATGAGCATCTTCTGGTGCGTCGCGAGGTCGGTGACGTTGGCGTACCTCGTCAGGTGGGCGGCGGAGCCGCTGGCGAGCTGGGCGGCGACGACGGGCGGGAGGTCGCGTCCCGCGGCGGCGAGCAGGCGGCTGACCTGCCCGACGCCGAAGCAGGCGTCGAGATCGCCCGCGCCGTCGCCCAGGACCGCGCAGGCGGCGGCCGCCTTGGCGGCGTCGATCCCGCTGCCGCCGCCGACGGCGACGACGACGTCCGGCTCGCGGCCGCGAATGGCGTCGGCGAGACGGAACACGTCCTCCCGCGGCGCGTTCGGGCGGGCGCCGCGGACGAGGTCGCCGAGGATCTCCACCCCCGCCGCCGCCAGGGACGCCCGGGCGGCCTCGTGGATCGCCGGGCCCCACGGCCTGCCGAGCCCGCTGATGACGACCAGCGCGCGGCGCCCCAGCGGGGCCACCAGCTCGCCGAGGCGGTCGAAGCACCCCAGGCCGAAGACGTACGAATCGCCCTTGAGCCGGCGGAGGAGCCTTGCCGCCTGGGCCTCGCTGTCCGGGTTGTCGGTCATGAGCGTCTCCCTCGTCGGATGCGCCGCCGGGCGGCGTGCCTCCGGCGGGGGCCTGCTGGCGCTTTGTCCAGGCCCGAACCGATGGTATCTTATGTGGAAACGGAGCGCAAGTGGCGCCGTTGAACGTATGTGACTCGAGAACCATCCGTCGACCCCGGAGGCGAAGTGCCATGTCGATCTGTACACGAACCGCAGCGGTAGCATCTCTCCTGGCCGGTTGGGCGGTCGCCCAAGCCGCCGACCCGTCGTACTACGCCCGCAAGGGCACGTGGCAGGAGACGCTGCGGGCCTCGCGGGAAGCGCTGGTCCGCTGGGAGGCCGACCAGGCCGCCGCGCCCGGCCCCGTCCAGCCCACGGTTCCGAAGCGGCTCCAGCCCGGGCCGTTCTACCGCATCGGCCCGTTCCTTCAGCGCGGCAAGGACGCCTTCGATCACGCCTTCCCGCCGGAGCAGGCCATGGACCTGGGCGCGGAGAAGGGCATCGACGTGACGAAGCCCTGCGGCAAGCTCCGCTGGCAGGCGGTCCGCGATGCCGACAGCGTCGTCCACCCGCTGAGCTGCCCCGACAACGGGGCGATCTACTTCCACCGCACGATCGTCGCGTCGCGGTCGATGCGGCAGATGGCCTACTTCGGCAGCGACGACGGGCTGGCCGTATGGCTCAACGGGAAGAAGGTCATCTCGAACAAGGTCGCCCGCGGGGTCAGCGCGAACCAGGACAAGGCCCGCCTGAGCTTCCGCAAGGGCGACAACCACCTGCTGATCAAGATCTGGAACCGCGGCGGTGGCTGCGGGTACTACTTCTCCCTGACCGGCAAGGACCGCGGGCGGCGGAAGCAGGACCCGGGCGCCATCCGGCGCGAGGCGTTGTGGGACCTGGTCCGGCGCGACTTCACGAGCCGCGACGCCCGCCGCCAGATGGCCTGGGAGGAGGCCGACGGCATCTGGCGGGGCGACTGGCCGGCCGGCGAGCCGGGGGCCCTGGCCAGGCGGTACATCGGCCCGTCGGCGGGCACGAAGGCGGGCACGAAGCTCGCGGCTCTCGCCAAGGGCGCCCGCGGCGCCGATGACCTGGGGAAGGTCCGCGGGCTCTACTACGAGGCCAAGCTCGTCCAGGAGACGCTCGCGCAGCTCAAGGACCTGAACTTCCGCGCCGTCCGGCTGGCCGTCGAGGACCTGCGCGCGACCTTCGGCGAGAAGTACCCGCGCGGCGCGGAGTTCGTCCGGCGCCTGGACGCGATGGAGAAGGCCGTCCTGACCGCCGCCGAGGGCCCGGGCGGTGGCGAGCAGCAGCTCGACGTCGTCCAGCAGTTCCTCCAGCTTCGGCGAGAGGCCCTGCTGGCCAACCCGCTGCTGGATTTCGACAAGCTGCTGGTGGTCCGGCGGAGCACGCGCAGCCGGAAGCTGGGCCTGCCCCAGAACTGGCAGGGCAACTGCGCCCTGTCGAAGACGGGGTACGACAACGACATCGCCGTGCTGAAGATGAAGGACCTGGCGGCCGGGGCGGCGCGCCTGACGACGCTGTACCGCCCGGAGCGCGACGTCTTCGTCGGCGACGTGGAGCTGCACTACGACGCCGACAAGATGATGTTCAGCTCGATCGGCGAGAACGGGCGGTGGCAGATCTTCGAGATCGACGCGGACGGCAGGAACCTGCGCCAGATCACGTCGGACAAGCACCCCGACGTGGACAACTACGACCCGGTCTACCTGCCGGACGGGCGGATCATCTTCGCCTCGACGCGGTGCTTCCAGGGCGTCCCCTGCGTCGGCGGGGGCAACCAGGTCGCCAACCTGTACCAGATGAACGCCCGGCGCGACCCCAACAGCGTCCGCCAGCTCACCTTCGAGCAGGACCACAACTGGTGCCCGACGATGATGCACGACGGGCGCGTGATGTACTCCCGGTGGGAGTACAGCGACACGCCGCACTACTTCAGCCGGCTGCTGTTCAGCATGAACCCCGACGGCACGCAGCAGTTCGAGCTGTACGGCAGCAACTCGTACTGGCCCAACTCCACGTTCTACGCCCGCCCCTGCCCGGGGCACCCCACGAAGGTCATCGCCGTCATCAGCGGCCACCACGGCGTGCCCCGCATGGGCGAGCTGATCCTCTTCGACCCCGCCAAGGGGCGCCACGAGGCCAGCGGCGTCGTCCAGCGCATCCCCGGCTACGGCAAGGAGGTCGAGCCGGTCATCGCCGACGGGCTGGTCAACGGCTCCTGGCCGAAGTTCCTCCACCCGTTCCCCCTGAGCGACAAGTACTTCGTGGTCTCCTGCCAGAAGACCAACCGCGACACCTGGGACCTCTACCTGGTGGATGTGTTCGACAACATGCTGAAGCTCCACGCCGAGCCGGGCTACGCGATCTTCGAGCCCGTCCCGCTGCAGAGGACCCCCCGCCCGCCGGCGATCCCCGACAAGGTCGACCTCAAGCGCAAGGACGCGATCCTCTACGTCGCCAACATCTACGAGGGCCCGGGACTCAAGGGCGTGCCCCGCGGGACCGTCAAGAAGCTGCGCCTCTTCGCCTTCCACTACGCCTACTACCGCATGGGCGGGCACATCCACATCGGCATCGACGGGCCCTGGGACGTCCACCGCGTCCTCGGCACCGTCCCCGTCGACGAGGACGGCTCGGCCATGTTCCGCGTCCCCGCCAACACGCCCATCGCCCTCCAGCCCGTGGACAAGGACGGCAAGGCCCTCCAGGTCATGCGGAGCTGGCTGACGGCCATGCCCGGCGAGTTCCTCTCCTGCGTCGGCTGCCACGAGAGGCAGTCCGATACGGCGATGCACAAGTACCACTCGGCCACCGCGCGCAAGCCGGAGGAGATCGCGCCGTGGCACGGGCCCACGCGCGGCTTCAGCTTCCGGCGCGAGGTCCAGCCCGTGCTGGACAAGTACTGTGTCTCGTGCCACAACGGCGCGAAGCCGGGCCGGCCCGACTTCCGCGTGGACGGCACGGCGAAGTTCCGCAACTTCACGCCGTCCTACGTCGCGCTGCACCCGTACGTCCGCCGCCCCGGGCCGGAGAGCGACTACCACCTCCTGTCCCCGCTGGAGTACCACGCCGATACCAGCGAGCTCATCCAGATGCTCCGCAAGGGCCACGGGCGCGTGAAGCTCGACGCGGAGGCGTGGGACCGGCTGATCACCTGGATCGACGTCAACGTGCCCGACAAGGGCACGTGGGGCGAGCACCGCGGCATCGCCGGCAACATCCACGAGCGGCGGCTGGCGATGGCCCGGGCCTACGCCGGCCTCAACGCCGACCCCGAGGCCGTCGCCAAGGCGCCCGCCGCGCCCGTCCAGCCCGTCAAGCCGGGCCCGCCGCCGAAGAGGCCGACAAAGGCCCCCGACGTTCCCGGCTGGCCCTTCGACGCCGCCGAGGCCAGGCGCCGCCAGCAGGCCGCCTGCCAGGAACTCGGCGTCGACAAGCCCGAGGCCGGCATCGATCTCGGCGGCGGCGTCCGCCTCGACCTGGTCCTCGTCCCGCCCGGCGAGTTCGTCCTGGGCGACCTGGGCGGCTGGCCCGACGAGTGGCCGGCGACCCGCGTCAAGATCGACCGCCCCTTCTGGATGGGCAAGCTCGAGATCACCAACGAGCAGTACGCCCAGTTCGACCCCACCTACGACAGCGGCTACATCAGTTGGTACAACAAGGACCAGAACCGCCGCGGCGAGGCCGCCAACCGCCCGCAGCAGCCCGTCATCCGCGTCTCCTGGCAGCGGGCCCTTGCCTTCTGCGAGTGGCTCAGCGCGAAGAGCGGGCTGCGATTCACGCTGCCGACCGAGGCCCAGTGGGAGTTCGCCTGCCGCGCCGGAACCGCGACGGCCATGAACTACGGCCCCGCCGACGCCGACTTCGGCAAGCTCGCCAACCTCGCCGACAGCCGCCTCAACACCCTCGCCCGGCGCGACTCGCCGAAGTGGATCCCCTGCGCGGCCAACGTCAACGACGGGGCCGTCGTCACCGACAGCGTCGGCAAGTACGCCCCGAACGCCTGGGGCCTGCACGACATGCACGGCAACGTCGCCGAGTGGACGCTCAGCACCTACAAGCCCTACCCCTACAACCCCGCGGATGGGCGCGACGCACCCGCACCGGGCGGCCGCAAGGTCGTCCGCGGCGGGTCGTTCTACGACCGCCCCAAGCGAGCCCGCAGCGCCTTCCGCCTGGACTATCCCTCCTGGCAGCGGGTCTTCAACGTCGGCTTCCGCGTCGTCTGCCTCGAGACGCCCAAAGACATCGTCGCCCGAACGGCGAAGGCGGACAAGTAGGGCGCCCCGCCATGCCCACTCGCCACACGGCGGCCGGGCCGGACCGAAACAGCCGGTCGCATCCGGTGCTCTCCCCACGGGGCATCGCAAGCCGGACCCGGCGTCGGTCTTGCGGCCGGCACGGGCACCAAGCGGCCTTCACGCCTGCTGTGAGCCTACGACTGCCCGGCGTGTCTCAGGCCACGCCGGCTCCCTTTGCTGCCGCCAACTGGATCCGGCTGTGCACCTCGACCTCCAAGGCGTCCAGTACCCGCGCCGCCCGCTCCAGGGTGATGCCGTGGTACTTGTTTCGCTCATCCCGGGAGACCTGCGTCTCGTGGACGCCCAGCCTCTCGGCCAACTGCCGCTGCGTCAGGCCCCGGGCGACCCGCAGGGAGACCAGTAGCTGCCCCAAGCCGCGCAGATTCAGCACCTCATCGAACTCGCCGCGCTTGAGCCGCTCGTAGCTCTGGACCTCCTCCTTGAGCTGCTCGTGAAACGACCGCATCGGGTCCAGCGCGCGCTTGATCTCGGCGGGCCCCAGGCCCATGGCCTTCAGCTCGGCCTCCTGCTTGGCCAGTCGCTCCTTCTCCTGGCGAATCCGGCCGACCGCCTCCCGGTACTCCTTCTCACTGCGAATCATGGCCTATCTCCGAATCTTGGGCCTGGTTCAGAACGGGCCCGCTCGGGGTAACACTCTTCTCTTCGCCCCGAGGCCGCGCAAAGGGCTTCGCCGGGGGCGTAAGCCACCGGAAATGCGTGCCTTATGTATAGAGCCCCGAAGGGGCCACCGCCGTCTCCCGAGCGCGGAAGTGCTGCCCGCTGCCGAACCATGCCGCTTCTCCAGGAGGCGACACGTCGTAAGATGCCCATTGAGCGACGCTTGCGATACTGGCCGTGGGGCGGATCGTGCGGCCCTTCGCTGCGGCGGCGGTGCGGGGGAGGGTCGGCGGACGGGTCCCGCGGCGTGGCGCGCCGGAGAGGCCGCCGCGCGG
>CAZXOC010000093.1:0-23437 GCA_964642165.1 uncultured Planctomycetaceae bacterium | reverse complement strand
CGAAAAGTGTCGCGCTAGGGCGCGCTCGCACGCGGCGGGGCAGGCCGGCGCCGCCGGGCGGGTAACGGCAGGCGCGGCGGACCTGGCAGCGCCGGGGAGATGGTGTTCCAGGTGGGCAGGTGTTCGGCCGGAATGAGCTTACGCCAGGGCCCCGATGGCCTCGTCGGCCCAGCGGGACGACTCGCGGAAGACATCGGGCACGACCCGTTCCTCGAGGGGGAGCTGGACGACGTCGCGCGAGAACCGGTCCCAGAGGCCCCTGTCGAAGCAGCACACGGCGTCGTGGATGACGCCGTAGGCCCCGCCGCCGTCGAGCAGTGCGAGCTTGACGTCGTCGCCGAGGGGCAAGGCCTCCAGGGCCTTGGCCATGGGGATGCCGGTCAAGGCGTCGACCAGGGAGAACATGCCCATCAGGAACAGCTCGGAGGCCTGGGCCTCCAAGGCGAGCATGGGCGCCAGTGCCTCGGCCATGCGGGCGCGGATCAGGCACCGCCGGAACAGCTCGGGGGGCTTGTCCTCGCCGAGCTCCCGGAGCACGAGCATGGAGGCCCACTTGCGGAGCTCCGCCGGGCCGAGCAGGACCAGGGCGTGCCGGATCGACTCGACCGTGGTCTTCAGGCCGTACCACGCCGAGTTGATGAATCGCAGCAGGCGGTAGGCCATCGAGACGTCCTGCTTGATCAGGTCCTCCAGCTCGTCGTAGGCCAACTGCGTCTTGTTCACCTCTCGCAGCAGCCGGAGGTGCTGGACCTTGCCGGCGGCGATTTCGCGGTTGGGCTGCAGGACGGGCCGGCGGAAGAACTCGCCCATGAAGTACCGGCAGCCCGCCTCGGAGGCGGTGTCGAAGGCCTCGGCGCTGTCGACGCCTTCGGCCAGGACGCAGACATCGCTGTCGGCGAGGGCTTCGCAGATGGCGTACTGCTGTTCGACGGTCGTTTCCGCCACGTCGACGCGGGCGATGTCGCCGAACTCCAGGAACGCCCCGGCCAGGTGCTCGACGCGGGAGACGGGCATGGCGATCCGGTAGCCGAACTCCTTGAGCCGCTTGCAGGCCTCGATGAGCTCCGGGTCCGCGGCCACGTCGCCGGGCAGGGAGACGACCAGTCCGTCGGCGGGGAAGAGGATGGGGACCTTCTCGACGACGAGGTCGCGGGGGAAGGGGATGAGGGCCTTGGCCATGCCGAGGACTTCGTCGAACCCCATGGCCCGCCAGAGATCGACGCGGCCCTCGCGGGAGCGCAGCGCCTCGTGGAACGGGGGCCCGAAGCCGAAGCGGAAGGACAGTTCGTAGGCGAAGACCTTTGCCCGTCGATCGAAGATGGGCAGCGTCGTTGCGAAAGCAGCCATGTTCACACCTGGAAGAAGCCCGCGGTCGGACCCATGCGATCTGCCACCCCGCCGCGTCTCGGCGGCTCACCCTTTCCACCTCACGTACCCACGCCCCAGTGCGAGTCATCGGCGTTTGGCGGGGCGGGCTTTGGCGTTTCCTGCAATCGGCGCATGGTGGTCCTCGCCGGCGGGCCGATCTCCGATGGCGGATTGCGGGCTCAGGTCGCTCCGTCTGACGGGGTGAGGCCCTGGAGGATGATGCGGCGGACGGCGTGGGCGGCCCCGTCGGCGTCGTGGTGGTCGGTGACGTAGTCGGCGGCGGCGATGGCCTGGGGGGCGCCATTGGCCATCGCCACGGCGATGCCGGCCCAGCGGAGCATGCCCACGTCGTTGGCGTTGTCGCCGATGGCCATCACCTGCTTGCGCCGGACGCCCATCTCGGCGGCGACGACGCGAAGGGCGTGGGCCTTGGAGACCGTCGCGTGCATGATCTGGAGGAGGTAGTCCTCGGTCCGGACGGTGGTGACCTGGTGGCGGAACTCGCGGTGGACGGCGGCGTCGATCCCGCGGAGCCAGTCCGGCTCGCCGAGCAGCAGGAGCTTGGTCATGGACTGGTCGAGCCACTGCTCGACGGGCTCGACGACGTCGGGCGGCAGGACGCGCCCGGTCTCGGTGTTGTAGGCGGGGTCGAAGCGGTCGGTGAACCAGCGGTCCATCACCTCGGCGCTGACGAGCACCTCGGGCCGGATCCGGCGGGCGAGGGTCACGATGCCGCGGGCGATCTTGGCGGGGATGGGCTTGTGCATGACCACGCGGCGGCAGGTGGGGTCGTAGACGAGCGCCCCGTTGTAGTTGATCATGGGGGTTTCGAGGTCCAGCAGGCGGTAGAAGGGCAGGACCGTCCGCGGCGGGCGGGCCGAGGCCAGCACCACGTGCACGCCGGCCTCCTCCCGCGCCGCACGCAGGATCGCCGCGGAGGTGTCGGTGATCTCCTTGGCGCTGTTCAGCAGCGTCCCGTCGAGGTCCACGGCCACCAGATGGATTTCCATGGCAGTCCCTTGCGTCCTGGCCGATAATGGACGAGCCGTCGGTCGTGACGTCGGGCGGGCCGCCCGGCGACGGAGGAAGGCCCACAAGGAGGGAACCGATGCCGAAGCGGCGGCGTCTTACTTGTATAACAGCGCTGATCCGCTGACTGGTTCGCCCGTTGATCCGGTTGTCCGGGGTCGACGGTCGCCGGGGCTGGCCTTTGGGCCGGTGCTCTCGGTCGGCCCCGGGGACAACGGAAGCTCGGCGACGCGCGAACCGGTCCCGGGTCGAGCGGCGAGCCGTCTTCCGAATCCATCGGCCGGTGGGGGAGATCGCTTGAGAACCTGCGAGAGAGTCGCTTGACGAGAAACCGAAAGAGGACGCCGTCATGATCCCCACACGATCCGGCAGAACCGTGGTGCTCGCGGCGTTCGTCGCGTCGCTGCTGGGCTGGACCTTGGGCGACGCGCCCGGCCAGCCCCTCCCGGCGATGGCGCGCATAGGTCCCGTCGCCCTGCCCCCCCCGGCCCCCGCGACGGGACGGAGCGGCAAGGGCGGGCTGCACATCCCCACCGGGCGGAACGTCAACTTCAACTACACGCTCAACGACGGGGCCGGCTACAAGTGGGACATCCAGTACTACGGCACGATCGGCCAGGGCACCAACTACGCCTACAGCGGCGGGCTGTACTGCCAGGTCAACGGCACGAACGTCCGCTCCACCGGCCGGGGCTGGCTGAACGCCACGGGCGACGAGGTGGAGATCGGCCCGTACAGCCGGAACAACCTGCGGATCTACCGGCGGATCAAGATCTACCGCGATCAGGGGCTGGCCCGCTGGCTGGACATCTTCGAGAACCCCACGGCCCAGAACGTCACGGTCAACATCCGGATCTATTCGAACAGCAACTGGATGGTGGGCAAGCGCGTGTTCAGCTCGGGCAAGACGACCTTCACGGACAAGGACGTGGCGTTCGTGACGCAGACGCAGGGGGGCAACGCCCCGGCGGTGTGGCACTACGTCTGCTCGCCGCGGAGCAAGGTCCGCCCGACGATCAGCATCCAGAACAACCAGATCTACGTCACCTACGGCCTGACGGTCCCGGCCAACAAGGTCGGCGTGCTGTGCTACTTCGAGTCGCAGAACCATTCGATCGAGGTGTTGACGAAGCTGATGAAGACCTTCCGCCCGCGCGACGCGCTGAAGGACCTCTCGCCCGCGGTGCGGAAGTTGCTGGTCAACATGCCGGTCAGCGGCGGCATCGGCGGGGTCGAACTGGAGCGGTTCGAGTCCGGCGACGTGGTCTTCAACAAGACCGGCGACCCGATCTTCGGGCGCATCGCCAACCGGGACTTCCGCGTCGAGACGCTGTTCGGGCCGATGACCATGCCCGCCGAGCAGGTGATCGGGATGGCCTCGTCCGGCGAGGAGGACGATCGGTTCCGGATCCTGCTGGCCGGCGGGCAGATCATCGCCGGGCGGATGCCGAAGGAGGCGACCGTGCAGCTCGAGCTGCCCGCCGGCGGGGCGCTCCAGGTGCCGTTCAACGACGTGCGCCAGTGCTCGTACCGCGTCTCGAAGGCCCGGCCGGATGAGGCCGACTTCGCCGGCCCGCTGATGATCCTCCGCACGGGCGACCGCGTGGCGTTCCAGCCGGGAAGCGTCCAGCTCAAGCTCCGCACGCGCCACGGCACGGTGGACCTCCACGCGAAGGACCTGCTGACGATCTCGCTGGACAACGCGGGCAACGCCGTGCACCGTGTGACGTTCCTGAACGGCTCGCAGCTCGCGGGCTTCCTCGAGCCGGAGCAGATCCCGCTGACGCTGAAGCTCGGCCCGAAGCTGACGATCCCACGGAACCTCGTCGCCCGCGTGCAGTTCGCCGTCGACGAGAAGACCGACGCCACCCTCGACGCCGTCACCCTCAGCAACGGCGACCAGCTCTTCGGGCGCCTCGCGGCGGACCGCTTCACCCTGAAGACCGACTATGGCGACGTGACGCTCCGCCCGGAGAACATCCAGACGATGGCCTTCAGCCGCACCCACCTCGGGCGGGCGGCCTTGCAGCTCTGGGACGGCTCGGTCCTTCGCGGACAGTGCAGCGAGGAGATGCTGGCCTTCCAGGTCACGCCGGGTCCGATGCTGCCCATCTACATCGGGCAGTACGTGGAGGTCCGCCGCAGCCAGGCCCTGCCACCGAAGGAGATCCGCCAAAAGCTCCAGCGGCTCGTCGGACTGCTCGGGGCCGAGAGCTACAAGGACCGCCAGACCGCCACCGAGGAGCTGATCAAGATGGGCAAGGGCATCATCCCCATGCTGCGGAAGTACGTCACCACCAGCGACCCCGAGGTCCGCCAGCGGATCGAGGACATCATCGAGCGGCTGGGGGGCGGGCCCACGGGTCCGCCGCCGGCGAACCAGCCCCCGCGGGGCATCTTCCTGCAGAACGGCGCCGTCTTCAGGGCCGCGGCGGCCGTGCAGATACGGAAGTAGTCCTCCGGTGCCCGCGAGCGGGAAGGCAGGGACCATGAGAGCCACAGCCAGAAACGTGACGTTCCTCGCGGCCGCGATGCTGCTCGGCGGCGCCGCCACCGGCGCCGAGCGGGACATCCACATCCCCTCCGGGCGAAGTGTCGGCTTCAACTGGTACCTCAACGACGGGGCCGGCTTCCGCTGGGACATCTCCGCCAACGGGCAGGTCAGCGACGGCTCCAACGACGCCTACGACGGGGGCATGCAGCTTCGCCTGGGCGGGACGTACTTCAGCAGCAGCTCCAGCGGGCGGCTCAGCAAGGACGGGCGCGAGGTGGAGATCGGCCCGTGGAAGCACGGGTCGGTCAACGTCTACCGGCGGGTGTACATCGACGGCAAGCTGGGCTACTGCCGGTGGATCGACATCTTCGAGAACGGCTCCGGGGCCGCCCAGACCTTGTCGATCCAGTACTACTCCAACCTCGGCGGCTCGATCACCAGCCTCTACACCAGCAGCGGCAAGACGGTCTGGACCGACAAGGACTGGGGCGTCGTGACGGCCAGCTCGGGCACCTCGTCGCGTCCGGGCATCGTCCACATCTTCGCCAGCAAGGGCGCGAACGTCCGCCCGAGCTTCCGCTACACCCGCAACAGCGACAGCGTCTACTACACCTTCTCGCTGAAGGTCCCCACCCGCAAGACCGTCGCCCTGTGCCTCTTCCAGGCCCAGCGCCGTCCGCTGTCCAGCGCCCAGAGCTTCCTGAAGAACTTCAAGACGCGGCGCGAGCTGACGAAGGTCCCGGCGGGGCTTCGGCGGATCATCGTCAACATGGGCGGCGCGACGCTGACGCTGGGCAGCATCGACCTGCCCCGCCACGAGCAGCACGACCTGGCCGTCCTGCGGAACGAGAACGAGCTGCTGGGCAAGATCCTCAACGAGCGATTCGACGTCGAGACGTTCTACGGCAAGCTGGAGCTGGCGGCCGCCAACGTCGTCGGTGTCAACGTCCCCGCCCCCGACGACCCGCACGTGCAGGTGGTGCTGACGGACGGGCAGGTCGTGGCGGGCAAGCTGCTGAACGCCCCGCTTCGGATCCGGCTGACCAACGGCAGCGAGATGTCGCTTCCGCCGAGCAAGCTGTCCGCCGCCACGTTCGCCCTCTCGCCGGAGAAGCCCGGCGAGATCAAGATGTCCCGCCCGACCGTCACGCTCCGCTCCGGCCAGCAGCTCGCCTTCCGGCGGGAGGACCTCGACGGCACGTACCAGACGCAGTACGGCACGGTCAAGCTGGACGGCGACGACCTGCGGCAGATCCACTTCGACACGCCGGAGGGCGGCCTGCACCGGGCGATCTTCCGGAACGGCTCGATCCTGTCGGGGCTGCTCGCCGCCGATGACCTCAAGCTCACCCTCGACCTCGGCCCGACGCTGGCCGTCCGCCGGCACCTGGCGGCCCGTTTCGTCCTGCCCGCCACGGAGATCGAGAACACGGACCTGGCCGAACTGACCCTCCGCAACGACGACCGGCTCTTCGGGCACATCGCGGAGGAGGCCCTGACCGTCACGACGCAGTACGGGCGGGTGACCGTCAAGCCCTCCGAGGTCGCGGAGCTGACCATCCCGGAACAGGCGGCCCTGGGGCAGGTCCGCTTCAAGCTCCACAACGGCACGACCGTCACGGGCAAGTTCGTCGGCGACACGATCCACTTCCAGATCGCCCCGGGCCCCAAGCTGCCGATCTTCCTCGGCCACGTCCTGCACATCACCTGCCCGAGAGCGGGCGCGCCCCCCGCCGCCGCGGGCGCCAAGGCGTCGCCGAACGACCCGTCGACCCAACCCGCCTCTGCCGTGCCGGTGGTGCCCGAGGGCTCGGCACCCCGCCGTGGCACCGCTCCGCCGCCACGCCCACCCGCCACCGTCGTGCCGGCGCCGCCCGCGGAGGCGCCCCGCCGGCGCGCTGCCGCTCCGCCGCCGCCAGCCGCCGCGGGGAGCGAGAAGCTCGCCGCGCTGGCCGCCCTGCACCGCGAGCTGCGCGCCCGCCAGGCGAAGCTCCAGGCCGAGCTCAAGGCCCTCCAGAAGAAGGGCGACAAGGTCGCCCGTGCCGTCAACGCCAAGCAGCTCGCCGAGATCGCCGCGAGGATCAACGCGCTCCGCGCGGAGATCGACAAGACGACCAAGGAGCTGGCCGTCCGCGCCAAGCTCATGGTTCGGGACTGAGCCGGCCGGCCCCCGCCTGCCCCGCGAACCCCCCCCCTCGCCGGGCGATCCACGTCGCTTCGGAGCCGCAAGGTCCGCCCCGCCGCCCGGCGCGAGGAACTTCCCCCGCGGAGGCGGCGGTCACTGCTCAAGGACCGGGCGAACGTGGCCGAACAAGGTAGGCGGGCCGGAATGGGCGGCCGTGGGGTGCAGCGGTGTATTCCCAACAGCCGTCTAATTCCGGCCCCGTGCTGCGCCGGCCGGGGCTACGGCAGGTCGGCGATGGCGTCCCGGACGGCGGCGAGGGTGTCCTCGACGTCCCGGTCGGTGTGGGCCAGCGACAGGAACCACGGGTGGCCGGGG
Organism: uncultured Planctomycetaceae bacterium; assembly: GCA_964642165.1. GTDB lineage: Bacteria > Planctomycetota > Phycisphaerae > SM23-33 > SM23-33 > CAYRVX01. Next base: position 16,046 of record CAZXOC010000093.1, on the reverse strand, counting down.
TGGAGGTAGAAGCCGCGCGCCAGACACCCGCGCAGCACGGCGAGGCAGCGATCCTCGTCGTCCGGCGACTTGGTCGGCACGGGCATGGGGGCCAGGCCGATCAGCCGGAAGCTCAGGCCGCCCGCCTCGCAGGCCTCGTTGACGCCCTCCATGAGCCGCCGCCCGAGCCTCCATTGATGGGCGATGCCGTCTCGCCGCTTCATCTCGTCGATGACGGTCTCCAGCGCGACGAGGCTGAGCAGGTCGCAGTGGAACGTCGCGGCGAGCCAGGCGGCCTGGCAGGGATCCGACCCCAGGACCTCGCGCGTGCCGAGGACGAAGCTGCCGGGGTAGCCGTTGCAGCAGGCCTTGCCGAAGACGGCCAGGTCGGGCACGACGCCGTAATGCTCGCCGCCCCCGCCGAAGGCCACGCGAAAGCCCACCTTGATCTCGTCGAAGACGCAGAGGGCCCCGTGCCGGCGAGCGAGCTCGGCGCAGCCGGCGAGGAAGCCCTCGGGCGCGCCGGCGCCCTGGACGGTCTCGACGATGACGCAGGCGACGCGGTCGGCGCCGGCCCGCAGGCACTCGGCCAGGGCGTCGAGGTCGCCGTAGGGGAACGACCGCGTCAGTTGGCCGACGGCCGCCGGCACGCCCGCGCCGCCGGGCTGCGTCCAGTCGTGCCAGCCGTGGTAACCGCAGCGAACCACCACGTCGCGCCCCGTGTAGGCCCGCGCCAGCCGCACCGCACCGCTGGTCGCCCCGCTGCCGCCGACGAAAAACGCCGCCATCTCCGCCCACGGGATCAGCTCGCGGAGCTTCTCGGTGACCTCGATCTCCTTCGGATGGGCCGTCGTGTAGATGGTGCCCTCCTCCATCTGGCGCCGGACGGCCTCGTTGACGGCCGCGTCGTTGTAGCCCAGCAGGATCGGCCCGAAACCCAGCAGGTAGTCCACGTACTCGTTGCCGTCGGCGTCCCGGAAGCGGGCGCCCGAAGCCCGCCGGGTGAAGACGGGATAGCCCTTGGCGAGCATGTCGTGGCTGCGTTTGTGGCCTTGGCAGCCGCGGACGAGAAGCTCGTCGCTTCGCTTCAGCAGCTCGCCCGACCGCGCGGTGCTGTACGGTTGTTCCCGCATGGCGCAGGTGTCTCCCGAATGCCCGTTCGGCGTCGGGCTCGGCGGATCATTGTGCAGGACGGGCCGGGTCGTCGGCAAGCTCGCGCAGCAGGGCGAGGCAGCCGTCGCGGACGATCTCGCCGACGGAGGGGTCGAAAGAGCAGAGCCCGACGTAGCGCGGGCAGGCAGCCGCTTCGTAGGATTCCTTCCCGTACGCGGCCCGCGAGGGGAGGTAGCCCACGGAGCCGTTGGCCTGCGAGACGAGGAACGAGTGGGGCAGGACCTCCGCCCGCTCGAGAAGCAGGGCCTTGGCCTCGAGCGGATACAGCACGCCCTTCGACGGGCCGAACGCCCCGCCGGAAAGCTCGACGCCGACGGGCGGGGTGATGTTCGCCACGGCCGCACCGACCCGCAGCCTGTCGGGCCCGCTGGCGGGCATGGTTCCCGGTCCGTTCGCCGTCAGAGCCGCCAGGGCTCGCGGCGCGAGCGGTCGACGAGGCGGTTGGCCTCGTCATCGCCGAGGAACTGCTCCCGGACGGGGTCCCACTTGAGCGGGCGATTCAGCTCGTAGGTGATGTTGCCCAGGTGGCAGACGGTGGCCACGCGGTGGGCGTACTCGAAGTCGCGGAAGCACCGCTCTCGCGTGCGAACGCAGTGGAGGAAGTCGCCGGGCAGGCCGCTGCGGCCCTTGTAGCGGCGCAGCGGGTCGCGCCCGGGGGCCTTGCGATCCGAGCCCGGCGAGTCGCCCAGCGTGCCCTTGTAGGTGATGTTCCCCTTGCCCCCGCCGTGGTACATCCTCAGGCCGTTGGCGAAGACGTACGTCAGCAGCTTCCGCTCGCCGTCGGGCGGGAGGATCTCCACCGGGCCGGTCTCGTCGAGCTGGCAGGCGTACATCGCCCCGCCGAACTTGTGCCCGCCCCAGTCGGTCATCATGCCGCCGGAGTAGTCCTTCCACGTCCGCCAGCCCTTCCCGCCGAGGCCGTAGGCCCCGCTGCACCGGTTGGGGTTGTACGGCGCCCACGGCGCCGGGCCCAGCCACAGGTCCCAGTCCATCCCGTCGGGGATGGGCTGACCCGGCAGGTCGCACGGCCGCGACGGGCCGCCGATGTTGACGAAGACCTCCTTGATCTCGCCGATGGCGCCGCTGGCGACGTACTGGGCCTGGCGCCCGTAGTCGCCCATCACGCGCTGGCTGCCGCTGGAGACGACACACCCGTAGCGCCGGGCGGCGTCGACCATCAGGCGCCCCTCGCGGATGGTCAGCGTGAGGGGTTTCTCGCAGAAGACGTCGATGCCTCGCTTGCAGGCCCCGATGCACGCCAGCGCGTGCCAGTGGTCGGGCGTGGCGACCATCACGGCGTCGAGGTCGCCGCGGTCGAGCAGCTCGCGGAATTCGACGTACGTCTGGCAGTCCGTGTTGCCGTACTTCTTGTCGACCTCGCTCTTGGCCCGGTCGCGGGAGCCCTTCTGGACGTCACAGACGGCCACGGCCTGCACTTCGCCCTGGCCCATGAGGCCGCGCAGGTCGCTGCGCCCGCGCCCGCCCACGCCGATGCCCCCCAGGGTGATGCGGTCGCTGGCGGGCGGGCGGCCCGGCGCGCCCAGGGCATCGGAGGTAAGCACGTAGGGAACGGCGACGGCGGCCGCCGCGCCCCGGAGAAACTCTCGACGTGAAACCGCCCGTCCTGATCCGTTCACTTGCATGCTCCTGCTCCCAATGACAGCCGATCGAGAATCGGCGCGGCGAGACCACACCCGGCGAGCCGCCGCGAACTTCCGCATGGTCCGGTTCTTCTATAAACACCGCGCCGAGGCAGATCGGGCCGGTGCCCCCGGGGCCGATCTGCGGTGGGGTCGGAAAAAGCCCGCGGCCGGCGTCGTGCGCCGACCGCGAGCGGAGATCCGGGCAGGCCATTCCGGCCGCTTCACACAAGCGGCCACGGGCCGGGTCACTTCAGTGTCAACGAGGTCTTGCCCACCTGGACGGCAAAGGGCGACGGGTCGTAGTTCAGCCGCAGGGCGAAGTGGCCCTTCAGGTCGTTCGGCACACGCCACGTGTGCGAGCAGGTGCCGCCTCAGCCATACTCCAGGTTCGCCGTGTAGACGACCTTGCCCTCCTTGCCGACCACGTCGATCTTCGGCTTGGGGGGACGCTTGCCACCTTCGGCGATCACGCCGCCGATCCGCGCGCCGGCCCCGTCGGTCTGGGCCAGCGAGAAGATCACCCGCCCGCTCGCCTGCCGCGTGAGGATCTTCGCCTGGATCGGCGAGCCGATGGGCAGCCGCGTGGCCTTCGCCGCCGCCACGTCGAGGGCCTTCGTCCCGCGGTAGCCGTAGATCATCGCCACGCGCCGGTCGGTGGCCTCCTCCGCGTAAAGCCGGTACTGCTGGATCCGGTAGCGGTCGGGCGGAACGCGGACCGGCTCCTTGCCGCCGCGGACGGTCAGGAGGTACTTCTCCCCCGCCAGCGTGCACTGCCACCGCGCCGCATCGACGGAGACCTTCCCCGTGCCGCCCTCCAGCGGGGCGGCCGAAACCTCCATGTCCCCCGCCGACACGACGTACCACGCGCCGCCGACCTCGATCGGCTGGCCCAGGTACGTCGGCGTGGAGCGCGGCCCCGTGAAGTTGCCGTTCTCGTCGGCGACGAAGACCATGTCGGCCTTCGGGCGCGCCGTGCTGCGGCTGAAGGGCGGCTTGGCCGGATCGCCCAGGGCGAGGTTTCCGCTGCCGTCGACGACGCGGACCTTGCGTTGGGTCCGGGCGAACGCGCAGGAGCCCTCGGCCGCCACCGTCAGGCTCGCGCCGCCGTAGACGCGCTGGGCCCGACCGTAGTAGTGGCCGAAGACACGGACCGGGATGGTCTTGCCATTCCGCGGGATCTGGACCGTCTCGGGCCCGAAGCTCCCGCGGGTGTAGCTCGTGCTGCGGGTCTGGATCTTGAGCTTGAGCGCCCGGGCGTCCCGGAAGTTGCCCGTGCCCGTCGTGTCGATCCGGACGAGGTCCAGCGTCTCGGCGTCCGCCGCGCCGGCGTCGACCGCGATGCGGATCGCCCCGGTGCTCTTCAGGAGGACCGCCTTCGGGCTGACCAGCCCGGCCGCGACGCGCTGCTCCGGCGGGATCGCCTTCAGCGACCGGAGAATTGTCCCCTGGAAGCTCATCGGAGGGGACTTCATGTACGCCAGGTCGCCCACGCCGGCCGAGGCGATCCCCGCCGACAGGGCCACCGCGGCGCCCAGCAGGGCCGGGCGCCATCTCGTCTTCCTTGCCATCATGCTGCTCCTTTGCCTGGGGGTGGTACGAACGGGTCCAACATCGGCCCGGCCACCCGGATCTCTGCTTCGGGGCGCCCGCGGCCGGGACACGTGCCCGCGCGCCCGCCGAAGGGCCGCTGCGCCGTTCCCCAGCATACCTCCAAATGCCCTCCGCGCCCAAGGGCAAGGCGGCCGGGTGAATCCCCCGTGCACGCGGAACCCCTTGCCGCCATGGGCGTTTGAGCATAGTGGCCGGCGGGTCCCAGTCCGCGACCGCGAAAAGGAAGCCGGCGGCACGGGGAAAGGAGGACGGAAACCCGCGCCGCCGGCACTCAGGGTGGTGTCATCCAGCTATCCTTACCCGGATGAACACCAGCGGCCGCCGGGCAGGGGGAGACCCGGCGGACGTAGACAGTAGTCTATTACAGTATAGCACATCCGCGGCGCGTTCCCAGACCCTTGGGTGGGGGAATCCCGCGCTGCCGGGTCTCGCCGCCGGCGGGCGGGGCGTCACGCCCGAAACGCTCGTCCGGCGGCCGGGCCGTCTGCGGCGCCGCGCCCGGCGTGGCCCCCTGATGGGCTCCTGCCCCGCTCAGAACATGCCGACGACCTCCCCGTCGTCGTCGAGGTCGATGTTGAGGAACACCGGCACGCTCGGCAGGCCGGGCATCGTCCGCGTCTGGCCCAGCAGCGGGTAGAGGAAGCCCGCCCCCGCCGCGGCTCGGACTGCGCGAACCGGCACCATGAATCCCGCCGGCACGCCCTTGAGCGTGGGCTCGTGGCTGAGCGACAGGTGCGTCTTGGCCATGCAGATGGGCAGGTGGCTCAGCCCGGCCTTCTCGTAGGCGGCGATCTGCTGCTCGGCCGCGGGCTCGTAGGTCACCCCGCCGGCGAGGTACACCTCACGGCAGATCGTCTCGATCTTCTCCTTGATGGGCATCTCGTCGCCGTACAGCAGGCGGCACTCGGAGGGCTGCTCGCAGGCGGCGACGACGGCCTCGGCCAACGCGACGGCGCCCTCGCCGCCGCGGGCCCAGTGCTCGCAGGCGACGGCGGCGGTCGCGCCGGCGTGCTCGGCCACCCGGCAGGCCAGGTCGACCTCCGCGTCCGTGTCCGTGGCGAAGCGGTTGATCGCCACCACCACCGGCAGGCCGAACATCTTGGCGATCTCGATGTGCCGCGTGAGGTTGTACGAGCCGCGCTCCAGCAGCGCGACGTTCTCCCGGATGTACGCCTCGGCGAGGGGCTGGCCCGAGACGACCTTCGGCCCGCCGCCGTGCATCTTCAGCGCCCGGATGGTGGCGACGAGGACCACGCAGTCCGGGCGCAGGCCGCTCGTGCGGCACTTGATGTCGAAGAACTTCTCCATGCCGATGTCGGCGCCGAAGCCGCTCTCGGTGACGACGTAGTCGGCCAGCTTCAGGGCGATGCGGTCGGCGATGATGGAGCTGTTGCCGTGGGCGATGTTGGCGAAGGGCCCGGCGTGGATGAAGACGGGCTGGCCTTCGAGCGTCTGCATGAGGTTGGGCTTGATGGCGTCCTTGAGGAGGACCATCATGGCCCCGGCGCAGCCGAGGTCCTCGGCCGTCACCGGCTCGCCCGCGTGGTTCATGGCGATGATGATCCGCCCGAGGCGCTCGCGCATGTCCTTGCGGTCGGTGGCCAGCGCGAGGATGGCCATCAGCTCCGAGGCGACGGAGATGTCGAAGCCGGTCTTCCGCCGCGGGCCGTCGAGCCAGTTGTCGCTCAGCCCGGTCTCGATGAAGCGCAGCGCCGCGTCGTTGACGTCCACCACGCGCCGCCAGGTGATGGTGTCGGGGTCGATGTCGAGCGTGGGCAGCCCGCGCGACCGCCACGCGGGGCGCGCCTCGTGCTTGATCCGCGCGTCGATCGCCGCCGCCAGCAGGTTGTTCGCGATGCTCACGGCGTGCGTGTCGCCCGTCAGGTGGAGGTTGAACTCCTCCATGGGGATGACCTGGCTGTAGCCTCCGCCGGCCGCCCCGCCCTTGACGCCGAAGGTCGGACCCATCGACGGCTGGCGGATGCAGAGGAAGACGCTCTTCTCGATGCGCCCCATGGCCTGGGCCAGGCCCACCGACGTGGTCGTCTTGCCCTCGCCCAGCGGGGTGGGCGTCACGGCGGTCACGTCGATGTACCTGCCGTTCGGGCGGCCGCCCACCGCCTCCAGGACCTCCAGCTTGACCTTGGCCTTGACCTCGCCGTACGGCTCGACGTACTGAGGCGGAATGCCCGCCGCCGCGGCGACCTCCGCGATCGGCTTCGGCTCCGCGGCACGAGAGATCTCGATGTCGGACGGCAACGAAACGCCCATCTGCACACTCCTTGCTGCGGCTTGACCCCCCTGCCTACCGAGCATATCGTCATGTCGGGCCGCGTATCTTGCAGAAAGGCGCCGCAATGGGCAAGGACGAGGAGCTTCGCCGGGCCGTCCGGCAGGCCGCCGGCGACGGCCGGGCGGCATGCCGGGATCTGCTGGCCGTCGCCAAGGAACTGGGCGTGCCCCCGGCGCGCGTCGGGCAAGTGTGCAACGAGATGAAGATCAAGATCCACGGGTGCCAACTGGGCTGCTTCCGGTAGCCGCGACGGGGCGCGCGATGGACCTCCAGGCGGACGGTCCGATCCGGCGCCGGGAAGACGGCCCGAGGCACCCGGAAGACGAATGAGGCTCACGGAGACCGACATGAACCGACATCCTGTTCCCGGGCCGTGGCACGCGGGGGCCTTGCTCGCCCTGGCGGCGGCGTGGGCTCCCCCCGGCCGCGCCGCCGCGCCCCCAGAGGAGATCGCCACGATGGCCGCCAAGGCGGAAGAGCAGTTCGTCGCCGCGCTGGACGAGAAGATCGAGAAGAACCGCAAGAGCGGCGCGGCGATCCGCGTGGTCGATGCCGGCGGCAAGCCCGTCGCCGGCGCGCAGGTGACGGTCGAGCAGACGCGCCACGCGTTCCTGTTCGGCTGCAACATCTACCGGTTCGGGCGGTACAAGACGGCGCGGGAGAACGAGGCCTACCGGCGGCGGTTCGCCGAGCTGCTCAACTACGCGACGGTGGGCTTCTACTGGCGCGGGTACGAGCCGCAGCGCGGCAAGCCCAACTACGCCTACACGGACGAGGTCGTCGCGTGGTGCCGCCGCCGCGGCATCCGCATGAAGGGCCACCCGCTGCTGTGGGGCCACCGCGCGGGCGTGCCCGTCTGGTCGACCGGGCAGCCCGACGCCGCGACGCAGAAGAAACGCGTCACCGACATCCTCAGGCGCTACGCGGGCAGGATCGACTTCTGGGAGGTGGTCAACGAGCCGAGCCACATCCGCGAGCCGAAGATCGACCAGCCGTATCGCTGGGCCCGCCAAGCCGACGCCAACGCCTACCTGATCGTCAACGACTACTACGTGATGGCCAACGGCTATCCGCCGTTCCTGCGCCTGCTGAAGAAGGCCCTCGCCGACGGCGTGCCGTTCGAGGGGATCGGCATCCAGGCCCACGAGCCGCGGACGATGCGCTTCCCCCTGCCGAACGTCTGGAAGGTGCTCGACACCTACGCCGCGCTCGGCAAGGAGCTGCACATCACGGAGTTCACGCCCTGCTCGGCCGGGCAGCGGATCACCGGCTCGCACGTCAAGGGCGTCTGGGACGAGCGCGCCCAGGCCGATTACGCCACGAAGTTCTACAGGACGTGCTTCGCCCACCCGGCGGTGGTGGCCGTCACGTGGTGGGACCTGTGCGACGCCGGGTCGTGGCTGAAGGGCGGCGGCATGCTCCGCGCGGACCTGAGCCCCAAGTGCGTCTACACGGCCCTGAAGAAGCTCATCCACGAGGACTGGAAGACGAAGCTCCGCGGCAGGACGGACACCGACGGTCGGTTCGGCTTCCGCGGCTTCCACGGGGCCTACAAGGTGTCGGTCAAGGCGCCCGCCGGCAGCGCCGAGGCCACGCGCCGGCTCGCCAAGGGCGCGCCCAACCGCTGGGTCGTCCAGCTCTGATGTGCCTTTGGACGGGCTCCGGTTGTGATGGCCCGCCGGCGCGGGAATAATCCAGTGGACGAACCGAAAGCGCCGGGAGCCGGATGAGAGGCCGTGGATGAAGCGCCCTGATCGGAAGCGCCGGGGGAGCGCACGAGGTCTCGCCTTGCCGGCGTCGTGGTCCCTGCTTGCGATCCTGGCCGGCGCGGGCCTCGCCGGCTGCGAGCCGGCCGTGACGCCGCCGGCCCGCGACGCCAACGCCGCGCCCCACCGGCGCCCGCCGGCCTCGCCCGTCAAGCCCTTCCGGTTGGGGACGCCGGACGTCGTGCTGCTCGTCACCGGCGGGACCAACGGCGTCCTGGAGGTCTGCTACTGCGCGGGCTCCATGCCGGGCGGGCTGACGCGTCGCAGCGGGCTGGTGCGCAGCTACCGCGAGGCCTTCCCCCGGACCTTCCTGCTGGGGACGGGCAACGCGCTGCGGGTCGAGGACCCCCGCCACCCCAGGAACGAGTACCTGCTTCGAGGGTACCGGCTGGTCGGCTACGACGCGCTGATCCTGGGCGCCCAGGAATGGGCCACGCCTCTCCGTCGGCTGCGCGACATCCTCGCCCCCGGGCCGACCTGTCTGTCGAGCACGGTCCAGCCGGCGAGGCGCTCGGATCTCCCGCTGGCGACGGAGGTCCGCCGCGAATGGCCCGGCGCCAGGCTGGCGGTGCTGTCCTACGTCCCCCCGGCGGCGTTGGCCTCCCTGCCGCCGGAGCGGCGCGGGGCACTGGAGTTCGCCTCGCTGGCCGACGTGGCCCGGCGGGTGAACGAGCTGAAGCGCTCCGGCTACGTGGTGGTCCTCTCGCCCTACGCGTACTCCGGCGGGCCGGAGACCGTCGTCCGGGCCTGCGACGCGGACCTGTTCCTGCCGAGCCACGTACAGGTCGCCTACACCCGCGTGAACCACGTGGCCGGGAAACCCGTCGTGACGGTGGGCGGCTGCGGCTACGTCGGCGTCATCGCGATGAAGGTCTCCGGCGGGAGGATCGAGGCCATCGAGTACCGCCTGGAGGCGGTGACCAAGCGCTGGCCGGCCGACGCGCGGCTGCTGGCGCTCTACAAGGCCTACACGCACGTTGCGATGCGGTACGCACTGAACGCCGAGCGGAAGTCGGGCCTGGCCTACGTGCCGTCGGCCACGTGCGGACGGTGCCACGAGAAGCCGTATCGGCACTGGCGCGAGAGCAGGCACGCCCGCGCCTACCAGACGCTCCTGGACGCCCGGCGGGCCGGCGACCCGGATTGCCTGGTCTGCCACACGAGCGGGTTCGGCACGCGGTCCGGCTTCTACACCCTCGACAAGACGCCGGGGCTGGCCAACGTCAACTGCCAGGACTGCCACCGGTTCGACATGGTCCAGCACCGAACCAAGGACTTCCAGCCGCCCCGCGTCACGGCCAAGGTGTGCACGAGCTGCCATACCGAGGTAACCGACCCGAAGTTCGCGTTCCGGCGCAAGGAGCGTCTGGCGGCCGCCGGGTGCCCGCGGCGTCCGGCGACGCGGCCGGCGCACGACTGATCCCGTCCAGCCCACCCCTCGCGCACCGCTTTTACGGGTTTTCTGGGGGCCCGAGTGGCAAGGTTGCAAACGGCGCGCCTAGAATCCCCTGAAGACCTGGGTGACCCAAGTCAGGTCCGGCAGACCGCTTTCGCTGGTGCACTTTCGTGCAGTGTTGCTGGCTCCGTCCAGTTGGGTTCGACGCAAGGAAAGGGTTCCGTATGCATGTCAAACGCACACTCGTAACGGTGCTGTTGGCAGGCCTGGTGCTGTCGATGGTGTCGGGCTGCGGCAGCAAGGTCAGCCAGAGCAACTTCGACAAGGTCAAGACGGGGATGACCCGCGCCGAGGTGGAGGACATCCTCGGCAAGCCCACCGACGAGGGCGGAGGCGGGGCATCCATCGCGGGGATCTCCGCCTCGGCGAAGATCGCCACCTGGAAGGACGGCGACAAGGTCATCACGGTGACGTTCGCCAACGAGAAGGTCGTCACCAAGGACTCGCAGGGGCTGTGAGACTCCGCCACGCGAAGCTCCCGTGCCGCACACGCGGGCGGATGCGGCCGAACCTGTTCTCCGGGCTCCCGTGCCCGCGGCCGTGCCTCTTCGAGCAAGGATCCAAGCCGGACCACGTCATGCGACGCCGGCGGAGAGAATGAAGGAGAGACCTATGAAGACGATCTGGCGCGTAACGGCGGTTGTCCTGGCGCTTCCCGTGGCGGCGGCGCTCGTGGGCTGCCGGGACCACTATCCCCACTCGTTCACGATCGCTCCGGGCGACATTGAGCGGATGCACGGCAAGCCGGCGGAGGGCGGGTACTACACGAACTGGGACCCCTACGCCGCGACGCTGGAGGTGACGCCCATCCGCGACGTCAACCCGGTGCGAACGCAGCACGTCCTCGTGGCGACCGTCAAGGACAAGGACGGCAAGCCCCTGCCCAACCGGCGCGTCGAGTGGCTCCTCGCCGAGGGCGGCATCGGGTCCATCGTCGAGGTGGACGAGAGCGGCTGGCGATCCAGCCGGGGGCACAAGCTCACCAACAACTACGCCGTGACCCACACGAACAACGGCGATCACGTCCTGACGCGGGGCAACGACGACCCGTCGGACGACGTCCACCTCAAGCGGGGGCAGACCTGGTGCGTGATCACGTCCGCCGTGGAGGGCACGTCGCACGTCATCGCCTACGTCCCGGGCATCTACAACTGGCAGAAGCACAAGGTCTTCGTCACGAAGCACTGGTACGACGTGGCGTGGGAGCTGCCCCCGGCGGCGACCAACCGCATCGGCACGCCCCACGTGCTGCGGACGAAGGTGATGAAGCACTCCGACAAGACCCCGCTGGAAGGCTACGAGGTGCAGTACAAGGTCCTCAGCGGCCCGGCGGCGGTCTTCGACCCCGGCGGCAAGGCCATCGTGACGGTCAAGACCGACAAGGACGGCATCGCCACGGCGACCCTGAAACAGGCGAGCCCCACGCCGGGCGTCAACCAGATCGGCGTCCAGATCACGCGCCCGGAGAACAAGCAGTGCTGCAAGCCGGCGGCGCTGATCCACGTCGGGCAGACCAGCAAGACCTGGCTCGCGCCGGCGATCGCCATCAAGAAGTCCGCCCCGCCGCGGGCCATCGTCGGCCAGACGTTCCAGTACGCCATCGCCGTGACCAATCCGGCCAAGGTGGAGGCCCACAAGGTCGTCGTGACCGACGTCCTGCCGGCCGGCATCGCGTACGTCGACAGCGCCCCCAAGGCCACGGTCAACGGCCAGAAGCTCTCCTGGGCGCTCGGCACGCTCGCGCCGGGCGGCCAGCGCGTCCTGACCGTCAACGTCAAGGGCACGAAGACCGGCTCGTTCGAGAACTGCGCCGACGTGACCGCCGACGACGGGCTCAAGGACCGCTCCTGCGCAACGACGGTCATCACGCGGGCGAACCTGAGGCTGAGCAAGTCCGCCCCGGCGGAGGCGATCGTCTGCGACACGATCCCCTACGCCATCACCGTCCGCAACACGGGCGACGCCCCGGCCACCAACGTCCGCATCATGGACGAGCTGCCGGCCGGCATGGCGATGCTCGACGGGCGCAAGAAGGTCGTCTTCGACATCGGCACGCTCGGACCGGGCGAGGCGAAGGTCGGCAAGGTCCAGGTGAAGGCCTCGAAGGTCGGCACGTACACGAACACCGCGACGGCGAGCGCCGACGGCGGGCTGACGGCGAGGGCCTCGGCCAAGACCATCGTCCGCCTGCCGGTGCTCGTGCTGACGAAGACGGGCCCGAAGAAGCGGTTCGTCGGCCGGTCGGCCCTCTACACGATCACCGTCCAGAACACCGGCGACGCGCCGGCGAAGAACACCGTCGTGACCGACACGATCCCCGCGGGCGCCGAGGTGCTCGGCGTCAGCAGCGGCGGGAAGGTCGCCGGCGGCAAGGTCACGTGGCAGCTCGGCACGCTCCAGCCCAACGCCAAGGCCACCGTGACGCTGCGGTTGCGGCCGACCCGGCAGGGGCAGCTCCGCAACGTCGCGTCGGTGACGGCCTACTGCGCGAAGGCGTCCGACGAGGCGGTCACCGCCGTGCGGGGCATCCCGGCGATCCTGCTGGAGTGCGTCGACGTGGCCGACCCGATCGAGGTCGGCGCGCAGGAGACGTACGTGATCACGGTGACGAACCAGGGCTCGGCCGTGGGGACGAACATCGTGGTCGAGTGCACGCTGCCGGCGGAGCAGCAGTACGTCTCGGCGACCGCGCCGACGCGGGCGGCGGCCCGGGGCAAGGTGGTGAAGTTCGCGCCGCTGGGCACGCTGGCGCCGAAGGCCAAGGCGGTCTACCGCGTGGTCACGAAGGGCATCAAGGCGGGCGACAGCCGCTTCAAGGTCAGCCTCACCAGCGACCAGATGGCCACCCCGGCCGAAGAGACCGAAAGCACGCACATTTACTCCGACTAGAGGCAAGTCCCGGAGGCGCTCGGGGCGCCGCATCGGCAAGGTGGCGCCCCGCGCCCCGCGGATCAACCGCTGGTCGCGGATCGGCTGCACTCGTGGCAGGTGGAACTCGTGTGGGATAGCGCGAAGCAAGAAAGGATGGAGCAGATGAAGAACCTCGTACTACCAATCCTGTTGATTCTGTCCGCCGGGGCGGTCCTGGCGCTGACCGGCTGCTGTGCGGAGGAAGAGCCGACGATGACGATCGCGCCGCCCAGGCCGGCGCCCAAGCCGGCGCCCAAGCCGGCGCCCAAGCCCGTGCCCAAGCCGGTGCCCAGGCCCGCGCCCAAGCCCGCGCCCTGTCCGCCGGCCGGGCAGGTTGCCGTCACCAAGATCCTGCCTCCCGGCACCCCCGACTGCGGCGCTGTCAAGGTAGAGATGATGTCCCCCCGGACCGTCCGCGTCGGCCAGGATTTCGACTTCACCGCGCGGATCACGAATATCTCCAAGGCCACGCTGGCCGGCGTCGCCGTCTCGGCCAAGCCGGACAAGAACTTCAAGCTTACCGGCACCAGTCCCAAGGCGACCCTCGACGGCCAGACCCTCCAGTGGGCCGTCGGCAAGATGAAGCCCGGCGAGGCCAAGACGCTCACCATCCGGGGCTCCGCGAAGGACTCCGGGGCCGTCATCCAGTGCGTCGACGTGACCTGGGAGAATCCCGAGGTCTGCGTCGCCACCCGCGCCGTCCTCCCGCAGCTCCGGATCGCCAAGATGGGGCCGTCCACCGTCATCCAGTGCGACACGATCACCTACAAGATCGTCGTCAGCAACACGGGGACGGGCCCGGCCTGCAACGTGCAGGTCACCGACGCCCTGCCCGAGGGCATCGCCACGCTGGCCGGCAAGCAGACCGTCGCCTTCCAGGTGCCGATGATCCAGCCCGGCGAGTCCAAGGAGTTCACGTTCCAGGCCAAGGCCTCCCGGACGGGCACGTTCACCAACAGCGCCACGGCCACCGCCGACGGCGGCCTGTCCGCCACGTCCAACGCCGTCGCCACCAAGGTGACCATTCCCAAGCTCGCCGTGACCAAGACCGGGCCGAAGCTGCGCTACGTCGGCCGCACCGCTACCTACACCATCACCGTCGCCAACAACGGCGACGCCCCCGCCAAGGACACCGTCCTGGTGGACACGATCCCGGTCGGCGCGGCGCTGGTCAAGGCCAGCCACAACGGCGCGGCCTCCGCGGGGCGGGTCACCTGGCGGCTCGGCACGATCAAGCCCGGCGACTCCGCGAAGGTCACGGTGACGGTGAAGCTGACCCGGCAGGGCGTCCTGCGGAACACCGCCGCCGCGACGGCGTACTGCGCGAAGGGCGCCACCGAGGCGGTCACCACCGTCAGGGGCATCTCGGCGATCCTGCTGGAGTGCATCGACATCGAGGACCCGATCGAGGTCGGCAGCAACGAGACGTACGTGATCACGGTGACGAACCAGGGCTCGGCCGTCGGGACGAACATCGTGATCGAGTGCACGCTGCCGGCGGAACAGACCTTCGTGTCCGCCGACGGCCCCGCGAAGCACACCGCCAAGGGCCAGGCCGTCACGTTCGCCCCGCTGGCGTCCCTCGCGCCGAAGGCCAAGGTCGCCTACCGCGTGGTCGTCAAGGGCACCAAGGCCGGCGACGTGCGGTTCCGGGTCTCGCTGAAGAGCGACCAGATGGAGACCCCCGCCGGCGAGACCGAAAGCACCCACATCTATTCCGACGAGTAGTAGCACGCCGTCAGGCGTGGACCGAGGAGAAGGCCGGGAACGCGTCCGCTTCGGATGCGTTCCCGGCCGCTTTCGGTCCCCCTCGCGCCACGGTCGAGCCCCAGGACGACACGCAGACGACGGAGACGGATTCCATGAACGCCACGTGCAGACGCATCGCCTTCCTGGTTGTCGTGGCCGGGCTCCTGGCCGGATGCGACCAGGGCGGCGCCCCGGCCGGCCCCACGACCCACGAGATGGAAGAGGCCGCCGCCCAACGCTCGGCCTTCATCGGGCAGCTTGCCCCTGACTTCACGCTGCCCGATCACGCCGACCGCCCCGTCAACCTGCGCAGCCAGCGACCGAAGTGGGTCGTCCTGTACTTCTACCCGAAGGACGACACCCCCGGCTGCTCGTGCCAGGCGACCGAATTCACCCAGCTCCTGCGGGACTTCCGCGACACCGGCGCGGTCGTCTTCGGCGTCAGCATGGACTCCCCCGACAGTCACCGGGCCTTCCGGGAGAAGTACCACCTGGACCTGACGCTCCTGAGCGACCCCCGGCACCGCGTCATGCAGCAGTACGGCGCGTGGGTGAAGACCTACCTGGGGAACCGGGAGTACGGCCACGTCCTCCGGTCGACCTTCCTCATCGGCCCGGACGGCGTGATCCGACACCACTGGCCGGAGGTCATCCCCACGGGACACGCCGGGCGCGTGCGCGACAAGCTCAGGGAGCTCCAGGCCGCCGCGCCCTGAACGGCCCGGGCCGACGGCGGGCGAGGCTACGTCCGCTCCCCGGCCCAGAGGTCGCGGAAGAAGTCCAGGACGGTCTCCTCCTTGAAGTCCGCGAACTCCCCCGCGTCGAAGAACAGCCCGTAGCAGACCGGGCAGCTTTCGTACCAGATGTGCGGCTGTCGGCGGTCCACCATCCGCAGCATGGGCTCGTGGCACTTGGGGCACTCGATGCGGTCGATCTGGTCGAACTGCTCGCCGACGGCTGGATCCCCGATGTCGATGCTCTCGGAACCCTCGATCTGCTTGAGGTGCTCGGCCTCGAGCATGTCGAACCAGATGCCCTTGCAGTGCACGCAGCGATCGACCCGGATGCCCTGGTATTCGGCCGTCTCCATATTCTGATCGCACTTGGGGCAGTTCATGCCGCACTCCTTTCGCGATGCCGACCGGCGGCGGGCCAGACTGCCTGCCGCGCGTATCCTACTGCCCGCCGCGGTGAGGGACAACGGCTTTCACGCTCGGGGCCCTGCCGGAGGACCCCTGCCCGGCCGCAGCGAGCTGGAGGTGTCCGGCCTCCCCGGTGGGTTGTGCAGCGGCCAGGGCCGCGGCTTGCCGGCCTTGGCGGTCAGTCACCGGCCGTCGAGCTTGCAGCACAGGATGACCGGGCGCTCGCCGGGCGGCCCCGAAGCGGCCGCGTTGTTGCCGAACCCGGGCGCAGGTACAATGCCCCTGTTCTCGCAGCCGCGAGGTACGCCATGTTGGTTCGAGCGC
>CAZXOC010000092.1:0-23594 GCA_964642165.1 uncultured Planctomycetaceae bacterium | reverse complement strand
GCCCGTGCTCGGCGGTTCGTCGCCCTTCCCGGCCGGGCTCAGCGACACGGCCATGACCTTCCCGTCCGCGGCCGCATAGAGCGCCCGGCCCCCGCCCAGCAGGGGTGTCGAGCCGACCTGCGCGCCCGCAAGCGGCCGCAGCGCCAGCCGCCCGTCGAGGCGGGTCAGCACCACCAGTTCGCCGCGGGCATTGACGAAGGCCACGCGCGCGCTGTCGGCCACGACGTCCCCGGAGACGCCCCCGCCGGCCATCTTCCAGAGCTCGGGTGGCAGGGGCCGGCCATCCAGCAGGCTGCGGGCCTCCAGGCCTCGCTTCGTGGCAAGGAGGATGCGGCCCCTGTCGACCCACGGAGCGGCCGTCGGCGGCTCGGGCAGGGCGATTCGCCACAGTTCGGCCCCGGTCGGCCGGTCCAGGGCCGACATCGCCGCCGGCTCGGCCGTCGCGACGATCACCATCGCGTGGGCGATCGCCGGGGCGTGGTCCATGCGCCCGTGGGCCGCGCGCCGCCAACGCCGCCGCCCGCCCAGGTCGTAGCAGGACAGGCTGCCGGGCTCGTCCTGGATCAGCAGCCCCGACGGCGTGGCCAGGAACGCCCCGGTCGCCTCCGGGCTGACGGTCGCCTTCCAGCGCGGCGTGCCGTCGGCCAGCGCCACGCCGTGCAGGTGCCGGTTGGCGTCGCCGGCGCGCCCGTCGACGCAGAAGGCCAGGGCTCCCACGGCCGCGGGCGAGCGGCGAACGCCGTGGGGCGTCTCGTAGAGCCATCGCGGCTTGGGCGCCTTGTCGGCGCTGCCGTGAGCCGGCAGGCAGGCCAGCCCTCTCTTGCCGGCGCCCTTGCCCCCGGCCAGCGGCACGAGGAGCCTCTCGCCCATGACGCCCGGCGGGGCGGCCACGATGGCGTCGCTGCTCTCGCCCTCCTGGTCGGGCGGGTACTGCCAGCGGAAGTCGCCCAGCGCCGGCGGCGGGGAGCCGAAGGGGTTGCCGCCGGTGGCCGGCCCGCCGAGGCGCCCCGACCAGATCGGTGCCTTGGCCTCGCCGGGCGCGCCGACGCAGACGAAGCCGTCGGCCTGCGTGCCCACGTACACGCGCCCGCCGGCCACCGCCGGCGACGAGATGCACCGCGGCGCCGAGCCGACCTTGTACTCCCAGGCCGGCTCCAGCGTCTCGCGGTCCAGGCCGTAGAGCATGCCCGTCTCGGTGATGACGTAGACGTGGCGGGCGGTGACGGCCGGGGAGGCGTACACCGGCGCGTGGGCCTGGAACGTGGCGACCACCTGCCCGGTGCGCCGGTCGGCGGCGTGGACCGTGCCCGCGGCGTCGGCGAAGTAGATCCGCTCGCCCGCGACGGCGACGGCCCCGAGCACCGTCCCGCCGAGGCGGATCCGCCAGTCGGGCTGGATCGACCCGCCGGCGTGGGCGCCCAGCTTCGCCAGGTCGAGGCACCAGACCTCTCCCGCGGGGGGCGAGCCGGCGTCGACGAAGTCGCCGTTGCCCATGCCGACGTAGAGCTTGCCGTCGGCGATGGCCGGCGGGCTGAACACGGCGTACGGCGTGGGGACGCGGGCCAGCTCGCGCCCGTCGACGGCGTCGATCACGCAGAGCGCCTTGCCGCCGTTGCCCAGGCCGGCGTAGACCTTGCCGTCGTGGACGGCCAGCGACGTCTCGGCGTCGGGATAGTCCCTGCCCGGCAGGTGCCAGCGCTGCCGGCCCGTCGCCAGGTCCAGGCAGTAGTACCCGTCGTCGCCGGCGCCCACGAAGACGCGCGTTTCGGTCTTGCCGCCGGCGCGGACCTCGGCGATCACGGGGGTGCACTCGACGTGGCTGGCCGTCCTGACGCTCCAGCGGAGCCGCCCCGTTCGCGCGTCGAGGCAGATCACCCGCGCCCCGGCGGCGTAGTGAAGCCCCTCGCCGCACACCAGGTGCTCCCCGTGCACCGCCGGCGAGGCGAACGTCGCGCGGTACGTCTCGTAGCCGCTGTCGAACTGCGGCTCGGCGACCCAGGCGACGGCACCCGTGTCGGCGTCGAAGCAGTAGACGCGGCCGGTGCCGTTCTTGCTGTCGAACGGCGTGACCAGGGCCGAGGCGACGTAGACGCGCCTGCCGGCGACGGCCGGCGAGGAGAAGAACCACTCCTCGCCCGCGCTTCGCGCCCAGTTGACGCCGCCGCGCGACGGGCCGATGTCCCCCTCCGCCGCGCCTCGCCGCGCCAGGCCGCCGCGGAACAGGGGCCAGTGGCCCTGCACCGCTCCGCCCGCCCCCAGGGCCGCGCCGCCCGAGGGCCACAGCAGCGTCGTCGCGACGAGGAAGCCCGCCACCCCGGCGGCCAGGACCATCACCCACAGCTTCAGCCGCCAGAGCAGGCGCGCCAGGGCGACCAGCGTGCGAGGCCGGAACAACGCCAGCAGCGCCCCGGCCAGCGCCACGGCGATCGCCGGGATCAGGTACCACAGGATCGCCAACAGCGCCTGGAGCGGGCCGATCAGCACGGGCACCACGCCCAGCGCGCCGGGCGCGGGCGGACATGTCGCCAACGAGAGATCCATCGCTTCCTACCGGCGGCCCGGGGGATCGCCGGCGCGGAGACGCCCGGGGCTCTCCACAGGAGCCGGCAGAACCGCGCGTGGCCGCGGGTCCCTCCTTCATGTAACCCGGAGGCGCGGGAAGGGGAACCCCAATCCTGGCGGCCTGGGGGATCGATTCGGCGTCGACTTCGTGCTAGGCTGTCCGGGACGGAAACCGACACGCGCGAGGGCACCTGCCGTGCGCGCGGGGCAGGGCTCGCCCGGCACGCGGCAGCAAAGGAGATCGCACGATGCAGCGAACGACACGAAGGGCTTTCCTGAGGAACTCGGGCCAGGCCGCCGCCGGCGCGGCGGTGGGCTGGCGGGCGCTGACGGCCGCCGGCGCCGAGAGGGTCCGGGGCGCCAACGAGCGCGTGAACCTGGCGATGATCGGCTGCGGCGGCCGCGGCCGCTACGTCACGCGAGGCCTGATCGAGCTGGGGGCGAACCTGACGTACCTCTGCGACCTCCACGCGGATCGCCTCAAGAGCTCCTGGCAGTTCCTCTCGCAGGTCCAGAAGAGCGTGCCCAGGCTCGTCGGGGACATGGACCAGGTCTACGCCGCCAAGGACGTCGACGCCGTCGTCGTCTCCACGCCGGACCACTGGCACGCCCCGGCCACCATCCGCGCCTGCCAGGCCGAAAAGGACGTCTACGTCGAGAAGCCCCACTCCCACAACATCTGGGAGAGCGGCAAGATGGTCGAGGCCGCCAGGAAGTACAAGCGCATCGTCCAGGTGGGCACGCAGAACCGCTCGGCCCCGTACAACCTGGCGGCGCTGGAGTACGTCCGCAGCGGCAAGCTGGGCAAGATCGGCCTGGTGAAGGTCTACAACATGAAGTCCGGCGGGCCGTTCAAGCTGGGCAAGCCCGGCACGTGCCCCAAGGGTTTCGACTGGGACCAGTGGCTCGGCAAGGCCCCGAATCGCCCCTACCACGGGCACATCTTTCACGGCGGGTGGCACCAGTTCTGGGACTTCAGCGGGGGGGACATGGCCGACGACGGCATCCACCAGCTCGACCTGGCGTTGATGCTGATGGGCGACCCGCCGGTGCCCACGAGCGTGCGGGCCCTCGGCGGGCGCTACGTTCACCGCGGCGACGACTCCCAGCGCCCGGACGTGCAGGTCGTCAGTTGGGACTTCGGCACCTTCGTGATGACCTGCGAGGTCACCGGCTACCCGCGCTACATGCTCAAGACCACCGGCACGATCCGCCGCAACGACGTCCTGCCGTACTGGACGCACAACGCCACGCGGATCGAGCTGTACGGCTCGGAGCTGATGATGACGATCGGGCGCCACGGCGGCGGGTGGATCGTGCAGAAGTCCGGCGGCAAGCTGGCGGAGAAGATGTACGGCCGGGTGGCCGACGAGCCGCACTACCGCAACTTCCTGGCGTGCGTCAAGAGCCGCAAGGCCCCGACCGCCGACGTCGCGATCGCGCACGCCAGCAACGTGGCCTTGCACATGGGCAACATCGCCCACCGCGTCGGCAACATCGCGCTGCGCTACGACGCCAAGGCCAACCGCTTCGACCACGACGGCGCCAACCGCCTCCTCAAGCCGCCGTACCGCAAGGGCTACGAGATCCCGGAGGTGGTGTGACGGCGGTTCGCCGCGCGTCGGGGCCCAGGTGACCTGCCCGTCATAAGCCGGGACGCATCCCTCGTTGCTTGACAGCCCGAGCCCGGCGCGGTACGAAGGGGATCATGTCTCGCATAGCCAGAGTGGTGATTCCCGGCGTGCCGCACCACGTGATGCGGCAGAGCAATCGAGGGGAGAAGGCGTTCCGCCGCAAGGCCGACTGGCAGCGGTACCTGGAGCTGCTGGCCCAGTACGCGCCGATGCACGGGCTGGCGATCCAGGCGTACTGCCTGATGGCCGACCACGTCCACCTGGTCGCCGTGCCGAAGACGGCGGCCTCGCTGGCCGGGGCGCTCAAGCCCGTGAACCTCCGCTACTCCCAGGAGCTGAACCGCCGGCTGGGCGTCAGCGGCCTGCTGTGGCAGGGGCGGTTCTCCTCCTGTCCCCTGGACGACGAGCACCTCTGGGCGGCGATCCGCTTCGTGGAGCGCAACCCCGTGCGGGCCGGGCTCGTCCAGCGCGCCCGGGACTACGAGTGGTCGAGCGCGGCCGCCCACTGCGGGCTGCGGGAAGACCCGCTCCTGGCGGAGCTGAAGCCGCCGGCGTGGCTGACGAGCTGGGCGAGGTGGCTGCGCGGCCGCGAGGGCGAGGAGATGGTGCGGCGCCTGCGCCTGCGCACGCGGACGGGCCGTCCGGCGGGCAGCGAGTCGTTCGTGAAGCGCCTGGAGCGTCGCACCGGCCGGCGACTGCACGTCCTGCCCATCGGCCGGCCGCCAAAGAAACGCAGAAGGGCTGGCAGCGGCTAGCAGCCCTTCTCGAAGGAGGCCGCACATGCTTGCGAAGCGCGCGACGGTCGTGTCGGCGGTGATCCTGCTGCTGGCGGGGTGGGTCGTCGCCGAAAGCGACCAGGCTGCCCACAAGGCGCAGGGCGCCACGCCGGCCAAGGCCGCGCCTTCCGGCGCCGCCGCAACGGCAGAGCAGATCCAGCAGTGGGTCCGGGACCTGGGGGCCGATCGTGCCTCGCTTCGCGACCGGGCCGTCGAGAGGCTCATCCAGGCGGGCGCGCCGGCCGTCGCACCCGTCGCCCAGGTCGCCAAGGGCGACAGCCTCGAGGTCACCATCCGCGGCGTCTCGGTCCTGAAGGCCCTGATGGGCTCCAAGGACGAGGCGACCGCCGAGGCCGCCAAGGCCGCCCTGAAGAAGCTCGCCGCCGACGAGAGCCACGAGGCCGGCAAGCAGGCACAGCGGGCGCTCGAGCAGGCCCAACCCAAACGCAGGCCCATGGACGCGCGCGAGGCGAGGCTCCGGCAACTGCTCGCCGCGCGGATGCAGATAGCTGGCGTCGCGGCCGGCGGGGCGAATGCCATCCGGATGAGCGTCAGCACGACCAACGGAGAGAAGCAGATCGACGTCACGGAGAACGGCCGCACGATCCGCATCACCGAGGGCAAGGGCGGCATCACGGTCCGGGTGGCCGAGAAGCCCCAGGGCGACAAGAAGCCCAAGCCCAAGGAGTACAAGGCCGCTACCGCCGCCGAGCTGAGAACGAAGCACCCCGAGGCCCACAAGCTCTACGAGAAGTACGCCAAGCGGCAGGGGGCGGGCTTCGTGGTGAACCTCGGGAACCTCGGCGTGGCGCGGGCCGTCCGGCCCCAACGCATCGCGCCTGCGGGCGTGGCGCGGGCGGCCCGGCCCCGGCGGAACCTGCGCAGCAGCGCGAAGCTGCTGCACGAGGCGCTGGACGAGCTGGGCAAGACCATCGAGAAGCTCAAGGCCGCCGAGAAGGGCAAGCTGAGCGCCGAGGAGATCGCCGCGCTCGCCAAGCAGCTCGAAGCGGCGCGAGAGAAGATCGCGGAAGCCCGAAAGGGGCTGTTGAAGTAGCCGTCCCGCCCCGCGCCGGGCGTGGGCGAATCGCTGTCGTTTCCCGTTTGCAGATGATCGACATTCGGCCGGGGAAGCCGGCGGACATCGAGACGATCGTCGACTGCCAGCTCCGCATGGCGGCGGAGTCCGAAGGCCTGGAGCTGGACCGCGAGACGGTCGCGCGCGGCGTGCGGCGGGTCTTCGACGAGCCGTCCATCGGGCGGTACTGGCTGGCGGAAGCGGACGGCGACGTGGTGGGCTGCCTGCTCGTCCTGCCGGAATGGTCCGACTGGCGCAACGGGACGGTGCTGTGGATCCACTCGCTGTACGTGCGGCCGGACCATCGCCGCCGCGGCGTGTTCCGCGCCCTCTACGAGCACCTGCGGGGCGTGGTGGAGGCCGACGAGTCGCTCAAGGGCCTGCGCCTGTACGTGGAGAAGGCCAACGCGGCGGCCCGGCGGGCCTACGAGGCCGTCGGCATGGACGGCGAGCACTACCGGCTCTACGAGTGGCTCAAGCCGCCGGGAGGCGGCTAGGGAACAGGGGCAGCCGCGCCGTCGGCGGCGAGGCTACTTCTCCTTGGGCGCCGGCGCCGACGTCGCCGGGCGCAGCGGCTTGACGGGCGGGTCGGTGGGGGTGACGTTGATCTTCAGCTTCAGCGGCTCGCCGGACGGATGCGTGCCCTCGACGGCGATCGCGAGCTTCTCGGGCAGGTAGTCGAACGTCACGCCCGCGAGCAGGTCCTTCCACGCGTGGGCCTTGCCGTTGATGGTGACGGCCAGGCCGCGGCACGCGGCGATCTTGTTGCCGGGGCGCAGCTTCAGCCGGTAGTCCTTCTCGAACCGGTCGATCAGCTTGGCGGGGCCTCCGCCGCGCGGCACCTCGTAGATGTAGCAGCAGTCCAGCGACCGGATGGCGATCCGCGCGGGCTTGTCGCCCAGGCGCAGCGGCGCCGGCTTGCCGCAGGCGCTGTCGTTCAGGTACACGCCGACCTGCTGGCTGGCCGCGTCGTAGCGCACCGCCAGGACGCCCTTCTCGAACAGTCGGATGCCGCGCGGCTGGACGTTGATCGTCAGCGTGGCGGCCACCTTCGCGAGGGCCTCGCGGAGCTTCCGCAGCTTGCCGTCCTTGACGGAGACCTGGATGCCCAGGTCGATCTGCTTGTCCGGGCGCTTGTCGCGCACGGCCGCGCCGGCGCCGGGGGGGCGGCTGCGGGCCTTCGCGCGAAGGTCCTCGACCCGCTTGCGGAGCGTCTCGATGCTGCCGCCGACGATGCCGACGCCCCCGCCGCCCTTCTTGGCGTCCTCGATCAGCGTCACGGCGCTGTTGAGGTGCTCGGCCGCCCGGCCGTGCAGCCCGCACTCGGCGTAGATCGAGTGCAGGCGGAGGTGGGCGTTCATGTCGTACACCCTGCCCTCGGGCGGGATCGAGAGGATCTTCTTCCACTCCTTCTCCGCCAGCCCGCGCCGCCCGAGCTTGTGCTGGAGCATTTCCCCAGCCGTGTAATGCGGGGCCTCCGCCTTCGAGTTCAGGGCCAGCGCCGTCTCCCGCAGCGACGCGGCGCGCCGGTCGTCGCCCAGCGCCGAGACGGCCTCGGCGTGGAGATACGCGAAGCGGGCGTCGGCAGGCGCCGCCCGGGCGAACTCGGCCGCCTCCTTCGCCGCCCGGTCGAAGTCGTACCGCCCCAGCCGGGAGAGGATGTTCTCGACGGCCTTCGTGACGATCTCCCGGCGCTGCCGGCTGTTGACGTCGTAGGTGGACATGAGCTTGAGCGCCGCCAGCGTGTTGCCCGTGTGGACCCGGGCGAGGACGAGCACCTGGGCCTGGTAGTCGTTGGCGGGCTTTGGGAGCAGCTCAAGGACCCGCCGGTAGGTGCCCTCGTCCGCCGCCGCGAGCTTCTTGATGCACTCCAGGGCGTGCGCCCGGTCCTTCACGACCTCGGCCGTCAGGCGCCCCAGGAGGAACCCGAGCGCCTTGCCCTTCAGCTCCGTGACCATCCGTTCGAGGGCATTTCGCCGCTCGTCCTCCGGCCGGCCATCCATGCTGCGGGCCAGGTCGATGAGCCCCTCGGGCCAGGTCGGCTTGATGCCGGCACGGATGTCCAGGAGGATCAGGTCGGCGCGGGTGCGGACCTCGGGGTCGTCGCACCGGGCGGCCTTCTCCAGGGCGGCCACCGCCGGCGCGCCGATCTGCCAGAGACGGCGCGTGGCTCGCTCGCGAGCCTGGTAGGAGCCTGCCCCCAGGTCGCGGATCAGCGTGGCGATCTCCTCCTCGACCGAGACGTCCGGGGCCAGGAGGGTCGATGCCTGCGCGAGCACGAGCAGGCTCGCCAGAAGCACACGGCGGATGTTCGTCGCGCCCTTCATCATGCCACTCAGTTTCGACGGGCGGGCCGCGGCGGAGTTCCTGCCCGGGCCGGGTCGCCCGGCCGCCCGGCGGCTACAGCTTCCGGATCCGCAGGTTCCGGAAGGTGATCCGCTTGCTCAGGTTCTGGAAGCCGATGCGCCCCCGCAGGGGGCGTTGGGCCAGCGGCGGGCCTTTCTGCTGGCGGGCCTTCGTCTCGCGCGACAGGTCGGCGTCGAGGACCGTTCGCCCGTCGATGACGACGGTCACGCGGGGGCCCTTGCAGGTGATCTGCCACGCGGTCCACCGCTCGACGGGCGCGGGCGCATCGTCGGCGGCGATCTCGTCGTAGATCGAGCCGGTCCGCTGCTCGGGGCGGGAGCGGCCGCCGTAGTACACCTCGTGGTCGACGACCTGGAGCTCCATCCCCCGGTAGGCCGGGTCGCCCTCCGGCGGGAATCGCAGCCCCACCCCGCCGTTGGCGCCGCGCGAGATGCGGACGTCGAACGACAGGACGAAGTCGGCGTACTCGCCCTCGGAGAACAGCCACGTTCGCCGCCCGAGGCCCGACAGCACGCCGCCATCCACCTTCCAGGCCTCCCCGGCGACCTGCTGGGGGCGGCGGAGGTCCGACCAGTCGCTGACGCTCCAGCCGTCCAGGCTGTCGCCGGCAAACAGGGCGGCGGGCGCCGTCGTCGGCAGGGGGGCGGCGCTCGGCGACTTCGGCGTGCGATCGCAGCCGCCGGGGGCCAGCAACAGGCCAAGGACCGACAATCTCACCAGCAATCTCACCATCGGTCGTCCTCCCAGGGGCCGCCCGACGCGGCAGGAACAGGTCCTTGTTTGCGTGCCCGGCGCCCGGATGTCAAGCCCGAGCCGCGGCGGGGCTGCCTGGGCGCTTGCCGCAGAGGCCCGGCGAGGCGAGAATAGACAGGGCAAGAGCGACCCGAACGCAACGGAGTCCTGACGGGAAAGGCCCGGCTCATGGGAGAGCCCCAGATGACCGCCTCGTCGAAGTGTGCTCGCCGGCCCGAGCCGCCGCGGCGCCGACGCCGAACCGGGGCCGCCACGCGAATCCTGATCTTCGCCGCCGTGCTTCTCCTGGTCACCAGCGCCGCCCTGGCCCTGTTCTGCCCGCACTGCGGCAAGCCGGTCAAGGAAGGGATGAGGTTCTGCCCCTACTGCGGCAAGAAGCTGCCGGAGTCGGAGGCCCCGAAGCCCAAGCCGCCGGAGACGCAGCCGGTCACGCCCGCCCCGCCGGAGACGCAGCCGGTCACGCCCGCCCCGCCGGAGACGCAGCCCGTCAAGCCGGGGCCGGCGACGCCGTTCCCCTGGCCGATGGCGCCCACGGCGCGGGCCGGCGCGTCCTTCGACGAGCAGGTCAAGCAGGGCATCGACCGCGCCGTGGCGTACCTCTGGTCCACGCAGCGCCCCGACGGCACGTGGAAGCCGGTGGAGCTGTGGCAGGTGCGAGGCGACAAGCCCGGGCGCACGCGGATCGGGAAGATCGACGAGAAGGACTTGATCGCCAAGATCCCCTTTCCCGTCGGCACGACGGCGCTGATGTGCTTCGCGCTGCTGGAGAGCGGCGTGAGCCCGAAGGACCCGCGGATGGCGCGGTCGCTGGCGTGGCTCGCCGAGGAGGACACCACCAAGACCTACAGCCTGGGGCTGCGGGCGAACGTCTGGGAGGCGGCGATGAGGCAGGGGGGGCAGTACCAGAAGCACCTGGCCCGGGACGTCGCGCGCCTGGTCAAGGGCACCAAAGACGGCAACTACTCCTACGACTGTCCCATCGGCAACTACGTCGGCGACAACTCGAACAGCCAGTACGGCCTGCTGGGCGTCTGGGCGGGGGCCAAGGCCCACCTGGAGGTCCCCAAGCAGTACTGGCAGCTCGTGATGCAGTACTGGGTGTCGAGCCAGAACCCCGACGGCGGGTGGGCGTACCGCTCCCGCAACCCGGGCGACAGCTACGCGAGCATGACGGTAGCCGGCCTGGCCAGCCTGTACGTCTGCGTGGACAACCTCCTGGTCGGACGGTTCGCCAAGTGCGGCGTCAACCCCAAGGTCCGTTCGATCGAGAAGGGCCTGACGTGGCTGGCGGGCAACATCGAGAAGGTCGCCCTGGACTCCACCGTGCCGGACCAGAAGGGCAACGAGAAGAAGCTGGCGGTGGACACGTACTACCTGTTCGGCGTGGAGCGTGTGGCCCTGGCCTGCGGGTACAAGCGCTTCGGCAAGCTGGACTGGTACCGCGCCGGGGCGAAGCGCATCCTCGGCGTGCAGCGCGGGGACGGGTCGATCCCCGCCGGGGCGTGGGGGCGCCTGAACGTGGGCACGGCGTACGCGGTGCTGTTCCTGGCGCGGGGGCGCAACCCCGTCGTGTTCAACAAGCTCGAGTTCGACGGCGACTGGAACAACCGCCCGAACGACCTGGCGGTCCTGACGCGCTGGCTGACCTGGAACTTCGAGCGCACGCTGAACTGGCAGATCGTCAAGATCGCGGACCCCGTCGACGACTGGCACGACGCGCCGCTGCTGTACATCTCCGGGGCGAAGGACCCGGGCTTCACCGACGAGCATCTCGCCAAGCTCCGGCGGTTCGTCGACCAGGGCGGTACGCTGTTCAGCGTGACCGAGTGCGGCGGGCGGCACTTCCGCGCGAAGATCCGCGAGGCCTACAAGAAGATCTTCCCGGATCGCAAGCTGGAGCCGATGAAGTCCACGCACGAGCTGTTCCGCGTCCACTTCAAGGTCCGCGTGCCGAGCTTCTACATCGTCTCCAACGGCGTCCGCGCGCTGGCCATCCACTGCGACTACGACCTGCCGCTCTACTGGCAGCAGCAGCGCCACAGGACGTACCGGCGGATCTTCGAGGTGGCGGCCAACGTGGCGATGTACGTCACCGGCAAGGGCGCGTTCCTGCCTCGGGGCACGAGGCACTGGCCCGTCGAGCCGCAGTTCACGCCCGCGGCGACCGTCAAGCTGGCCAAGCTCCGGCACGCCGCCAACTGCGACCCCGAACCGCTGGCGCACGAGCGCCTCGCGCGGCTCCTCGGGCATCGCCACCGGATCCGCCTCGACGTCGCCGGCCCCGTGCCCATCGCCGAGCTCGCCAAGAGCGGCGCGCGCCTCGCCACGCTGACCGGCACGGGGACGCTGTCCCTGACCGCCGGCGAGCAGGACGCCCTGAAGGCCTTCGTCGCCGGCGGGGGCACGCTCGTCGTCGACGCCGCCGGCGGCGACGCGGCGTTCCACGCGTCGGCCCGGTCGCTGCTGGAGACGATGTACGGCCGCGGCAAGCTGCGGACGCTGTCGGTGGAGTCCAAGCTCTTCCAGCAGGAGGGCATGGAGATCCGCACCCTCCAGTACCGCGGGGCGTCCCAGACGCTCCGGGGCAAATCCGCCCCGCCCGCGCTGCGAGCCGTCCTCGTCGATGGCCGGCCCGGCGTCCTCTTCAGCCGCGAGGACATCACCGGCGCGCTGGTCGGCTGCGCGTCGGCCACCTGCGATGGCTACGAGCCCGACTCGGCGTTCCAGATCATGCGGAACATCGTCCGCATGGCCGCGAAGTAGCGTCCGGCCCGGGGGCTCAAGCAACCTGAGGCCGGCACGTTCTTCCACGGCCCGCGCCTCTACATCACACTCCTCGACGGGCGAGGAGCAGCCAGGGAGAAGAACCGGTGGTACGAGTTCCAGGCGGATTGGGAGGTCGTCCCGACCAGACAGGGAGCAGGCGAATGACCGGCGCCAGGCCGTTCCGGGCACTGCTGCTCGCAGCCGCCGCTGCCGTTGCGGCCCCGGCCCGGGCCGAGCAGGCGGAGGACCCACTCATGATCAAGGGCGCACAGCCGGCGGGGCCGAGGTGGTCCTGGAACCTGCCGATCTACGAGGTGCACCTGGAGAGGCAGACGGAGGCGGGCACCTTCGGCGCGTTCGAGCAGCGCCTGGGGGCGCTGAAGGACCTGGGCGTCGGCATCGTGTGGCTGATGCCGATCCACCCCCGCAGCGGCAACCCGCCGGGCAAGCCGCGCTCCAAGAGCCCCTACTGTGTCCGCGACTACCATGCCGTCAACCCGCGCTACGGCACGAAGGCAGACTTCCGCCGCCTCGTCAAGGCCATCCACGCGGCGGGCATGTACGTGATCCTCGACTGGGTCGGCAACCACACCTCCTGGGGCAACAAGCTCATCACCGAGCACCCGGAGTACTACCGCAAGGACAAGGCCGGCAAGATCCGCCAGGCCGGGCCGTGGAGTGACGTCGCCCAGCTCGACTACGGCAACCGCGACGTCTGGCAGTACATGTTCGAGGCCCGCAAGCACTGGATCGTCGAGTTCGGCGTGGACGGCTTCCGCGAGGACGTCGCGGGCATGGTCCCCGTGGAGCATTGGACGTGGCTGCGGCCGAGGCTCAACCGCCTCAAGCCCGGCGGCGTCTTCCTGCTGGCCGAGGCCGAGGGGGGCCAGCTCCACCCCGCCTTCGACGCCAGCTACGACTGGACCTTCATGCCGGTCTTCTGGAAGATCGCGCACTTCGATCAGCCGGCGACGATCATCGACGAGATGCTCCGCAAGGAGCGCCGGGCCTACCCGCGCGGCGCCGTCCGCATGCGTCACGCCACCAACCACGACGTCTGCGGGATGGGCTACGCCTGGCCCAGCCGCAAGCACATCGACGTCGAGTTCCTCGAGAAGGTCCCGCTGGCCGAGAAGTACAAGGGGGGCGAGCGCCCCTTCGCCGTGCTGTGCGCGACGCTGCCCGCGAGCCGCCCCATGCTCTGGAACGGGCAGGAGATCGGCATCCTCGCCAAGACGCCGCGCCCGATCCCGTGGAAGGCCAGTCCGCATACGGCCTTCTACCGCAAGCTGCTGAGGCTCTACCGCGACCACCCGGCGCTGTCCCGCGGCGACTTCGCGAAGGTGCCGACCGGCCGCGACGAGAGCGTCTACGCCTTCCTGCGCCGGCACGAGGCCGACCGCGTGCTGGTCGTCGCGAACCTCTCCGACGCCGCGGTGACGGCCGCCCTGGACGGCCCCCACGTCGCCGGCGAGTATCGCGAGGCCTTCACCGGCCGCAAGCGATCGCTGGCCCGGGGCGACCGCGTCCGCCTCGACGCGTGGGCGTACCGCGTGTATGCCCAGCCGGGCCCGTCGGCGGCGACCCGGCCGGCGGCGACCTGGCGTGCCGTTCACGTCATCACCGGCAGCGCGGGCGCCCTCGACGCGCTGGAGGCCCAACTGCCCGCCCTGGCCAAGCTCGGCGTCAACGTGCTGATCTGCGAGGTGAACTACGGGTTCGATTTCCAGTCGCACCCCGAGCTTCGCCCCCGCAGCGGCGCGATCACCAAGGCGCGGGCGCGGCGGTTCGCGGCGGCCTGCCGCCGGCGCGGCGTCCGGGCCATCCCCATGCTCAACTGCATCGGCCACCAGTCGTGGAAGGCCAACACCGCGGCCCTGCTGACGCGCCATCCCGAGTTCGACGAGACGCCCGGGAAGTACCCCGGCAACAAGGGCATCTACTGCCGAAGCTGGTGCACGCGGCACCCGAAAGTCCGCCAGGTCGTCTTCGCCCTGGTCGACGAGCTGCTTGATGCCTTCCAGGCCGACGCCTTCCACGTCGGCATGGACGAGATCTTCCTCATCGGCTCGGAGCACTGCCCGCGATGCACGGGCCGAGACCCCGCCAGGCTCCTCGCCGCCGCCGTGACGGCGTTCCACAAGCACCTGAAGGGCAAGGGCGCCGAGATGCTCATGTGGGCCGACCGGCTCATCGACGGCAAGGCGACCGGCATGGGCCGCTGGGAGGCCGCGCAGAACGGCACGGCCCCGGCCGCCGACACGATCCCCAAGGACATCATCCTCTGCCCGTGGCACTACAACAAGCGGAAGGACTACCCGTCGATCCCGTTGCTGCTGGGCAAGGGCTTCCGCGTGCTGCCGGCGGGGTGGAACAAGCCCGACGCCGTCGACGCGCTCATCGACTTCTCCCTCGCCCCCAAGAGCCCCCGCGTGCTGGGCTACATGGCCACGACGTGGTCGGTCAACGTCCGCGGCGTCTCGAAGTACCCCCCGCTGGTCCGCGGAATGGAGAGGCTTTCCTCGGCGCCCGCCCCCGGCGCCGCGCCGACGTCCCGCCCGTGACGTCTCGCCGGCACGACCCGCCGGCCGGGCCGCCAGGCGGTTCTCAAGACGGCCGCTGTCCCGCGTCCAGGGCGCGCAGGTCGTAGGCGTCCAGGTCGAGCGTGACGGCCCACCCACCGGCGCCGCGCGTCACGGGGACGGCGCGGCCCGGGGCGAGGTCAACGACCCGCCCCGGCGCGCCGGGGAAGGTCAGCCGCACGGTCGCGGGCTTGGGGCTGTCATTCAGCACGCAGAGCCGCGGGCCGAACCGGCGGACCCACACGCGCGGGTCGTCGGGCTCGACGCGGCCGCCGAACGGGCGCGGCGGCACGGCCGGCAGGGCGCGGAACGCGCGGCACCAGCGTCGCAGGGCGGCCTCGTGCCCGATGCTCGCGCGCGCCCAGCCCATGAAGGCGATCGTGTGCACGTTGGCCCGCCGCAGCGAGGCGCAGGCGGCCTCGAAGTACCCCCGCCCGGGCGGGGTGAGCGTGGCGGTGCGCATCTGCGGGCCGAACTCCGGGTGGCGGACGTGCCCGCCCTCCTCCCAGTAGTTGTGGTACAGCTCGACCGCCGCCCCCGCGCGCGTCCGGTACAGCTCCATCAGCCCCGGGGCGTGGTGGAACGTCTTGTAGGCCTGGGCGTTGCTGCCGTAGGGCCCGCCCCAGCGGCCGAAAAATCGGTCCGCCCCGATCATCATCCCGCGCTGGACGACGATGCCGTCGTCGTCGTGGAACAGGCGGGGGTCATAGCCGTGCCCGCGGAGCAGCTCCAGCGGCTCGACGCCGGCCGGCCACTGCACGTTCGTGCCCGGCGTCTCCGAGGGCAGGTCGCACTTCATCACCAGCCGCAGGTCCTTGCGGTGCGCCGCCGCCCTGTCGCGCAGCGCCAGCCACAGCTCCCGCGTGCGCCGGCAGCGCCAGTCCAGCCACTTCTCCCAGGCGTGCTTTCGGAGCCAGTCGTGGGCGCCCGCGCCGGCCGGGACCCGGACGCCCGCCTCCGCGGCGAACTGCGCCAGGTTCCACGTCGAGTAACCCGCCTTCAGGCCGTCGCCCACGTAGCACAGGCCGATCTTCCCGTTGACCCGCACGCCCACGCCGACGACGTTCGGCTGCTTCGCGCAGCGCGAGGCGATCTCGTCGACGAGCTTGCCCATCATTTCCCGCACCTCCGGCCGCAGCGGGTCCGGCACGGGCGAGCCGAACGCCTTGCCGGTCTTGCCGTCGGCGTTGACCTGCCAGGAGTCCTTCCCGAAGCCGAAGCGCTCCGTCGGCTTGGGCGGCTTGAGCGACGTGACGACCGGCAGCACGTCGACGCCGCGCCGCCCGGCGAGGGGCACGAGCTCCTTCAGCAGGTCGCCGATCAGCGGCTCGAAGATCGCCGAGTCGTACCACGCGCGGCTGGTGCGGTCGCTGCCGTTGACGGCGTTGAATTCCACGTAGTTGAAGCCGCAGAAACGCAGGTAGTCCACCAGCGCCGCCAGCGAGCGCCGCCGCTGCGCGACCGTCCGCGCCGGGCAGCCGTAGTGCCCGTAGAAGTACCACGGGTGCGTCTGGTAGATGCCGATGCGGCGCTTCGGCAGGTTCGCCGGCTCGTCGGCCTTCACGGCGTGTGCGGCCAGGTCGTCGGTCACCTCGTAGACCCAGATGGCGTGCACGGCGGCACCGTTGAGCTTGTCGTCGCGCCGCTCGTGGCCCTCGTGGGAGATCGTCACGTGCGTCCGGGCGCTCCCTGGGTAGAACAGCATCGCGTAGTAGAGCCGCCCCTCGGCGTCGGTGCCCATCTCCAGCGGGTACTCGCGCCCGGTAAACAGCCCCCCGCCGACGCCGGGGTGGTAGCCGTCGGGCTCCTGGCACTCCTTCAGGCCGGCGACGTGCTTCTCCTCCCCGGCGTAGGGCGCCGCCCAGGGGGCGTCCTTCGGCATGGTCAGGCTGATGGTGGTGTAGCGCTCGCGATCGCTGGCGAGCCGCGCGACGAGCAGGTGCGGCCTGCCCGGCTTGGCGGCCGTGCGAACGGTGTACTCGAACCACGACATCTTCCGCGCGCCGTCGGTGAGGCGGTACGTCAGCCCGCCGATGGCCCGCAGGCGGCTCTTGCTGTCGTGGGCGAAGTCGTGGTCGGCCTTCGAGCAGTCGACGAAGTCCACGAGCCGGCACCGCACGCGATCGGCCGGATGGGGCGGGCGGCGCGGCGTCACGGGCGGATGGGCCTTCGCGGCCGGCGCGACGAAGACGCCCTCCGGCTCGATCGGGACCAGGCCGTCCTTCGCCGCCGCAGGCGCAGCCGCACGGGCCTCCGGCTTCGCCGGCCGCGGCCGGCCGCGCGCTTCGGCCGAGGACGTTCGCACCAGCGCCGCCGACGTCGCGCGGATGCCGTTGATGTCGTTGTGCATGCAGTTCAGGCCCGCGGCGGTCAGCACGCGGCCGGCGGCGGCCCGCGCGTGGCGCTCGGGGCCTTTCTCGGGCTCCTTGCCGGCGCGGAAGGCCTTCTCCTCGCCCAGCCGCCCGTCGCGCGACATCGGGCGGGCCCAGACCACCAGGCTCTTGACGTCCCACTCGGGCGCGGCCCGCGCGCCGAAGCCGGTCACGACGTGGCCTTCCGGCAGCTCGACGGCGGCCTCGAGGCCCGCGTCCGGCTCCCATCCGCCGCGAAGCTGCTCGGGCTCGCCGAGCGTGCCGTCCGGGCGCAGCGGCTGGATCCGAAGCCACATCGTCGTCACGTTGTCGTAGTGGGCCCGCGCGCCGAGCCCCGTGATGACGTAGCCCGGCGGGGCGACGAGATGCGCCTCGACCTTGTCGTCGGCCTCGACCTTCGCATCGCGCAGGACCAGCGATGGCGCGGCGGCCGCGCGGGCGATACCGTCGGTCGCCTCGGCGGGGCTCGGGCCCAGGTCGTACACCGTCACGTGGTCGACGTACGCGCTGGCCCGGTCCAGGTCGCGCCAGCGGAACAGCCCCAGGGCGATGGTCGAGTGGTCGGCCCGGGCAATCCAGCGGTGCTGGAAGCGCATCCACCGCCCGTCCGTCCAGTACCACTGGCTGGCGTTGGCCCCCTCGAAATCGCTCCCGCCGGCGGGGTCGGCCAGCAGGCGCACGCGCGTGTCGCCGCGGGGCCCGTTCGCCACCGACGTGTGCGCCCACGCCGACAGCACGTACGCGTGCCCCGGCGTGGTGGCGATCCGCTGGCTCAGCGCGCCGACGGCGAAGACCTGCTTGCGCTGCTTCGCCCCCGCCAGCACCGACCAGCCGGCCATCTGCTGGCCCCACTTGACGCCCACGTCGTGCTCCGAGCCGGCCGTGTAGACGCGGTCCGTCCCGTCGGCCTTCCAGCCGGCGAGGGCCTCCTCGAAGTCACCGTTGACCACCGCCACCTGCCGGCGGAAGCGGATCGGCCCGTACTCCGGCGCCGCGGACGGGCGCCGGCGCGCCAGCGTGACGAACGGCTTGGGGTACTCCGGCTGCGTCAGCGGCTTGATGTCGCTGCGCGGGAAGCGCAGGCGGTACAGCGGCGTGCGCCAGGTCAGGCCGGTCGGCCCGGTCGAGGTCAGGCGGATGTCGTATTCGTGCCCCGCCCAGAACTTGCCGATCGCCACGCCGGTCTGCCCGGCCGGGACGACCCACTGCTTGCCGTTGTTGATGCCCAGGCCCCACGACTCGATCCGCGTGGGGCAGGCCAGCGGCTCGGACCAATCGAACCGGACGCGGCTGTCGCTCTCGAAGGTGGTCCTCAGGTTGAAGATGCCCGGCAGCTTGCCCGGCTGGGGCTCGCCGTAGACCCGCGCGTGCACGTCGCGGGGGACGATCGTCACGTCGCCGGGTTCGGGCAGCTCCTGCTGCCGGTGCGGCACGGTGAAGACCTCGATGCGGTAGGGCGTGCCCGGCACGACCGGCAGCTCGTCGCCGGCGAACAGGAAGTGCCCCCTGTGCGGCCCGTTCCGGGGCCCGACGGCCAGGCACCGCTTCGGCCCGCCCACGACCTTGCCCTCCGGCGACCGCACCCGCGCGACCAGGTCGCAGTAGCCCTTGGCCAGCTCCTTCGCCGTCACCGGCGAGACCGTCAGCGAGACCAGCCGCACGTTCGGCGTCCGCGGGCGGAACGTCACGGCCCTGCTGCGGTAGACCCAGCCGTCGGGGTCGGCGCCGTCGATCGGCGCGCGGTGCAGGTCGCCCGGCTGCTCGACGATCCAGCAGGCCAGGTCGCTCTCGGGCCGCGGCCGCCCGTCCACGTACAGCAGCCCGCCATCGTAGGCGCTGCCCGTCGCGTGCAGGTAGGGCGTCCAGGCCTTGCCGTCCTCCCGGCGGATGCGCAGGCCGTACGTCCGCCCGACCGCGAGCGGCGCCTGGGCGGCCTCCCACACGGCCGTGCCCCACGCCATCGAGTGTCCGGAGCGGAACGTCTTGCTCGGGGCGATCTGCCTTCCGGCCGGGCCGCCCTCCAGGAGCGACGCGCGGAACACGCCCGGCTCCGACGCCACCCGCATCGTGACGCTGACCAGCTCGGGCTGCGTCGCGGTGAACGTCTGGACGAACTCGCGCCCGCTGGGCCCCCACACGCAGCCGTCCGGCTCGTAGACGTAGTCCATGAGGATGTCGGCCGTGTTGACGCGCCTCTCGTCGGCGCGGGCGCCGGAGATCAGCCGCGGGTAGTACGCGCGGGCCTGCACGAACGTGAAGTCCATCGTCCCGAAGCAGAAGGGGTACTCCGTGAAGCCCTCGTCGGCCATGCCCGTCGTGCCCGTGCGGACCTGCTTGTCCTGCGTCCAGGCCGAGCGGCTCTTCGGCAGGATCGGCGCGTTCGACTGCGCCCCCAGCGCGCGGAAGAAGAGCCTCGCCCCGCGGCGGGGCGCGCCCGCGCCCTCGCCGGCCGGCGCCGCGACGGGCGCCCACGACAACACGACAGCCGTCAGAATCAATACGCGTGAACTGGAGCGCATCACTCCTCCTCTCCGTCGAGTAATGAAAAGACTTCCGGCCGGACCTCACCGGCCGCGGATGGTCAACTCGCCCAGGCGGCAGCGCCGCCGCCCGTCGTCGCCGGCGTGCGGCAGGGCGATCGTCGGCGTCCCGTCGCGCAGGCCCACGGAGACGTACAGCGTGCACGTGGCCTCCTCGGCGGCGCGGGCGAAGCGCCGCGCCCCGTCGGCGTGCGCTCGGGCCACCACGCAGCGAAGCGTCACCGTCTCGACCGGGGCCTTGCCCGGCGCGCCCGGGGCCAGCCGGCGAACGTCCACGTCCTCCGCCACGTGCACCGAGACGATCCCGCCGCGGGCGTCCTTGAGCGTCACGGCCGGGTGGCCGCCCGGGTAGCACGGCGCCACCCCCGCGTTGGCCCACTTCATCGTGACGGTCAGCGGCTCGCCCAGCCGCACCTCGGGCGGCCAGGTCGCCTCGCGCAGTTGCAGCCGGTAGCCCAGGCGCCGGTTGATCCGGTCGATAACGTCGCGGTTCTCCCCCAGCATCTCCCGCGGCCACCAGTGGATCGACAGGTAGCTGGCGTGGTAGTCCTCGACGGCCTTGGCCAGCAGCGATCCGTCGCCCCAGGCCCCCTTGCGCTTCGACGAGCCGTAGTGCTCGTGCTCCAGGATGACCGGCAGCTTCGGCCAGAAGGCCCGGGCCAGCTCGGCGTGGTACCACGACCGCGGCGGCGGCTGCACGCAGATGCTGTCGTCGCGAAGCGTGACGCCCTTGGCGAGCGCGTAGTCGGTGATCGGCAGGTGCTCGGCGCGGGTGCCCGGGCCGGCGAAGTCGTCGTTGATCGCCAGCAGCGTCCTGCGGAAGTGCTTGACGTGCAGGTCGACGTGCTTGCGCTTCACCTCGTCGGGCCACTGCTTCTTCGTGCTGGCCCAGGTGTGGCCCTCGCCCCAGACGCCGTAGCTGCCGATGTCGATGAACGCGACGTTGGGGTTGCCGTCGTAGCGCCGGGCCAGCGCCGCCAGGAAGGCGTCGAGCTTGGCCAGGAAGACGGCGTCGCCGTAATCCGGCTCCCAGTACTCCCCATCGGCCCGGGCGCCTTTGCCCGGCGTGAAGTTGTGGCCCTTCGCGCCGGCATCGGCGACCCACTTCGGCGTGGCGTGGCGCATCCAGCTCTCGCAGCAACTGATCCGCATCGCCACCTGCTTGCCCCGGTCGATCCACCGCTGGGCGGGCGTGTCCACGACGGACCAGTCGTACTCGCCCTCCCGCGGCTCCAGGAACGCCCACGGCAGGCGAAGGTACACCGCCGACAGCCCCGGGAAGTCCTCGACCGTGTCCGAGGCGGCGAGCTTCGAGCCGTAGTTCCGCAGCACGTTCGAGTAGAAGTGCAGCGTCCAGCCCATCTGCGGGTTGATCAGCGCCTTGCCGTGGTCCTCCGGGCGAACCGTGACCATCTTCTCCTCCGCACGCGCCGCACCCGCCAGCGCCAGGACCGACACCCACGCCACCGCGCCGTACGCTTTCACAGCCATTTGCGTCACTCCGTCGGCGTCCGGCGCCGGCTCGCCGTTACGCGTCCTCGCGCAGCGCCCGGACCTCCGCCACGACGGCCTCGACGATCTCGCCGGCGGGGATCGTCCGCAGCTTCCGCCCGCCGCGGTACAGGACGGCCTTGTCCGCCCCGGCCGCGCAGACCGCCACGTCCGCATGGGCCGCCTCGCCCGGGCCGTTCACCGCGCAGCCCATCACCGCCACCGTTACGGGAAATGCCACGCCCGCCAGCGCCGCGCGGAGACGCTCGGCGACGGGCGCAAGGTCCATCATCACGCGCCCGCACGTGGGGCAGGCGATCAGCTCCAGCCCCGGGCGCCGGCGAAGGCGCAGCGAGTAGAGCAGCTCCAGGGCGGCCTCGACCTCCGGCACGGGGTCGCCCGCGTACGAGATGCGGATCGTGTCGCCGATGCCCTCGCTCAGCAGCGCCCCCAGCGCTGCGGCCGAGCGGATCGCGCCCGTCTCCGCCGTGCCCGCGTGCGTCACGCCCAGGTGCACGGGATAGTCCCATCGCTCGGCAATGTGGCGGTTCACCGCGACGGTCGTGCAGGCGTCGTGGCTCTTGGCCGACAGGACCAGGTTGCCGAAGCTCGCCTGCTCGAAGACCTCCAGGTAGTCGGCGAGCCTCTCGAACATCAGCTCGTCGAGTGGCCGCGACAGGTCCGCCGCCCGCTGCCGCTCGTCGCGCCGCTCGATCACCGAGCCCTCGTTGACGCCGACGCGGATGGCGACGCCGGCCTCGGCCGCCGCGGCGATGACCCGCCGGACCTGCCGGCGGTCGCGGATGTTGCCGGGGTTCAGGCGGATCTTCGCGGCGCCGGCGGCGATGGCCTCCAGCGCGCGGGCGAAGCGGAAGTGCACGTCGGCGACGATCGGCACGGGCGAGGCCGCGACGATCTCCCGAAGCGCCGCCGTGTCCGCCGGCGTCGGCACGGCCACGCGGACCAGCTCCGCGCCCGCCTCGGCGAGACGCATGACCTGCGCGGCCGTCGCCTCCGCGTCGGCCGTCTGCGTGTTCGTCATGCTCTGCACGACCACCGGCGCGCCGGCACCGATGGTCACGTCGCCTGCGCGAACCGCCCGCGTCCGCCGCCGCTGGATCTCCGGCCGAATCATGCCGCCATGGTACCGCCCCCACCGCCGGCGTGGTAGCCGCTAGCCGCCCGGCGCTTGCCGGATCGGACGTGGCCAGCCGCGGCCGGGCAATCGACGTTGACTTTTCGCTCCGCTTCGGCCAGAATCCACTGCTCGGGAGTTGCGCCCGTAGCTCAATGGATAGAGCGCTTGCCTCCGGAGCAAGAGGTTGCGCGTTCGAGTCGCGCCGGGCGTAGTGACGGCGGGCCACCAGACGTGCATGGTCTGTTCGTTTCGACGGCGAAGGTCACCGGGCTCTCCCGCCGCCGCCGCTGTCGGCCTTCCTGACGGTTCGAACGCCGATTCCAACATCCGCAAGCGCCTGTTTCGGGGCGCCGACCTCGTATGGTGGCCGGGAAGGCAATACGATGCGTGGCGCCAGCGCGAGCGGCGACATCGGCCCCGCGGAGTCTGAGACCCTGCGCATGCGTGGACGCTCCATGCACGAGAACCGGGAGATCCCGGCAGCACCCGCCGGTCGGCCCCGCAAGGCGGCGGCGGGACGGTCAGGGAAGGCCTGTGGCCGCAATCCTGACGCGTACGCCGGCGGGAAGTCTGACATCGGCATCGTACCTGTGAACGCCGGGAACAAGGCTGTACGGCTTGGGCCGCCCGGCTATGGTGGAACGGTGACCCCACCCCGCAACCGAAAGGGCGGGGCTGGTAACCCTCCGCCTGTGGCCGGTCGGGACGGACGGACAGGTCGGCTGCGGACCGGCGGGAGGGAAGGCCGATGACCAAGGGGAATCCTGAACAACCGCCCGCGGGCCGGACCCAGAGCCGGCCGGAAGCGTCGCGTGGGTTGGACAGGATACGTCAGGCCGCCCAACGCCTGGCGTATGACCCGAGGTAGGAGCCGTATGAGGCAATCCCTCACGTACGGATCTGTGCGGGGGGCGGGCCGCAAGCCCCGTCCCTGCCGCGATACTTTTTCGGCCCTGCCGG
Organism: uncultured Planctomycetaceae bacterium; assembly: GCA_964642165.1. GTDB lineage: Bacteria > Planctomycetota > Phycisphaerae > SM23-33 > SM23-33 > CAYRVX01. The sequence goes on along the minus strand of CAZXOC010000092.1, from coordinate 578 downwards.
GCCACCTGCGGGCTCGTCCCGCCTCGCCGAAGCGCGGCCAAGCCCGGCTCCGTCTCCGCTGCGCCTCCACCCGCGGAGGCCCTTGGCCTGCCGGCCGCGCGGGCCAACTCCCCGTAGCCCATGATCATCTTCCCGTGCCGGCCATGCGCCGAAGCATCCGGTCATCGCCGCTCTGCCCATCGTAGCGAGGGCCGGGCGATTCGGCAAGGCCGCGCGCGGGTACGCAGTAGCCCCCGTTCCAGCGGGAGAGGGATCGGGCGCGTCTCGTGCTGCCGCACAGCCTCACCGCGCCGTCGTCCCGATGGACATCGGGAGAGCAGCACGTGGAGTGCGGCGGCAACGACGCCGCTTTGCTTTGCTCCCGATGTCCGCGTCCGCGGCATCTCGTAGCGGATGGGAAAAGCGGCGTCACAGCCGCCGCAGTCCATAGGCGGGCCAGCCCCCGGCCCGGCCGGGGACCCGAATCGGGGAAAAGGCTTGTTGTCTAAGGCGTTACGATCGGATCGGCGAGCGGGAAGACCGGCGGGGAGGCTGATTGTCCAAAAAGGGGCTGATTGTCCAAAATCTGGACAAAGCAA
>CAZXOC010000091.1:0-23665 GCA_964642165.1 uncultured Planctomycetaceae bacterium | reverse complement strand
GGCGCGGAGGCGACGGAGACGGTCTGCTCCGGCCTGCCCAAACGCTCGGCGGAAGGGCGTTTCCGGCACGATCACGGCCCGGTGGCAGGCAAACGCCCCCGTTCTGGATCTCGAAGAGAGCTTGCCGATCGCCCGACCGGTGATAGAATCATCGGGAAGACCCGCGACCTCGGCGCGCCGGGACGGGCATGAGGATATGCGGGAAATCCCAGCTCAGAGGACTGTCAGGGAGAGAGCATCGTGAGTTACTTGAGGCTACTTGCCGCGGGCCTGGCCACGCAGCTGCTCTGCCTGTCCGGGGCGTACGCTGCCGATCGGAACCAGGAGTTCCTCAACGGCGTGATCCGCGGCGCGAGAACCGATGCGGAGCGGGCGGAGAAGATCCTCAAGGCAGCCGGTACCGTGGCCGACGAGGCGGATCTTCGCACGTATCTCCTTGAGAAGTGCTACGAATACGGGCTCCGCGCCGTTCGCAGCCCGTCGGCCTATGACTGCGCGGAGAAGGCCTTGCTTCTGCTTGCCAAAGAGGATCCGTCTCGGACGGAGACCTGCCGCCGGAAGCTCCGCAAGCTCTACGAGGCGGGTTCTCGCGGCGGGCTGCCTGAGGTCGCCTTCAGCGCCTCCTGGAAGCTGGCTGAGATGCTGGTTGCAGAGGGCGATGGGGCGGCCAAGGCCCGCCAGTGGCCCCAGGCCCTCAAGCTCTACCAACAGGCCGAAGCGACGATCCGCGCCCGGAAGCTCGGGTGGGACGCGCCCGTACGGGCCAAGGCCCTTCACGCCATCCACCGTCAACGGGCAGAGCCGACTCGCAAGCGATTGGTCGAGTCCCTAACGGAAAGCTCGGACGATCCGGCGGCTCGAGAAGCCCTGATCCTCTTCCATGTCACCGAGGTGGACGATCCCGCTGGTGCGGCCGAACTCCTGACAGATAAGTGCCCCCGATTCTTGCGGGACTACGTTCCCATCGCAGCCAAGGAGCTGGGTCAGCGGGAGGCGAACGCTTGCGCGGAACTGGGGAACTGGTATGCATCCCTGGCGTCGTCTCCAAAGACAAGCCCGGTTGGCAAGGCGGTCAGCCTGATGCACGCGAAGGCCAATTACGAGAGGTTCTTGAGAATCTATGCCAAGCGCGATCAGACACGCATTGAGGCCACAGACGCCGTGGCCAGGACCCGCCGCTACTTGAGGACCGTGAAGCCGGAGATGCTCGGGGCAGCGTGGCTGCTCCGGCGGAACGGCCTGGCGGACACCGGCGCGGTCAGTGCGGCGATGCAGATGGCCGGCGAAGAAGGCCTCTCGATGCCCGAAGATGCCAGAGAAGCCGTCTCACGGGGGGCAGCCTATCTCTTGTCCAAGCAGGACCCGAGCGGGGAATGGCTCTACACGCGGCGAGCACACGAGAAGAACCCCTGTCCCGATCGGTCCACCGTCCTGGCGACGTGCGCGCTGCTGCAGAGCGGTGTCCCGGCGGTCCATCCCGTGGTCGCAAGGGCGCTGAACTGGCTGGACGGTCGGAAGATCAGCGACATCGAAGCGTTGAGCTTCCGGGTCAACGTCTGGATGCTGGCCAATCGGCAACTGGGGGGCAAGTACTCCAGGAACCTGCGAGCGGATGTGAAGCTGCTTCTGGGTTCGGCCAAGAAGAAGAACGGACACGGTTCTGCAATCGATACCTTCTTCGCGATCCGGGGCATTTCGTGCGGCGCCAGCGGGAAAGCCACAGTACCCCCCAGGTACTGGGCACTCGCCCAGAGCTGGTGGGTCGCTTCCCAAATGCAAAACGGCGGATGGGCAGGGAACTGGAAGAACGACAGGGAGGCGAAGTTGGGCGTGTCGGCAACGGTGGTTGGTCTCAGCAGTCTGATTCTCTGCGAGAGCCATGTCAGGCGATGCCCCCCTCAAGCCCTCGCTGCGCGGAGAGCCGCAATCGCCTGGCTCAACAAGTACTACGATACGGACATCTTCAACTACAACTATAGCGGCTGGTGGGGGAGGCTCTTCGAGCGCCTTTACTTCCTCGCCGTCGCCGGAACGGCTGCAGGGGAGAGGTCCATCGGAGACGTGGACTGGTACGAACACGGCAAGAGGGTCCTCCTGAAGAGGCAGCACGAAAACGGTGGCTGGGAGCATAAGGGGTATGACCATCGCGACTCAAACATGTGCACGAGCTACGCGCTGCTCTTCCTGACGCAGGGACGGCAGACCGCGGGGATTCTCGATCTGGGTGCCCTGAGCCCGTCAAAGCCGGCCGACGAAACTCGCTGACCCGTCTCGTTCCATGCCGGGCCACCCGGCTTCGGCGAGCGCGCGGCACACGCGGCCGTAAGCGCGAGTGTCTCGCCGTCCGAGCAGTCCTTCGGAGAGTTGGTGCCTGCTCCACCCTCGTTGTGCCATACAAGCCTTGGACGCCGCCGTTGGGGCCGGCCGCGAGCGATGTAACAGCTCTGTAACTTGGCCGGTCCGGCCGAACTTCGCGTTGGCGATCGCGTCTAAAGCTGCGGATCATCGCGATCCCAACCTGTCTACGAGACGAACGAAAGGAGTACCGTGATGCGACGGATCCTGAGCCTTGTCGCGATCTGCGTGTTTCTCGGGGCCATGTACGGGACGGCGGCGGCCCAGGCGCCGGCGGCCTTCGCCGACGGCAGGAAGGCCTACGAGGCCGGGCTGTTCCAGAAGGCCCGCGACCTGCTGCTCAGCGCCTCCCGAACCGCGCGAAGGAACCCGGAGGTCTTCCTGTGGCTCGGCAAGGCGCACTACCAGCTCGGCGAGGTCCCCGAGGCCATCGCCGCCTGGCAGACCACGCTGCGCCTCGCCCCCGGCGAGCCGTACGCCGCGAGGATGCTCAAGGCCCTCCGCGCCGAGGTGACCGACCTGGACGTGCGGATCCGCCTGGTCGAGCAGCTCCTCGCCGCCCGCCAGCCCCAGACCGCCCTGAAGGAGTGCGCCCGCCTGCTGGCCGACAAGGCCCTCACCGCCGCGCAGCGCGCCAAGCTGCTGGCCCTGAAGGCCGAGGGCCTGCTGGCCACCAAGCAGCACGCCCACGTGTTGCCGATCGTCCTGGAGCTGCGGACGAAGCACCCCAAGGCGATCGACGCCGTTCGCCTGTCGCTGCTGCTGGCGCGGGCGAAGCTGCACCTGGACGACCGGAGCATCCTGGATGCGCGGGCGTCGCTGGCGGAGATTGCGGCCGACAAGGACAACGCCGCGGCCGCGGCCGTCGCGCAGTATGAGCTGATGGCCTTCGACCTCCGCCAGGGCCCGGACGCCGCCGCGCTGGCGAAGCTGGCGGCGTGGCAGAAGGCCCACGCGGACCACGCCCTCGCGGCGGACGCCCTGCGGCTGCTGGTCGACTCGACCCTGGCGTTGACGCGCCGGGGCGTCCCGCCGGCGCGGGATGCGGCGCTGGCCGCCACGGACGTCACGGCCATCGGCTACGTCAAGCTGCTGCGCGCCCACCTGCCCAAGGACGCCGACCGCCTGAAGCTCAGCCAGCAGATCGACGCCCATCTCCAGGCCCACTACGACCAGGCCGGGGCCTATGCCGCAAGCATCCAGGGCGGCGAGGCGCTGCGGAAGCTCGACCTGTCCCGCGCCGAACGGGCGTTCGTCGTCGGGCGGATTCTCGACCGCCACCTGGCGATCTCGCGGGCGCTGCCGAGCCCCGCCCGGGACGGCAAGCTAGCGGCGGCGGACCTGGCGGCCGTCGCCGGCGCGAAGGAGTTGCTCCGCCTGCTGACGACGAACGCCGAGATCCTGTCGCTGACGAACAAGCTGCTGAGGCACCTCCACACGCGCTACGTTGCCGTCGCGGCGGACGCGGTCGCCCTCCAGGGCGCCGGAGAGCTGCTGAAGCTGGAGCTCCCGCAAGGGTCCCGCGCGTCGGTGCTGCGGCAGATGGTGAACTGGCACCTGGCGGTCACGGGGCGCCTGCCCGGCCCCGCCAAGGACGCCAAGCTGGCGGCGTCGGACGTGGCGGCCCTCGCGCGGGTCCGGGAGCTCTTCGCCCTGTTGCCGGCCGATGCCGAGAGGGCGAAGCTGGTCCAGCAATTCCTGGGGCACCTCTCCGCGCGCTACTTCGCCGTCGAGGCGCATGCAGCCGCGATCCAGGGTGCCGAGGAGCTGCTGAAGCTCAAGCTGCCGCAAGGATCCCGCGTGTCCGTGCTGGGGCAGATGGTGAACTGGCACCTGGCGGTCACGGGGCGCCTACCCAGCCCGGAGAAGGGCGCCAAGCTGGCGGCGTCGGACGTGGCGGCCCTCGCGCGGGTCGGGGAGCTCTTCGCCCTATTGCCGGCCGACGCCGAGAGGGCGAAGCTCGCCCAGCAGTTCCTGCGGCACTTCGCCGCGCGGTACGCCAAGGTCCGGGCGTACGCCGCGGCGGCCCAGGGCGTCGAGGCCGTCCTGAAGCTCTCGCTGCCCCGAGGCGACCGCGCCGCGGCGCTGGGGACGCTGGGCGGGTACAAGACCGAGCTGGCCATGGCGGCGCTCGCGAAGCAGGCGGCGGCGGGCAAGCTGCCGGCGCCGATGCCCGCCTCGATCCGCGAGGTCCTCTCGCTGTACGCGACGATCCGGAAGGAGGACCCCGCGAAGGACACGGCCGCCTGGCGGCTGGCGCTGGCGCAGCGGCTTTCGCCGCTGGCGTCGAAGCTGCCGCCGGCGGTGAAGGTGACGGGGCTGTCGGCACCCGACGCGTGGGCGGTCGAGATTGCCGTGCCGATCATCGCGGAGGACAAGAAGACCGGCGCGGTCCAGGCGGTTGGATTCGTGGACGGCGTGCGGAAGCGCTACCTGTCGGTCAAGGCCCCCACGGGGCTGCGGGTCTCTTTGGACCTCACGACGCGGCTCCTGGCGGCGATGGGCGACGACCACGTCCACTGGGCGTCGACCCGGCTCGAGCACGCGCGGGTGCTGGGCCTGCTGGCCACGTGGCAGTTCGCCGAGAACGTCCGCACGGGCAACGACGCGAAGAACGCCCAGCTCAGCGACACGCAGAAGCAGATGATTGCCGCGCTGGTCCAGGTGGTCCAGCGGGACGCTCGCGCCCAGGCCGCCGGCGCGGTGAGCACCCTCGCCGCCCACCTTCAGCCTTGGCAGGCGCGCGGGCACTACGCCGTCGCCGAGGCCGCCTACGACCTGCTGGTCGCCTCCCTGCCCGCCGCGGTCCAGCGCGACGCGAAGCTCGCCGTCGCCCGGATCTGGATCGGCCAGGTGCTCGCCGAGCACGGCCGGCTTGCGGCCGCCGGGCTCAAGGTACCCGTGAAGCTCGACCCCACCCTTACGAAGGCGCTGAAGCGCTGCCGCGAACTCCAGGGAGACCTCGAGGAGGGCGACGCCTTCCTCAAGCAGGTTCGCCCCGTCTGGAGGCAGGTCGTCGATCACTACAACACGCTGGAGTACCACGCCACGGCGGCCGAGGCCATCGGAGTCAAAGCCGATCCGCCCGCCCCCGCCGCCGAGCGCTACGCCCAGCTCGCCCTGGCCGACCACCGCTACGCGGAGGCACGGCGCGAGCTGGGGCGGCTGATCCGCCAGTACAACGGTCGGGACAAGATCGCGCTGACGGCGACGTACAAGGCGGCGCTGGCGGCGTACCGGCAGTTCATCTCGCAGCACGGCGACAGCCCGCTGGCGGACACGGCCGTCCGGACGATCTTCAGCATCGCCCAGGGCTTCGCGGCGCACGAGGCCCACACGACGGCCGCGGAGGTCTACCGCGAGTTCGCCGAGTTCGCCGCAAAGGTGCCCACGCTCGCCCAGGCCGCCCCGGGGGCGGTCAGCACCGCCGAGCGGGCGGCGCTGGCGCATGCGGCGGCCCTGGACGCCCACGCCCGCAAGGCCCTGGCCAAGGAGCTGGCCGACCGGAAGGAGAAGGTCCCGCCGGCGAAGCTCCGCCCGGAGTTCACCGCGGCGTTGGCGGCCTACCAGCAGTTCGTCAAGGACCGCCCCGGGAGCGTGCTGGTCGCCGAGGCGATCCGGAAGGTGATGGCCGTGGCGCTGGAGTACGCCGGGGTCGACGCCTGGGACGTGGCGGAGGGGATCTTCGTGAGCCTCCAGAAGGCCGGGCTGGACCTGGAGACGCCCGAGCGGATCGAGCTGTGCCGCGGGTTGTGCCATCTCGGCAAGGTTATGCCGGACCACGCCCGCAGCGTTCTGAAGGCGCTGGTGGAGGGCCACGGCCGGACGGGGCGCGGGGGCAAGACCGCCCTGGCCCTCGCCGGGCCGCGCGGCGACGCGCGGGCCAAGGAACCGGCGCGGAAGCCCGGGCCGACGCCGAGGCCCGTGACCCCTCCTCCGGCAGGACCCGCCGGGTCCAAAGACGCCAAAGCTCTGCTGGCGGACCTGGAGAAAGCCGAGGGGGGCGCGCTGGGAAAGCTGGAAAGCCGCGACGAGGCCGACATGCTGGCCATGGCCGCCATCCGCCAGCAGCAGATTACCCGCGCCCGCCAGGTGGCCATGCTGCGCGAGGGGATGAAGTACTACGCGCGAGCGCCGGACAAGGGCAAGAAGACCCAGCAGGCCCAGCGGCGCTCGCAGCAGGCGATCGCCCCGGCCCCGGTCCTGTCGCCGGCCGAGCTCGCCCGCCAGCAGAAGGCCTTCGACGCGGCGTACGCGATCTTCCAGGGCATCCGCAAGACGTACGCGCTTCGCGCGGCGGCCGTGCAGGCCCGCGGCGAGGTCCTCGTGATGGTCGGGCACTGGCGCGCGGTGCGGCAGTGGAAGCGCGCGGCGGCCCTGGCGGGGCAGTACCTCCAGGACAACGCCACGGATTCGCAGTTGCCGACGCTGCGCCTGGGCATCGCGCGGGACACGCTGGCGTGGGCCTCCGAGCCGGTCAAGGCCGAGGGCACGAAGCAGGAGAAGCTCGCCGAGGTGACTCGGCGCTTCGCCGAGGCCCGCGGCGTGCTGGCGCAGATCGTCCGGGAGTTCACCAAGGACCGCTCGCTGGTCCAGCAGGCCCAGTGGGACATCGCCGGCAGCTTCCTCACGCAAGCCCGCGTGGTGGACCAGTTCTCGCCGACCCTCGCCCGCGGGCAGTACGTGCGAGCGGCCCGCGAGCTGCGGGTCGTGGGCGAGACGTTCCACGACCATCCCCGCATCGCCGAGATCCCGCAGATGCTCTGGAACATCGCCGAGGAGCTGGCGCGGCGGCGGTACTACGACGAGGCGATGATCGTCTGGAACGACCTGACGATCCACTACTTCACGCACGCGCTGGCCGCTCAGGCGGCGACGCGGATCGCCCAGACGTACGAGCAGAACCTCGGGCGCCCGCTGAAGGCGGCCGAGACGTACGTGGAGATCAACTTCGCGCGGGGCGGGTCGGACGCGGCCGCCCAGAACGCGATCTACCAGATCGGTGTTCGGCTGCGGGGGCAGAAGCGCTGGGTGGAGGCCCTGCACGTGCTGGAGACGTTCGTGGACAGTTTTCCGCGGCACGCCCAGGCGGGGCAGGCCCTGACGGCGATCGGGCAGATCCACCAGACGAACGAGGCGTGGGAGGACGCCATCGCCGCCTACCAGCGGGTGATCGAGGAGTACCCGACGGGCAACTGGATCCGCGAGGCGAAGTGGTCCATCGCCGAGTGCCGCATCAACCGCAGCGAGTGGCGGGAGGCGATGGCGGCCTACGAGGCGTACCTGAAGGCCTACGCGAAGGACGCGCGGACGGGCGAGGCCAAGCGCCGCATGGGCGTGGCGAAGGACCTGGCGCGGTACCAGACCCTCGTGGACGAGGAGGGGCAGCGCAAGGCCTTCGACGCGCAGTTCCAGATCGCCCGGATCGTGCAGGAGCAACTGGCCAACCCGACGAAGGCGATCACGGAATACCGCAAGGTGGCGGCGAACTGGCCCAAGACGCACCTGGCCGACGACGCCCTGTTCCAGGTGGGCGGGATCTACCTGTCGATGGCCGAGACGATCAAGGGGCGCGAGGCCCTGCTGGAGCTCGCCGCGACGTATCCCGAGAGCCCCCTCACCGACGACGCGCTGCTGAAGGTCGGGCAGAGCTACGAGGCCGAGGCGGTCAAGCTCGCCGGCGTGACCCGCGGGCGCGTGGAAGAGATGAGCAAGGTGGTCGCCCAGCGCGAGGCGTACAAGCAGGTGCAGGCCGGGCGGCGGCGGGTCCTCCAGGACCGCGACCAGGTGGTCGCCCGGTTCCGCGCCGAAGGCCAGCAAGGCAAGGCCGACATCGCCCAGGCGCGTTTCGCCGCCCAGTTCATGCAGTACAACCTCGCCAAGGCGACCGTGGCGGCCCAGGCCGCAGAGCAGCAGGTCGAGAAGCTCACCGCCGCCCAGCTCGCCGACCGCCAGGACAAGATCAACGCGGCGCTGCGCCGCGCGGTGGAGGCTTACCAGAAGGCCTCCAAGGTGGCGCTCGCCGACAAGGCCGACCAGGCCCTCCTCCAGATGGCCAAGATCTACGACGAGAAGCTCAAGGACTCCGAGGCGGCGATGCGCACCTGGCAGGAGATCGTCCGCCAGTTCAGCGGCACCGCCGTCGCCGAGGACGCCTCCTGGCGGATCGCCCAGTACCACGAGCGGAAGCGCCAGTGGGCCGAGGCCATCCAGGCCTACCAGGCCTTCCTGCGGAACTACCGCCGCAGCACGCGGGCGCCGGCCGCCCAGTTCGCCATCGCCGAGAACCACGAGCACCTCGGCGAGTGGGTCAAGGCCATGGACGCCTACGCCAACTACGTCAGCAACTTCCCCAAGGGACCCATGGTCCAGAAGGCCAAGGATCAGATCGAGTGGATCAAGACCTATCGGCTGTAGCGCCGTGGGGCGAGAAGACCCGAGCCGAGGTGTGTCCACAGATGCGACGGCATAACCGAGGAGACGCGACGATGCGTGAGCGACAGATTATCGTTCTGGGCATGGTGGGGATTCTGGTGCTGGGCGCGAGCCCGATCGCCGCGGATGTCAGGCCGAGCGGCACGCCGGAGCCGATCCTGCTGTCGGCGGCCAGCACGGGCGCCGACAAGCCCGAGGCCGACAAACCGAAGGCCGACCCGGCCGGGAAGGAAACGCCCAAGGCCAAGGCCGAGCGGCTCTTCAACGAGGGGCGCGACGCCCTGTTCCGCGGCGAGTACGCCAAGGCCGTCGGCCTGCTCAAGCAGGCCGTCGCCGCCGATAAGGCCAAGACCCGTTACCGCCTGTACCTGGCGCGGGCCCACCGCTACGCCCGCAACACCGACGAGGCCGAGAAGCTCCTGGCGGCGATCGTCAAGGCCTCGCCCGATCACGTCGAAGCCGGGCAGACCCTCGGCGAGATGTACATCCAGCAGGAGAAGTGGGCCGAGGCCGCCAAGGTGCTCGAACGCCTCCTCCGGTACCGCCACGACTACCCCACCTACCACATGCTCGCCGAGGCGAAGTACAACCTCGACGACCTCCCCAAGGCCCGGAAGTACTTCAAGGAGGCCGTCAAGCTCAACCCCAACAGCGCCGCCGACCACTACCAGCTCGGCAACATCCACCTCGCCCAGAACGCCTTCGCCCTGGCGGCGGAGTCCTACCAGAAGGCCCTCCGCCTCGGGCTCCACTCGCCCGTGCTGCACTACAAGCTGGGCTCGGCGTACTTCAACCTGCGGAACTACTTCGGGCGCGTGGCGGAGGTGACCGTCAAGAGCGGCAAGCCGGGCACGATCAGCGGATCGTGGTACCTCATCGAGCCGGCGCCCGGCAAGAAGGACGTCTTCCGCGTCGCGCCGAGCAATTCGGCGATCTACCACGTCGCCAAGGCGATCGAGACCGGGCTGAAGGGCGAGGGGGAGATCCGGTTCCTGCGGGCGAACATCTACCTCAACGCCCGGCGCTACCCCGAGGCGTACGAGATGTTCAAGAAGCTCGCGGCCGCCGCGCCCAAGCCCAAGGACGACAAGCGCCCCACGGAGGACCGGGCGCTGTTCCAGTACTACTTCGCCCAGGCCGCCTTCGGCGTCGGCAAGTACGACGAGTACCTCACGCTGCTCCGGAAGGCCATCGAGTTGGCCCCCGAGGCCTACCAGGCGACCCTGGTGGACGCCTACCTGCGCGTGGCCGAACAGCACAACCAGAGCGGCGACCTGAAGGGCTACATCCAGTACCTGAAGATGGCGGTCGCCGAGGCGCCCAAGAAGGTCGCGCCGCACCTGAAGCTCGGCTACGCCTACGAGGAGGCCCGCCAGTACCCCGAGGCGATCGTGCAGTGGCGCATGGTGCTGGACCTCGAGCCCGACCACGCCCGGCGGATGGCCCTGCTGGAGCTGATCCGGAAGTACGGCACGGAGCCCCCCAAGCCCGCCCCCGCGCCGAAGAAGAAGGCACCGGCGAAGCGGCGCACGACGTAACGGCGCGATCGGCCGGCGACGAGGCATGCCCCGCGAGCCGCGCCTCGCCGCCGGCTGCGTTGCCTACTCCGCGCAGGGCTCGGTGTAGGAGTCCTGATCGAAGACCAACCCCATCGAGTGCTTGAACCCGGCCGGCAGCTCGGTGTCGCCCGCGCGGTTGATGCGGATCGTCGAGTTGCCCTGAAGGGTCAGCTCCGTGTCCTTCAAGCCGAGGACCATCCCGGAGATTTCGCCGGAGATGTCGCTCGTGCCGCGGAAGGACAACTGGTCGGCGGCGATCAGGCCGTTGATGCAGTTCGTGTTGCCGCGGAAGGTCAGGCCGAAACCCGGCGCGAGGATCATGCTGCCGCGGTGCTCCTTGACCGCGGCGAACTCGGGCGTGTCCGGCAGGGCGACGACGCCCGGGGCGGACGTGCTGCCGCGGAAGTCGATCTGGCAGTCCTCGATGGGCAGGCCGCCGGCGTCCTCCGTGACGATCAGCCCGTTGATCTCGGTCTGCGCGTGGAACGTGACCTTGTTCGGCGCCTCGACGTAGACGATCCCGTTGATCTGCGTCGTGTTCGGGAAGTCCGGGTCCGTCCCCGCCTTGATGCGGATGTTGTTGTAGACGTTCCCGGCGCCGCTCAGGTCGGTGTTGGCGTCGACGATCGTGGTCGCGAGAGCCGCAAACGGGGCCGTGTCGATCTCGGGAAACTCGGGGTCCTCCGTGCCGAGGTAGAGATGGTCCGCGAGGATCTCGTCCCGGTCGGACGTCCCGCCGATGCTGACGGACCCCTTCAGCAGGACGTAGTCCACGTCCTCGCCCGTGACGTACAGGTCTCCGCTGATGGAGGCTTGACCGCCCCCCTCGATGGCGACCGGTTCTTCGCGAGTGGACAGGACGCACGCTTCGGCCGCCTCGTTGACGCCCTCCAGCACGGCGCTGCCGCTGACGATGATCTTCCCGCGAGAGGCCACGCCGTAGTCGAAGATGGGGGATCGCAGGGGCGCGCAGACGGCCCGGAGGCGCACGAAGCGTGCGGCCTGGCCCTTCGTGCCGGTCACCGTCAGGTAGCACGTCAGGGGGCTGGCCTCGCCGGCCACCAGGAGCTCCGCGGCGAAGCCGCCCCTCGCCAGGGGGATGGCCGAAACCGTCAGGGCGTCGCCCGTGCGGGCAAGGGTCGGTCTGGCGTCCGCGGGCATCGCGGCGAATGTCTCCGTGAGGGCCGACTCGACCCCGTTCAGCAGGGACTCTTTCGTCGTGCCGGGGGGAAGCTGCAGATCCCGCAGGATGTACCGGTAGTACAGCAGCCCGCTCTCCGCCGCGAGCTGGGCCTGCGCGGCGTCGGCGGTGTTCGCCGACTTGCGGAACTCCAGCACACTCGAGGAGGCGAAGGCCAGGGCCAGCGACGCCATGAGCACGACGAAGATCAGGCCGAGCACGAGGGCCAATCCCGAATTCCGGCGCTCGCCACGGGGGATGTGGGCTTGCATGAGCTACCTCCCAGTCACTGCTCCGTCCTCCTATAGGAAAGCTAAGATACATATCGTCGCCGGGGGGCCGCTCGCCGGGACCGACGCACGCCCCCCCCGCGCCCTCCGGCGGCGCCGCCTTTCTGCGAGAAGGCCGCGCCCCGGCGGCCGTCCGGCTGGTTCAATGACTGGCGCGGTCTCAACCTCCACGCGGCGGCCGTGTCTGACATACCGGACCACCCGGACGAGGTGACGGCATCGATGACTGCCCACGACCTGCGAAACCTGGCCTTCCTGTGGATCTTCCTGGCCGCGGCGGCGGCGCGAGCGGGCGACTGGCCCCAGTGGCGCGGGCCCCACCTCGACGGCTCCAGCGACGAGACGAACCTGCCCGAGCGCTTCTCGCGGACGGAGAACCTCGCGTGGCGGGCGTCCCTGCCGGGCACGAGCGGCGCGACACCCATCGTGCTGGGCGAGCGCATCTTCGTCAGCTCCGTTGCCGCCGGCGGGCGGGACCTGGTCGGCCTGTGCCTGCGGCTGTCGGACGGCCGCGTGCTCTGGCGCAAGCGGCTCGGCCGGGCGGGGCCGCGCGTGCCTCGCAGCGACCACGCCTCGCCCTCTCCGGTCGCGGACGGCCGGCGCGTCGTCTTCACCTACGGCACGGGCGAGATCGTCGCGGTGGACCTCGACGGCAAGGAGCTCTGGCGGCGTCACCTGACGAAGGAGTACGGCTGCCTGGCGATCATGTTCGGCTTCAGCTCCAGCCCGCTGCTGTACGAGGGGCGGCTGTTCGTGCCCGTCCTGCGGCGCGAGAAGCCCTACCCGTACAACCTCGGGGCGAAGCTGCCGCGGACCGGCGAGCTCGATTCCCTCCTGCTGGGCATCGACCCGGCCACGGGCAAGACGCTCTTCCGCCACGTCCGGCAGACCGACGCGGTGGACGAATCGCGCGAGGCCTACACCACGCCGATGCCCTGTGAGGCCTCCGGGCGCAAGGCCGTCGTCGTCAACGGGGGGACCTACGTCACCGCGCACGATCCGGCCAGCGGGCGCGAGCTGTGGCGCTGGCGGTACGACATCCCCCGTCGCCCCACGCAGCAGCGGGTCATCCCCAGCGTGGTCGTCGGCGAGGGGCTGATCTTCGCCCCCCAGGCCCGCGGGGAGGCGACCATTGCCCTGAAGCCCGGCGGCAGCGGACGCCTGCCTCGCGACAGCGGCGTCTGGCGCTTCGGCGAGATGACCTGCGACGCCTCCACGCAACTGGTCTACCGGGGGCGGCTGTACGCCCTCGACGGGGACGAGAAGGTCATCACCTGCCTGCGTCCCCAGACCGGCAAGGTGGTCTGGCAGGAGCGGATCGGCGGCACCGGGCCGTACCGCGCCAGCCCCACCGGCGCCGACGGCAAGATCTACTGCTTCAGCGAGGGCGGCGACGTGGTGGTCCTCGCCGCCGGGGACCGCTTCCGGGAGCTGAGCCGGCTCTCGCTGAAGTCCCGGCCGTGCCGAAGCAGCATCGTCGCCGCCGGCGGCGGCCTGCTCATCCGGACGGCCGACGAGCTGCTCTGCCTCCGCCGGCGCGCCGCCGGCGGCGAGTAAGGGCGATTTCGCTCGGACTTCGCCCGGGGATCGGGTTTAATAGAACGGTCCGCGGCGCCCCGCGCGACGAGCTCTCCGGGCGTCGCGGGAAAGGAGCACGCGCCGAAGGAACATGCCTCGGAACGCAGCGACAGCCCTGACGGCCGCGATCCTGCTGGCCGCCGCAACGGCCCCCGCCGGCGACTGGCCCCACTGGCGAGGGCCGAACCTCAACGGCTCGACCGACGAGACCAACCTGCCGGCGAGCTTCTCGAAGACCGAGAACATCGCCTGGGTCGTGCGGACGCCGGGCATCTCCGGCTCGACGCCGATCGTCCTGGGCGAGCGGATCTACATGACCTCGCCCACGTACATCAACGACAACCTGCTGGCGATGTGCCTGAGCACGCGCGACGGGAAGACGCTGTGGAGCAAGGCCCTCGGGCGCGGCAAGGCGCCGCCGCGCGGGGAGATGGCCGCCTCCAGCCCGGTCAGCGACGGCAAGACGGTCTACTTCACCTTCGGTTCGGGCGACCTGGCGGCGCTGGACCTCGACGGCAAGGTGCTCTGGTCGCGCAACCTGGTGAAGGAGTTCGGCTGCCTGGCGATCAAGTTCGGCTACGGCGCGAGCCCGCTGCTGCACAAGGGCAAGCTCTACCTGCCGCTGCTGCGCCGCCGGCGCCCGTACTCCTACTCGCCCGGGGCCGAGCTGCCCCGGACCGGCCCGCTGAAGTCCTACGTCCTGTGCTTCAACGCCCGGGACGGCAAGACCGTCTGGGCCCAGCCCCGCGCGAGCGACGCGGCGGACGAGTCCCGCGAGAACTACGCGACGCCGATGGCGATCGCCGCCGGCGGGCGGACGGAGATCATCATCCCCGGCGGGGAGTTCGTCACCGCCCACGACGCCGAGACCGGCAAGGAGCTGTGGCGCTGGGAGTACACCAAGGAGCGCCGGATCTGGCAGCGGATCGTCGTCTCGCCGGTAATCGCCGGCGGGCTGATCTACATCTGCCAGGCCCAGTGCCAGGGACTCTACGCCCTTCGCCCGGGAGGCAAGGGCACGATCCCCCACGCCAACTACGCCTGGAAGTACAGCGGCCCGGCCCCGGACGTCTGCACGTCGCTGCTGTACCGCGGGTCGCTGTACGTGCTGGCGGGCGACTCGAAGATCGTTTCGTGCCTGGACCCCAAGACGGGCAAGTCGAAGTGGCGCGAGCGGATCGGCGGCGCCGGGCCGTACCGCGCCAGCCCCACCGGCGCCGACGGCAAGGTCTACTGCATCAGCGAGGGCGGCGACGTGGTGATCTTCTCCGCCCGCGACGACAAGTACGAGGAGCTGTTCCGCATGTCGCTGAAGGCCCGCCCCTGCCGCAGCACGATCGTCGCCGCCCACGGCAGCCTCTACCTGCGACTCAGCAAGAACCTCGTCTGCGTGCGGAAGATGGGCGCAGCGGCGAAGACGCCGTAGGGACCGGGGGACGCCGCCTACACCCTCAGCACGTCGCTGACCGCGTAGCGGCCGGCCACGTGCAGGGGCAGGCCGTCGGCCAGAATCTCGCGCCACGTTTCCAGCGCGAGCTGCGGCTCGTTGTTCTGCTGCGAGAGGTGCGCCAGGCAGGCCCACTGCATTCGTCGCCCGGCCGCCGCGGCGAGCAGCTCGCCCGCCTCGACGTTCGAGAGGTGCCCCCCCGGCCCGCGAATCCGGTCCTTCACCAACGCGGGATACGGGCCGTAGGCGAGCATGTCCGCGTCGTAGTTGCTCTCCAGCACCACCGCGTCGAGCGTGGCGATCACGTCCGCCAGGCCGGGAAAGACGTGCCCCAGGTCCGTCAGGATGCCCACGCGCCGCCGGCCGTCGTCCACCACGAACCCCACGCCGTCGGCCCCGTCGTGCGGCGTGGGGATCGTCTCCACGCACGCGCCGTCGAACCGCAGCGTCTCGCCGGCCCGGAAGAACCGCACGTCGGAAAGCTGCCCCAGGCGGCAGTACTCGCGTGCGGCCGCCAGCGTCGGCTCCGTCACGTGGATCGGCAGGCCGAACTTCCGCTGGTAGATCCCCGAGCAGCGGACGTGGTCGCGGTGGTCGTGCGAGATGATCACGGCGTCGGCGTGGCTGATCTCGCGCCGGCGCCGGGCCAGGCGCCGTCGCGCCCGCGCGCCGCTGATGCCGGCGTCGAAGACGAGCGCCGAGCCGCCCGCCTCGACGTAGATGCAGTTGCCGTTGCTGCCGGACTGGAGCGAGATGACCTTCACCACTTTATCCTACCGTCTCCCCGGGGCGAGGCAAGTCGCGCCTCAGGGGCGCGCGGTGCGGCTGCCGGAGCAGGCACGCGTGGCGGTGCGTGGGCGTCTCGGGCAGGGGCATCAGCCGCGGGGCCTCGCGGGCGCACCGGGCGACGATGCGCCGCCGCTCGCCCTGGGAGTCGATCGTGAGCGTCTCGCCCTCGGGCAGCTCGGCCGCGAGCCGGCGCGTCAGGGGGCAGCGGGGGTGGAAGGGGCACCCGCTCGGGGGGTCGATCGGCGAGGGCACTTCGCCCGGCAGGGGGACGTGGCCCTTGCGTCGGGCGGGGTCCGGCTGCGGGATCGACGCCAGCAGCGACCGCGTGTAGGGGTGCGTCGGGCGGGCGTAGAGGTCGTCGCGGGCGGCGATCTCGACGATCCGCCCGAGGTACATGACGGCCACCTCGTCGGCGAAGTGCTCCACGACGGCGAGGTTGTGGGCGATGAACAGGTACGCCAGGCCCCGCTCCCGCTGGAGGTCGTCGAGCAGGTTGAGGATCTGCGCCTGGATGGAGACGTCCAGGGCGCTGACGGGCTCGTCGCAGACGATGAAGTCCGGGCCGGTCCCCAGGGCGCGGGCGATGCCGATCCGCTGGCGCTGCCCGCCGGAAAACTCGTGGGGGTAGCGCCCGGCGTAGGTGGCGGCGAGGCCCACGCGATCGAGCAGGTGCCCGACGGCCTGGCGGCGCTGCCGGCGCGTCAGGGACGCGTGCACGTGCAGGGGCTCGGCGATGACGTTGCCCACCGTCATCCTCGGGTTCAGCGAACTGAACGGGTCCTGGAAGATGACCTGCATTCGCCGGCGCAGGGCGCGCATCTCGCCGGCGCCGAGGGCGAAGACGTCCCGCCCGTCGAAGAGGACGCGGCCGGCCGTCGCGGGAATCAGCCGCAGGATCGTCCGCCCGACCGTCGTCTTGCCCGAGCCGCTTTCCCCCACGAGCCCGAGCGTTCGCCCGCGGCGGATCGACAGGTCCACGCCGTCCACCGCGCGGACGTAGCCGCGCACGGTCGAGAACATCCCGCCGCGAACGGGGAAGTACGTCTTCAGGCCGGTCACCCGAAGCAGGATGTCGTTGTCGTCGCTCACGTCCGGGCTCCGGGGGCGCCCGGCACGAACGTGCTCGGGTCCGTCTCGGGCGCGGTGCCGTATCCCGGGCATTGCCAGCACGCCACCCAGCGCCCGGGCTCGACCTCGCGCAGCGGCGGGTCGTGCTGCCGGCATCGGGCCAGCTCGCGCCCGGCCGGGCAGCGCGGGTGGAACGGGCACCCGCCAGGCAGCGCCAGCGGGTTGGGCACGTTGCCGGGGATGGTGTCGAGGCGGTCCTTCCTCTCGCCGAGGCGCGGCAGGGACCGGAACAGGCCCTGCGTGTAGGGGTGCCTCGGCCGGGCGAACAGCCGCGCCACGTCGGTCAGCTCGACGATCCGGGAGGCGTACATCACGGCGACGACGTCGGCGGTTTCGGCCACCACGGCGAGGTCGTGCGTGATCAGCAGGATGCTCAGCCCGCCGGCCCGCTGGACGTCCTTCATGAGCTGGAGGATTTGCGCCTGGATGGTCACGTCGAGGGCCGTGGTCGGCTCGTCGGCGATCAGCAGGCGCGGGTTGCAGGACAGGGCCATCGCGATCATCACCCGCTGGCGCATGCCGCCGGAAAGCTGATGCGGATACTCGCCGAGACGCTGCTCGGGCGCCGGGATGCCCACCTTGGCCAGCATCTCGACGGCCAGGCGACGCGCCTGCGAGCCGGAGAGCTTCTGGTGCAGTTGGATGGCCTCGATGATCTGGCTGCCGCACGTGAACACCGGATTCAGCGAGGTCATCGGCTCCTGGAAGATCATGCTGATGCGGCGGCCGCGAACCCGCTGCATCTGCGCCTCGGTGAGGTCGAGCAGGTTGCGGCCCTCCAGGCGGACCTCTCCCCCGGCGACGCGCCCGGCGGGCCGCTCCACCAGGCCGATAATCGAGTACGCCGTGACGCTCTTGCCGCAGCCGCTCTCGCCGACCAGCGCGAACGTCTGGGCGGGCGCGATGGCGAAGCTCACGCCGTCGACGGCCTTGACGACGCCGTCCTCGGTGTCGAAGTACGTCCGCAGGCCCCGGACCGTCAGCAGGGGCTCGCCGTCGCTCGCACTCGTGGTGGGATTGCGGCTCATGCCATCCTCAGCTTGGGGTCGAGCGCGTCGCGGAGGCGGTCGCCGAAGATGTTCAGGGCCAGGACGAGGAAGAACATGGCCCCGCCGGCGGCGGTGATCTGCCACCAGCGCCCGACGACGAGGTCCATCTGGGCGGCGTTGATCATCTGACCCCAGCTCGGCTGGCCGACGACGCCGATGCCGAGGTAGGTCAGGGCGACCTCGGCCTTGACGGCGCCGATGAAGCCGAGGGAGAAGTTGATGATGCCCAGGTGGATGACGTTGGGCACGACGTGCCACAGCAGGATCGCCCCCCCGCGGCGCCCGGCGGCGCGGGCGGCCATCACGTAGTCCAGCTCGCGGAGCTTCATCGTCTCGGCACGAACCAGGCGGCACGTGCCGATCCATCCCGTCACCGACAGGGCCAGGATAATCCCCGGCAGGCCGCCGAGGTCCAGCTCCCAGGGCGTCCCGGCCCACAGCACGATGCCCTGGAAGGCGAAGCGAATGGCGATCACGCGCACCAGCCCGGGGATGGCCGACAGGGTCGTGAACAGCCAGACGATGAGGTCGTCCAGCCAGCCGCCGTAGTACCCCGCGGCCGCGCCGATCAGGATGCCCAGCGGGATGGCGATGATGTTGGCCATGAAGCCGACGGTCATGGAGACCTTCGCGCCCAGCAGCGTCTTGAGCACGACGGAGCGCCCGAACTCGTCGGTCCCCAGCCAGTACCGCGCCGAGGGCGGCTCGTGGACGTTGTCGTAGTCGTACTGCCCGGTCCAGTCGGGCAGGACGAAGCCGATGGCGACCGCGACGACGGCATAGGCCGCGATGATCCCCAGGCAGATCATGGCGGACGGGTCGCGCCCGATCCGGCGCGCGCCGTCGGCCCAGAGGCTCCGGCCGGTCCGGGGCTCCGGTGTCGTCGTGTCGGTCGTTGCCTGGAGCTGGCTCACGCCGCCTACCTCAGTCGGATTCGGGGGTCGAAGACCGCGTACAGGACGTCGGTGAGAAGCAGCCCGATCGTGTAGACCAGGGCGGTCAGGAACGTCAGTCCGGAGATGATCGGCACGTCACGATCGGAGACGCTGGTGACCATCAGGCTGCCCAGGCCGGGCACGCCGAAGAACCGCTCCAGCAGCAGGCTGCCCATGATCAGGAACGGGATGCTCAGCACCAGCGACGTCAGGATCGGGAGCATGCAGTTCTTCAGCACGTGGCGGAAGAGGATGCCGTACAGCGGCACGCCCTTGGCGCGGGCCGTCCGCACGTAGTCCTGCTGGACCTGGTCGAGGATGACCGTCCGGTAGAAACGGACGCCGCCGCCCAGGCCGGCGATCAGCGCGATGCCGATGGGGACGTAGATGTTGGCCGGGCGGTGCAGCCCCCACGCCGCCGTCGGGGCCACCAGGAAGATCAGCGCCTGCCCGACGATCATGTAGACCAGGTACGGCACGCACATGCCGAGCACGCAGAAGAACACGCCGAAGCGGTCGATCCAGCTCCCGCGGTAGTAGGCCACGATCGAGGAGACCACCATCGCCGCCAGCCAGCCCAGCGCCATGGCCGGTATGGTGATCGCCAGGCTGTACTTGGCCCGCCGGGCGATGATGTCCAGCAGCAGCTCGTTCGTCTTGTAGCTGCGGTTGCCGAACGTGACGGACTCCCACAGGTGCCAGAGGAACTGGGAGTTCAGCAGGTCGGCGAAGGACCAGTCCGTGATCTCCACGGCGAGCTTCCCGCCGTTGAGCGGGTGGTCGCGGACCCGGCGGGCCAGGTCCCGGCAGGTGGCGGACGGGGCGGGATGGGCCTTGCCGTGCTTTGTCGGCCCGGACAGGCTCGACAGGTCCACCTTCAGCTCCGTGCCGTCGCGCAGGGCGAAGATCAGGGCGGGCCCGGGCGCCGCCGGCGAGGGCTCGGCCCGCGAGGTCGGCTGCGTGTCGGCCCCCTGCGTCGCCGGGCGTGTGGCCGCGGCGCCGCGCCTCGGCGCCACCGCCCACGGGTCGCCCTCCGTCAGCTCCGCCAGCGGCGTGTCGAACGAGAGCAACTGCACCGGCAGCGAGACGATCGTCCGGGCGGCGTTCGCGTCGGGCTCTCCGCCGGGCCGACGCGGCTGGAAGGGGCGTTCGAGCATCATCGCCGCGGCGGCGCGGGAGCCGGGCGCGTCGCGAACGGCCAGCGCGCCCGCCCCGGAGGTGCGGTCGACGAACCGCAGCCGCCGGCGCAGGTTCACCACCAGCGGGCGGTCGAGCTTGTTCCGCCGCAGCCAGGCGACGCGGGCCTCCTTGCCCAGCTTGGGATTGACGAACTGGGCGGTGACGTCGCCGGTGATCAGGCGGAACAGCACGAACGTCAGCAGCATGACGCCGAGGATCGTGAAGATCGCCTGGATGAGTCGCCGGAGGATGTAGGCGCCCATGGCCGGCTACTTCTCCCTGCCCCCCAGCTCGCGCCGGCGCCGGACGTCGATGCGGACGTAGCGGTCGTAGCCGGTCCCGATCGGGTGCGGCTTGCTGTTCCTGATCCAGTCGTAGGCCAGCACGAAGCTCTGCGGCTCGGTCAGCATCAGGACGGGGCAGTCCTCGCTGAGGATGCGGACCATCCGGGCGTACAGGGCGGTTCGCTCGGGGCCGTCGGACATGACCCGCGCCCTCTCGTAGAGCCGGTCGAACTCGGCGTTCGTGTAGTTGGCGTTGTTGGTCTGCTTGTCGATGTTGGGCGAGTAGTAGAGCTGGAGGAAGTTCTCGGCGTCGGGGTAGTCGGCCTGCCAGCCCATGGTGTACATCTGGACCTGCTTGTTGTTGACCTTCTCCTGCTGCTTGGGCCAGTCGTTGAGGTGGAACTTCAGCCGCAGGCCGAGCTTGGCGAACTGCTGCTGGAAAAACTCCCCGCGCCGCGCCGACTCGCCCCCCGGCGGGCTCATGTCCAGCGTCAACGGGGGGATCTCGCCGTGGACCAGCAGGCCCTCTTCGCCGAGGAGCCTCTTGGCCTCGGCGAGCCGCCGGCGGGCCAGGGCCATGTCCAGCTTGTAGTACGGGCCCGGACCGGCCTGCTTCCAGCCCGCAAAGCTGCTCGGCAGGATGTTCGCCGCCCGTCTGCCGCGGTCGTTGTAGAGCACCTTCAGGTAGCTCTCCACGTCGAAGGCCGAGCTGATCGCCTGCCGAAGCGCCTTGCTGCCCCGGCTGCCCCCGACGATCCCCGCGGGGTCCTCCATGTTGAAGACGATCCAGTACACGACCGGGCGCCAGTACGTCACCAGGCGAATCCCTCGCTTCCGCCAGCGATCCATCAACTGCCTTCGTGGATTGATGACGGTGTCGAAGATGTCCTTGCTGATGCCGCTGCTGTCCTGCTGGCGCGTGAGGAACAGCAGCCAGCCCGACTGCGTTTCGGCCACGAAGTCGTAGTGCAGCACGTCGATGAAGGGCACCTTCCTGCCGGCGTCGTCCAGCAAGCCCCGTCCCTCGTCGCCCGGCTCGCCCTCGGCGGGGTAGAACTGGTCGCGGAAGCCGGGATTGCGCACGTAGACGAGCCGGTTCTTGCGGCTCCACTCCTGGAGCAGGTACGGCCCGGTGCCGACGACCTGCTCGGGCTCGCGGATCTCGGTGGAGCGCTTCTCGAGGGGAATGGTCCGGCGGCCGCCCCGGCCGTCATCCTCCGTCGCCAGCCAGTAGTCGATGACCTCCCGCGGCACGGGCGCGTAGACGTGCATGGCCAGCACGTAGCCGAACTGCGGGAAGGGCTCGGCGAGCCGGAACCGCAGCGTCCGGTCGTCGAGGGCCTCGAGGCCCTCCACCGGCAGCTCGTAGCGGGAGAAGTCGCCGATCGGGTGGCTCTTCGTCCGCTCGCGGTATGCCTTCAGCCCCTTGATGCGCGTCACGAACGCCCACGCCAGCCCCGTGTTGACGTGGTAGTCGGCCACACGCTTGAACGACAGGACGAAGTCGCGCGCCGTGACCGGTCGCGTCCTGGGGCGCTTCCTGCCGTCGACCCCCTCGAAGCCGAAGCACGCGTTGCGGTGGTACCGGATGTCCGGCCGGATCCGAACCAGGTAGGTCAGGCCGTCGTCGGAGACCTGCGGCATCGCCGCCGCCAGTTGCGGGACGACCTCGATCGGGCGCTTCAGGTAGTGGTAGGTGTACAGGCCTTCGTAGACCTTGCCCTGGAAGTACGTGGACGCGGTGTCGCCGCAGGTGGCGGGGTCGAAGGACTTGATCGCCGAGCCGTAGACGCCGAAGCGGACGACCTTGCCGGCGTAGCGGTCGGCGCGGGGCTTGGGGAGGTAGAGCAGCGGCGAGGCCGCCAGGGCCGCCACGACCGCCAGCGAGATGACGTAGAACCACTTCATGGCGGGGTCTGCGTTGACCGGCCGGGCCGAGGCGTGCCCCGCGCGCCCGGGGCCCCCGCGGGTCCCGGGTCCGCGCGCCACGTGCAGCCGCCCGGCGGCGCCGGGCGACGGCCTGGACGGGCCCCTACCCGCCGGCGGGCGCGGTCGTCGTCGTGGGCTGGCTCGCCGCGGGGAACAGGGCCTCGGGCCGCTTGAGCGCCTGCTCCCTTACCAGCGTGTCGACCCACTTCTCTACGCCCGCGAGGACGGCCGGACCCTTGCCGCCCGGGGCACGCGCCGCGGCCATCGGCTTGCGAAGCCATCGCTCCCCCGGCACCTGGCGCCCGGACAGCTCGTTCAGCATCTCCTCGCACGTGGTCAGGACGAACTGGTTGGCCGAGGCCGCATGCTGCGCCGGGCCGGACTGCGAGGCCAGCTCCTCCATGGTCATCCCGAACTTCGCGGCGAGCTGCTTGACCTGCTGGAGCGCCAGGGGATCCGGCGCCCCGAGCTCGTCGCCCGTGGTGGCCTGCTGCGCCTGCTGGGCCGCCTCCATCAACTCCGCCGCGCGGGCGAAGGCCTGCCCGGAACACCACGTCAGGTTCAGCACCATCTGGAGGGTGGCCTTCTTGTCCGCGTCGTCCCCCAGGCCGCTGACGGCCCCGCGCAGGCCCGCCAAGGCGGTGAACGTCGCCTCGGCCAGCACCGCCTCGCCGGTCTGCACCTTCCGGCACAGGCCCGTCCAGTGTCGCTGGAGGACCTTGACCAGCCGCTCCAGCGCCATCCGGTAATCGTCGTCGCTGACGCCCAACGCGGGGTCGGGCTTGTTCAGGCGGAACATCTCGGTCAACTGGCGGAGGACCTGGGAGTCCGTCTCCTGCCCGGCGGCCTTGTCCAGCGTGGCATAGAGCGTGTCGAGCGGCTTGCCTCCCTCGGCGATGACCGGCCCGCGCAGCGTGGCGTAGGCCTGCCACCCGCAGTAGCGCACGGGCGAGGCCTTGTGGGAGACCATCGCCTCGGTCAGCGGCTGCAGCGCGGGCCGCCCCATCCGCAGGACGGTGACCGCGAAGTTGATCTGCTTCAGCCCCGCCAGGGGGTCTCCGGCCGCGATCTTGCCCCCGAACAGCGCCTTGCCCTCGCCGGCCATGGCCTCGGCATACGCGCTTTGGTGCGCGTCGGCCCTCGTGCCGTACTTGTTGTAGCCCTGCGTGAGGTTGGTCCGGGCGTCCTTGACCCGCTTGTCGTCCTTCGCCGTCGCCAGGGCGTCAACCCAGTACCGGACGTAGCCCACGACCTGCTTTCGCTGATCGTCCGACAGCCCGTTGCGGGCCGGCCCCTCCAGGTAGGTCATCTCCGGCCCTTCGGCCCGGGCCGCCGCCGCCAAGGCAAGCACGGCAACCAGGCCCGCCGCGCAGCGAGACACACGCGTGTTCATCCGAGTCGATCTCCATGCATCAGGCCGTCTTCGGGGACTTGCCAAGCCAACACCCGATGGTAGGAGGCCCGCCGGACAGTGTCAAGAACCAACCCTGCCCGCCGACGCCCTTGGCGTACGATCAAGTGCGCAATT
>CAZXOC010000090.1:0-23682 GCA_964642165.1 uncultured Planctomycetaceae bacterium | reverse complement strand
AAAAATCGCCCGTCTTTCGACGGGCGATTGGGAGGTTCAAGTCAATCGGGTCATTCGCTCCAGGGCGGCGGCCCTTCGATCCGCCGGCGGCTAACTCAGGATCTGCGGCGACGCAGCCCGCCGCGGCGGATTTCCGCTCAGGCGTGCCGCCTTCGCTTCAACATCGCCAGGCCGCCGAGGCCCAGCAGCGCCAGCGTGGCCGGCTCGGGGGTGATTTCGACTTGCGCCAGACCCACCCGGCCAGAACCTGTACCATTGCCGGCAGTAAGGATTTCCAGGCCGATGTACTGGGCGGAAATGCCGAGAAGATCAACGGCGAGTTGCGGCGTGTTGCCATTCGAAGTATTGATCGGGAGGGTCAGGGCACCGCCACTGTTGAGCAAAGTCCAATCCCCACTGGAAAAATCGTAATCACCTGTGGTTGACTTGGAATTCGGCATCGGCGGCAATGTGTCGATACCAACGCCGTCGGCGTAATAGACGTTGAAGGTGTCCACATTCTCGGTGTTATCCTGCGAACGGACGTTCCAGAGATACATATTGTCCAGACCCGCGGTCGAACTGCCGAGATCCAGAACAGCCCAGCCGATCTTGGCATTGCTCGAAGTGAGCGGATCCAGGCGTGAGTTGGCCTTCCATTCATCCCCCCAACCGCCGGGGCTATACAACCAAGTCGAGGGATCCGTCGGGTCGGCCGAGGTGTCCATGCCCGGGCTATGGTCGGCGTTCATGCTCCCCGGGTACAGGCCGTTGAGCATATCGGTAAGGTGCCCGAGAGTAGACGGCCAATTTCCTCCGTCATGCCCGGTGACGCCGGTGACGGTAATGACCGCCGCGTTAGCCGAAGCGCCCGTGAGGGCCAAGCCGGCCATCGCCACCAGCACGGGGATCCACAGCGCCTTGCTTGCGTTGTTTCGAGTCATCATGACCTCCGATGAATTCAGCCGGAACGACAAACGGACGGGGGTCCGTTCTGTTCCCGCGAAGATGACCGCCCTGCCTCCGCGCTCCTCCGCAGATACGCCTGCGGCGCACGATATTTCCGTTTCCCACCATGACCCGCTCATGGCGGGTTTTCCATGAACGCTCATTATACCCCTCCCGCCGCGCCTGTCAAGAGAAAAGGCGCGAGTCAGTGCGGCAATCGGAAAGGTATTTGCGACAGCAAGTACCGAGCAGGCGCGGCCGTAGGACATGCCGCCGGTCGATCGTCGGCCGAAGGCGTGTCCCTGACTTCACGCAAAGGCCTTCCCCAACGGCAAGGTGATGATCGTCCCATTCCAAGATGAGGAAGAGGCGCACTTTGTGGTCTGCGCCCTGCTGGATTCTGCGATTGCCCGCAGCGAGGTCAATGCGTCCATCTCGTCTGCGGCCCATAAGGACGTCACTCATGTTCTCCTCTCAATCCCACCGTTCTCCGCAGAGATTGCGGTCCATCTACGGTTAAGCCCCGTCGCCAGCAACGTTTAGGCGGCCACCTCGAATCTGGCCCAGAACGCCTCCCTGATGTGAAGCGGTGGCGAGCCCGCCGGCGCTATCGACCGCTTCCCATCGGCCTCGGTCTTTGCCGGGGCTGCCTTGTTTCCCGCGTCCCCCCTTGCGGTCTCCCCGTCCGGCGTCAGCACCATCGGGCTCCTCGGCGCCTGACCGCCCCGCACGGATTGCCTTGCCCCCCGCCCCTCGGCGCTGTCGATCCGTCGTGGCGGCAGGTTCCACGGGGCGCCGGGATGAGGTACAATGCGCGGTGGTCGCTTGCGCGGCGCGGGCGACGGCGCCTGTTCGGCTCTTCCCGATCCGGAAGGGGTTGCCCATGTCACCAGGACGCCTCATCGGACCCGTCCCGCGGATCGCCGCGGCGGCCGTCCTTGTGGCGACCAGCGCCGCCGTCGCTCGAAGCGACGTTGCCCTCAGGAACGTCGCCTTGCGGAACGGGGCGTACATGCTGGCGGCGGGGCCGAACATCGAGGGCGTCGTCTACCTGCACGGCGCGGCCTGGCCGGAGCACGTGATCCGGACGTTCCACGACGTGCCCTGGATCGACGCGGCCTCGATCCGCCTGAAGTGGGCCGACGTCGAGCCCGCCGACCAGCAGTTCAACTGGAGACCCTTCGACCGCGTCCTTCAGGAGGTCCGGAAGTACAACGCCGCCCATCGGGGGGCGAGGCGGCACCTTCACCTCCGCATCATGGCGGGCAACAAGTACCCCCGGTGGTTCGGGAAGGCCGGCGTGGAGACCTACGAGACGCTGCACGCCCCCGACCGGGCCAAGATCCGCGTCCCCATGCCCTTCGACAACCCGAAGTACCTCAAGCAGCTTCGAGAGGTCTACCGGGCGATGTACGAGAGGTACACCGACGAGCCGCTCGTGAAGGTCTACCACGGGACGTGGACGGGGGCGCTGTGGGCCGAGATCTTCCACCCCCAGCGCAACGTCCCCAGGCCGCCGGGCTACACGCGGGAGAAGTTCATCCGGGGCATGGTCGACCAGGTCGACATCCTGCTGGACGAGTTCGCCGCGAAGGGGAAGGTCTGCGAGGTCCCGTATTCCGGGAAGTACCCCCCGCTGCGCCAGATCGACCTGACCGGCCCCGTCACCGCCCGGATCGTGCAGCGCTTCGGGCGACGCAGCCCGTTTGTCTACATCTCCAACAACGGCTGGGGCATGACCGCCAAGGGCCGGCAGACCCCGTCCTGGGGGCACGAGGATGCGCTCGACGCGGCCGTGGGCAAGGTCAACCTGGTGTTCCAGGCGCTCGGGACGAACAAAGGGCGCGGCTGGATGGCCCAGGGCGACTGGGTCCCGCTGGTGAAGATGCTCCAGAAATACGACGCGGCGTACGCGGAGGTCTACAGCCCCGACTTCCGGCCGATGGACACGGCCCACCACATCGTCGAGGCCTTCAATCAGCGGGAGCCCTCGGCGGATGGCTTTGTCGGCTTCCGGCCGTGGCTCGGGAAGAACGGCCGGGTCCGGTACCTGCGGGAGGGGACCATCCGGCAGGGGTTCCGCGGCGGCGGCCGGCCGCGCGGCCTGTCGGAGATTCGCCTCGACGCCGACGTGCCGCAGGCGACCCGCGTGACGTGCCGCGCGCGATCGCGGACGGGAGCCGGCCCGTGGAGCGACTGGGTGGACGGCACGAAGGTCCAGGACCTGCCGCCCGGGTCGGACGTGGAGGTCGAGGCCCGGCTGCACACGGACGACGGCTACTTCTCCCCGAAGGTGCGGGGGGTGAAGGCGGTCTGGGCGTCGAGTCCGGGCGCCTCGGAGCGGCCCGGCCGGGAGGGAATACCCTCGAGCGCCCCGCAGGAGGGGCGGACGCGGCCACCCGACACGGACGTCGCGAGGCTCATCTGCGGGACGTGGGTGCTTCAGCAGGCGGGCAGCGTCCGCGAGCTGGCCTCGTTCCGGTCGAAGTGGATCGACGCGGCGCTGAAGACGCCGCACGTGCGCGGCTTCTCTCTGCGCGTGCCGTGGAAGGCGGTCGACGAGGACTTCGCCCTGCTGGCGGCGGGGCGGAAGCTCGCGCGGCAGCGCAAGCTGGGCTACTCGATTCGTTTCATGGCCGGGCGGCACACGCCGGCGCGGGTGTTCGACAAGGGCTGCGCCTGCTACACACGGCGGAGCCGACAGGGCGCCGTCGAGCGCGTGGCCGCTCCCTTCCGCCCGGACGGGTCGCCCAACACGCTCTTCGAGAAGGAGTACGACGCCTTCGTCGCGCGGCTGGCCCGGTGGTGTCGCCGGGAAGGCGTTCATCTCCTGCACCTGGCGTGGTACGGGCAGGACTGGGCGGAACTGAACCACGGCAGGGAGGTGCGCGGGCTGAAGGGCTACTCGTACGAGGCCTGGCTGACGGCCCACAGGCGGCTGATTGACATTGGTCTAAAGCACGCCGACGCCACGCTCGCCGTGGAGCTGCCGTTCTCCGGGTACGGCCCGTTGACCGACGCGGCCGTGGCGATGGCGGACCACGTCGTGCGGAAGATCGGGCCGTCGAAGACGACCTTCTTCTGTCAGGCGAACGGCTGGGGCCGGGCCGGCGAGTGGGGCGCCCCGAACGCCGGCACGGAGGCGGCGTTCGACCGCGTCTGGCGGCGCCCGATCTGCCGCGGGCTCCAGGCGATCCAGCCGCGGGACTTCGACTGGGCCGAGATGTACGCGAAGGTCTACGCCGCCAGGGCGACGTACTGCGAGGTCTACGCCCCCAGCTTCGCGGGGCGCAACAAGGCTCAGCTCGCCGCGGAGATCGAGAAGTTCGCCCGCCACTGCCGGCAGGCCCCGCCGCTGCCCGAGGTCGCCGCGGATCAGCCGCCCCGGAGATGACTTGCGGTTGCTCGCCGCTGCGGCCGCTGCGCGGCGGCGGGGGATGCGAGCAAACTACGATGCCAGATAGGAATTATGCTCGACCCGGGCGGCTCCCCGGCAACCGGCGTTCCTATAAGATATTGATGAATAAGATCTTAGACTCCGGACTTCTCCCGAAACGGTCTGAGAACTGTCGCGCTCCGTGACGTTCGAAGAGCACATCGTTCTGGGGGAATTCGGCCGGTCCGGCTCGCCGCGCTATCGGTGGGTCACCACGCCGGTGGCCTGGCGGACGCGGGCCATGGTGGCCTCGGCGACCTCGCGGGCCTTGCGCCCGCCCTCGCGGAGGACGTCGGCGACGTAGTCCGCATCGGCCATCAGCTTGTCGTACCGCTCGCGGGCCTCGGCGAAGGTCTCGTTGATCAGCGCGGCGAGGCGCTGCTTGGCGTGGCCGTAGCCGTAGCCGCCCGCGCGGTACTTGCCGGCGATCTCCTCCTGCTCGGCGTCGGAGGCGAAGAGGTTCAGCAGGGCGAAGACGTTGCAGGTGTCGGGGTCCTTGGCGTCCTCGAGGGGCGTCGAGTCGGTCACGATCTGGGCGACGCGCTTCTGGGTCTGCTTGGGCGTCTGGAAGATCTCGATCGTGTTGTTGTAGCTCTTGGACATCTTCTGCCCGTCGAGCCCGGGCACGACGGCCACCTCGCTGACGATGTGCGGCTCGGGCACCACGAGCACGTCCTGCCCGAAGGCCAGGTTGAACTTGATCGCGATGTCCCGCGTCATCTCCACGTGCTGCCTCTGGTCCTGCCCGACCGGCACGAGGTTCGAGTCGTAGATGACGATGTCCGCCGCCTGGAGGACGGGGTAGTCGAACAGCCCCATGCTCGGCGCCAGCCCGCGGGCGATCTTGTCCTTGTAGCTGTGGGCCTTCTCCATCAGGCTCACCGGGCAGACGCAGTTGAGCAGCCAGCACAGCTCGGTCACCTGCGGCACGTCGGACTGGCAGAAGAAGACGCTCTTGTCGGGGTCGATGCCCAGCGCGAGGTAGCCGGCCGCGAGGTGCGTCGTCAGCTCGCGAAGGTAGTCGGGCTCCTGGAGGCTGGTCAGCGCGTGGTAGTTCGCCAGGAAGTAGAAGCACTCGTGCCCGGCTTCCTGGAGCTTGACGAATTGTCGCACCGCGCCGAAGTAGTTCCCGACGTGCAGGTGCCCCGACGGCTGGATGCCCGATAGAACTCGCTGCTTGTCCATGATGCGGGGCATGGTAGGAGGGCGGCCCGCGCCTGTCAAGCCCGGCGGGGGGCTGGACGCGCGCCCGGCGAGCCCGCCGTCAATGCGCTTTGGGCTTCCGGCGGCGAGAGGCTACAATGCCGCTTTCGCACGTGGACCGCCGAACGCAGGAGCCAACGCCCATGAGCGACGACCCGATCCCGAGCTACCTGAGCGATCACGCCGAGCTGTACGCGACGGACCCGCGGGCCGCCGCGATCGAGTGGTTCCGCCGCGCCCGCTACGGGCTGTTCCTGCACTACGGGCTGTACTCGCTGCTCAAGCGGCACGAGTGGGTGCAGTTCCGCGAGAAGATCCCCGTCGCCGAGTACGCCAAGCTCGCCGAGCAGTTCACGGCGGAGGGCTTCGACGCGGGCGCGATCGCCGACTTCGCCGTCGACTGCGGGATGAGGTACGTCAACATCACCACGCGGCACCACGACAGCTTCTGCCTGTTCCGCACGGCCGAGACGGACTTCAACAGCGTCCATGCCGCGGCCGGGCGGGACCTCGTCGGCGAGCTGGCCGACGCGTGCGCCGACCGCGGGCTGGGCCTGTTCTGCTACTACAGCCACGGCCGCGACTGGAAGCACCCCCACGCGCCGAACAACGACGCCTACGGCGGCTCGGCCCGCCCGGCGTACGACCCGCCCGAGGGCGCCTACGCCACCGGCGACGAGCACGACCTGGGGATCTACGTCGAGTTCGTGAAGCGGCAGATCACGGAGCTGCTCACGCAGTACGGGCCCGTCGCGGGCATCTGGCTGGACGGCATCGCCGTGCCGCTCAACGGCGATCGCGACGCCTTCCGCTGCCAGGAGCTCTACGACCACATCCACGGCCTCCAGCCGCAGGTGCTCGTCAGCTACAAGCAGGGCCTGCTGATGACCGAGGACTTCTACGCCCCCGAGCACAAGGCCTACGTGGACACGAAGGGCGCCCCGCAGGAGGTCTGCACGACGATGGCGGTCGAGCCCGGCTCGTGGGGCTACTGCGAGGGGGCCCGGCACCGGACGGCGGACGACGTGTGGGAGCAGCTCGGCCGGGCCGGCACCGAGGGCTACAACCTGCTGCTGAACACCGGCCCGCTGCCGGACGGCAGCCTGGACCCCGCCGACGTCGCCGTCCTCCGCGATGTCGGCCGCCGCCTCCGCGCGGAGGGCTGAGCTGGCCCGCCGCCGGGGCGACGTCGCTGTGGTTCGCGGCCCCGACAGGCGCCACGTGTCGCTCGTGCGGCCGTCTGTGCGGCATCCCGTGGAACCCGAGCCCGTCCCGTGGCGTCTATGTCTGGGTAGGGCGCAACTGGGGCGAATGGCAGTCCCCGCGCGTAGGTGCTGACTCCGGCCTGCTCGCCTCAGCGGCGCGGGGGCCTTGCCGTGTGCTTTCGCGAGGAGACCGGCGTGTCTCGACAGGCGACGGCGGTGCTCATGCTCTTGGGGATGGCGGCGGTTCCGACAGCCACCGCGATCGCGGGGGTGGGGGACCTGGAGTACGTAGCGGAATGGAACCAGCAGCAGGCGGAGCTCAACGGCGTGCGCTTCAGCGCCACGAAGTTCTCCACCATGCAGCCGACCGGGAGCAACGGCCTGGTGTGCAAGGACATTCGCGTGGGCCACTTCGCCGTCGCCGGCGGCGACGTGCTTGTGGCGCTTGACGCCAAGCGGGCCGGCGCCGAGAGGCCGGGTGTCGCGCGGCTGGATCTGTCCGGCAAGGGCGACTTCTCACGTGCCGTCGAACTGCCTCTCAAGCCCGTGCACGATTACCCCGGCCAGATCGTGTACGACTTCCAGCCCACACGCATCACGCGGGATCGCGCCGGCGGCGAGCACATCGCCTGGGCCTGGGGCAAGTACGTTCGGGGCCGCCTGCGGGACTACATGTACCTGCGCCTCTACTGCGCGCTGGCCGGCGAGTGTGCCTTCGGGGAGAAGGTGCACCGCCTTCGCATGGAGGACCGGACGGGCAACCTGAAGGTCACCGACCGGTTCGATCCGGTCACGAGGCGCTCGGCGTACGACCTCGTGTGGATCGGCGAAGGCCCCACCCGGCAGGGGGCCCCCGCGGGCCTGGCCGTGGCGGTGGACGGCACGTGGTACGAGATCGCCCTCACGGGCCGGAAGGTCGCCGCCAAGGCGCTGGCGCCCGAGATGAGCAGGGCGCAGGTCGGCTCCCCGCGGTGGCGTTGCACGCTGCACGGCAAGCGGTTTCACGTTGAGCTCCGGGGCGGTCGGGAGCCCGTCCGCTTGCCGGCGGACACGTACATCGTTCGCCTCTACAGCGTTTCCTCCGGAAGTGAGCCCGGTTCTCCCTGTGTCACCGGCATCGGCGCCAGTCGGCCGATCGTCGTCAAACCGGGTGCCACGACGGGACTGCCGATCGGCACGGGGCCCATCCGTGCGGAAATCGCCGCCACCGTCCAGGGGCGGAACGTTGCGCTGCGGGCATCGCTGTCTGACGCGATGGGGCTGCGGATTGCTGACACGGAGTCGCTCGGCCGCGGCAAGCCGAGGGTCGAGGTGGTCGGCGCCGCCGGCGCCGTCGTGCATAGGGCGACCTTGGAGTACGGGTGAGGCGGCCTATGTCCGCGCACGTGGCGTGCGCCGGCGGGCCTCAAGGGCGAGTTCAAACTGCGGCTGAGATGGAACATCAGGCCGTTTGTGCTGAAGGCCAGCGAAGCCACGCTGAGGCTGGGCCCGTAGGCAGTCTGGGGCTCTGGGGCAATCGATCGCAACCTGCCGGGGGCCGTTCACACCAACCGGCTCGCGGGGCGCCGCCATTGGCTGCCCGTGCCGACGCCGCGGGTCGTCCTGCGCGGGCTTGCCACAGCCGCGTCGGCAGGCAATGATGTGTGTCAGGCGCCGGACCGCCTCCGGCATGGAAAGGGCGACCCGTCATGAACGGACACCGACACGTTGCGCACCTCGTGATCGCCGCGGGGCTGCTCGGGCGGTTTGCGGGCGCGTTGCCTGCGCCGGGCGCCGAGGGCGACAAGCCGCTCGTGATGTTCGACTTCGAGGACGCCGGCGTGCTGAGGCTCGCGTCGGTGAATGCGGATGCGAAGTTCGGCCTCGTGGATGCTGCGGGAGGCGGCAAGGCGCTGCGGATCGAGACGGGGCACAGGGAGCCCTGGCCGGGGATCACGATCAAGGCGCCGAAGGGCAAGTGGGACCTCTCGACGTACCGGCGCGTGAAGATGGACGTGCGGAACCTCGGCGCCGGCAGCGCGACGGTCTGCCTTCGCGTGGACAACCCCGGCGCCGACGGGCAGAAGAACTGCGTCACCGGCAGCATCCAGTTGGACGGCGGCAAGAGCGGCACGCTGAGCGTGGAGTTCACGAGCACGCCGTTCCGACTGACGCCCCCCGTCAAGATCGTCGGCATGCGCGGCACGCCGGGGGCGGCGGGGCGGCTGGACCCCACCAACGTCACCCAGGTGCTCGTCTTCGCGCCCCAGCCGAAGGCCGACCAGGTCTTTGCCGTCGACAACATCCGCGCCGAGGGGCGCGTCGTGACGAAGTCGTCCAAGGACTTCTTCCCGTTCATCGACGAGTTCGGGCAGTACGTCCACGCCGACTGGCCGGGCAAGCTCCACTCGGCCGACGAGTACAAACAGCTCATCGCCGCCGAGGGGAAGGACCTCGCCGCCCGTCCCGCTCCCGAGGGCTGGGACAAGTGGGGCGGCTGGGCGGCCGGGCCGAAGCTCGAGGCCACCGGCTTCTTCCGCCCCGCGAAGCACGCCGGCAAGTGGTGGCTGGTGGACCCCGAGGGGCGGCTGTTCTGGTCGCACGGCACGGACTGCGTCCATGCCGGGCACGCCACGACGCCGATCACCGAGCGCAAGGGCTACTTCCGCAGCCTGCCGGGGAAGGACTCGCCCTTCGCGGCGTTCTACGGCGGCGGCTCGTGGGCGCCGCACGGGTACTACCAGGGCAAGGGACGCTACGAGACCTACGACTTCAGCAGCGCCAACCTCCTCCGGAAATGGGGGAGGAACTGGCGAGGCAAGAACGCCGTGATGAGCCATCGCCGCCTGCGAAGCTGGGGCATGAACACCATCGCCAACTGGTCGGACTCGCGCATCTACCTCCAGCGCAGGACGCCGTACGTGGTGGCCGTCCACTTCGGCTCGCCGAGCATCGAGGGCAGCAGCGGCTACTGGGGCAAGTTCCCCGACGTCTTCCACGAGGGCTTCCGCGCTGCCCTTCGCAAGCGGATGGCGGGGGAGAAGGGCCGCTCGGCCGGGGACCCGTGGTGCATCGGCTACTTCGTCGGCAACGAGCTGGGCTGGGGCGGCGAGGACTCGCTCGGCGTCGCGGCGCTGGTCTCCCCGCCCGACCAGCCGGCCAAGAAGGCCTTCGTCGCCGACCTGAAGGCGAGGTACGCGTCGATCGGCAAGCTCAACGCCGCCTGGGGCGCGAAGCACGCCTCGTGGGATGCGCTGCTCGCCGGGCGCGAGGCACCCGACCGCGGCAAGGCCCGCGCCGACCTCCGCGCGTTCTACACGCACGCCGCCGAGACGTACTTCCGCATCTGCCGCGAGGAGTGCAGGCGCGCCGCCCCGGACAACCTCTACCTGGGCTGCCGCTTCGCCTGGCGCAACGACCGGGCCGTGCGAGCCGCCGCGAAGTCCTGCGACGTCGTCAGCTTCAACTTCTACGCCTACCGCGTGCCGGACAAGCCCCTGCCGGCGGGGATCGACAAGCCGGTCATCGTCGGCGAGTTCCACTTCGGCGCCCTGGACCGCGGCATGTTCCACACGGGCCTGCGCGCGACGAAGGACCAGCTCGACCGCGCACGGAAGTACCGCGAGTACGTCCGCGGGGCCATGGCCAATCCGTACTACGTCGGCGCGCACTGGTTCCAGTACGGCGACCAGGCCACCACCGGCCGGGGCGACGGCGAGAACTACCAGATCGGCCTGGTCAACGTGGCCGACGTCCCGTACCCGGAGACGATCGCCGCCGTCCGCGAGGTGGGCTACCCCATGTACGAGTACCGCCGCAAAGCCCGGTGACCGGCGGGGCCCGGGATGGCCATCCGAGTGACGCGACGGCGGTTCCTGGGCGGCGTGTGTGCCGTGACGGCCGTACACGCCGGGCGCAAGAGACCCAGCAGCGAGTAGGGCCCTGGCCCTGCGGGCACCTTCGCCTGCCGGGCGGCCTCGCGGGCGGCATTGGGCACCCCGGGGGGCTTCGGAGGGGATCGGTCCGGGCGCTGCGGCGGCCTCGGCCGGCTGCGCCGGCGCCTCACGAGGACCGAGACCGTCTCCGCCTCACCAGCAAGGGCACCAGGGCGACGGCGGCCAGCACGACCGAGCAGGGCTCGGGGACGGCGAACTCGACGTCCCACGGGCTGACCAGTCCCGTGTAGAGCTGCCTCACCGACCCGCTGCCGTCCATCGCGCCGCGGTTGATGGAGTAGGTCCTCGTGTCGGTCCAGTAGATCATGCCCGAAGGGATGTCGAGTGTCATCCCGTGGGGCCGGTCCAGTCCGTCGCCGCTGTCGAAGAGGACGTCCCGTCCCGTTCCGTCCAGGTGGCAGCGCAGGACGGTGCTGCTGGTACGCTCTCCCCAGTAGATCATGCCGTCGGCGAGATCCAGCCCGACGTCGCGGATGCGATCCAGCCCGACGTCCAGGGACCCGACGTGCCCACTTCCGTCCATCCTGGAGATGTGAATCACTTCGTCATCGTTCTCGGCCCAGTAGATGTTGCCCCCGGCCGTGTCGAGCTCGAAGTAATAGGGCACGTCCAGCCCGCTGTAGAGCACCTGCACGTTGTCGCCGTCCAGGTCGGCACACCGTATCTCTCCCTGGGACGTATCCGTCCAGTAGATCCTCCGGCCGTCCAGATCGAGCTCCAGGTCGGCGGGGAAGGTCATGCCCGTGGTGACGAGGTCCTGCACGTCGGAGCCGTCGAGATTGGCCCGCTGGATCTTGTCGTGGAGGCTGTCGGCCCAGTACATCTTGCCGGCGGCCAGGTCCAGGCCGATGCCCTGCGGGATGCCCAGGCCGTCGGCCCGGGAGAGCAGGACGACGGGCGGCGCGCTGCCGTCGGTGTCGCCCCGGCGGATGCGGTAGTCCTCCTTGTCGGTCCAGTAGAGGTCGCCGGCGACCGACGAGCTGGAGCCCAGGCCGAGAGCCACAAGCAGCGCCGCCAGAGAGCGAGCCAAGTGGGGCATGGTGCTTCCTCCTCCCAAGAGCC
The DNA here is from genome assembly GCA_964642165.1 of uncultured Planctomycetaceae bacterium. GTDB lineage: Bacteria > Planctomycetota > Phycisphaerae > SM23-33 > SM23-33 > CAYRVX01. The sequence goes on along the minus strand of CAZXOC010000090.1, from coordinate 11,914 downwards.
ACGCGGATGACACCTTCCCGCAGGAGCGTACCTGCGACCCACGCGCATTGTAATCGACCCGCGCGAGTTGTCAAGCATTTCCCGCGCCAGCGGGACGGCCACGAAACCGGCAGGCCCGCGAGTTCCCCGACAGGGCGAGACCCAGCCGCAGGCGACCGGTCAGAAAGCCGACCGCGGACGCGCCCGACAGGACTCGAACCTGTAACCTGCGGTTTAGAAGACCGCTGCTCTATCCGACTGAGCTACGGGCGCCCGATCTGCATCCGAGGATACCGCCTGCCCGGCGACTTGGGAAGGGGTTTCGGAGCCGCCTCGCCGCCCGCGGCAGCTCACTCCTCCAGCGGCTGGGACTTCACTTCCAGCTCGTGGATGGACCAGTACAGGCCGCCGGTCTGGCCCGTCTGGACGATCTTGATGGTCTTCCCGGCCACGGGCCTGTCGAACTTGATCTCGGTGACCGGCCCGGTCCCCTTGCCCTTGGCCACGAGCGTGCCCCGGGCGAGAGAGCCCTTGGCGACGTAGACCTCGTAGCCGCGAGGGTAGTCGCCGCCGGAGCCCTTCGTGTCGAGCACGAGGCCGGCGATCCGCTTCACCTCGCCGAGGTCGAGCTTGAACCACTCGCCGCCGCGCATCGCCGCGCCCGTGTCCCAGCGGGTGCCGGCGTCGCCGTCGATGGCATTCTTGGCCGTGCCGGCGTTGTGCGAAGCCGTCACCATCGCGGGGGCGGACAGGAGCTTCTCGATCTTCTGGACGGCCGCCTCGGCGGCGCCCTTCAGGGCCGGGTCCTGCGCGCAGCGCCGGGCGATCTTCAGCGCGCCGCGGTGCCGGAACTCGCCGAGCTTGGAGAGGACGAGCTGCTTCTCCTGCGCCCGGTCGGCCATCGCCAGGGCCTTCTCGTAGTCGGCGAGGATCTGCTCGTCGGACGCGTCGGTTTGCTTCTGGACCATGAGGATGTAGCCGCGGAGCGCCAGGACGCGGTGGGTCTGGGTGGCGGCCTCGTCGGCGGCGATGCCGGCCAGGACCTTGGCGGGCTCGGCCGTCGGCCAGTCGGCCAGGGCGCGGACGGCGGCGTCCTTGACGTTGGCGTCGGCGTCCCGCGCGGCGACCACCAGGCTGCCGAGGGCGTCGTCGTGGGCGATGCGCCCGAGCACGCGGACCAGCGACGCGCGGACGGCCGGCTCGCGGGCGGCCTTCAGCGCGCGCAGCGGCGCGGCGGCCGGGCTGCCGCGGTCGATCTTCCTCGCCGCGGCGACGACGGCACTCTCAGCCTCCCCGCGGACCTTGCTGTCGCGCGCGCGGACGAGCAGCTCCACGAGGGCCGGAACGTGCTTGGCCTGCGCCAGCGTGCGGAGGGCCTTCATCGCCTCGGTTCGCGCGCCGGCGTCCTCGTCTTCGGCGGCCTTCAGGACCGCCGCCGTCTGCTCGCCGGCCCCGCGTGCGGCCAGCGAGCGGACCAGCTCGGCGCGGACGGAAGCGTCGGTCGAGGTCAGCGCCCTGACGATGGCCGCGTTGATGCGGCTGCCTTCGAGGCGGTCGAGCGCGTTGCGGGCGGCTGCCTTCACCTCGCGGGGGCCGCCCTCGGCGGCCCACCGGGCCAGCATCGGCACGACCGACGCATCGCCGAGCTTGGCCAGGGCGTCGAGGGCGGCAAGGCGCACGGGCAGGCTCGAGGTCGTTGCGGCCCGGACGACGGCCGGCAGGGCGGACTTGTCGCCCCGGTCGGCCAGCACCGAAAGCAGCATGACCTGCACCTTCTCGTCCCGTTTGGGCAGCTCCGCGACGATGGCCTTCGTGACCTGGGGGCCGGGCACGTTCCGCAGCGTGGGGACGGCCGCCTCGCGGACCTCGGGGTCCTTGTCGCCCATGGCGGCGAGGGCGAGCGCCGCGGCCTCGCCCGCTTGGGCGGCCACGAGCCCCTTCAGGGCGGCGATGCGGCACATCGTCGGCTCGGCCGGGCGGAAGAGCTTCCGGTAGATCGCGACGGCGTCGCTCGCGCGTCCGGCCTCGGCGAGGCGCTTGGCGCAGTCGAGGTAGGCGGCCGTGGCGGCGGGCCTGATCTTCGCCGGGACGGTCGCGCGGGCCCGGGCGACGGCGGCGACGGCCTGCTCGGAGTCGATCCGGCTCAGCGCCACCAGCGACGCGACGAGAAGGTCCTCGTTCCTGCTGGCAAGCAGCGGGACGATGGTGCCGACGGCCTGCCGGCAGCGGCGGCGCCCGAGCGAGTAGACCATGCCCACCCTGAGCTTCTCATCCACGGCGGCCAGGGCCTTCAGCAGGGCCTCGTCGGCCGCCTTGCCGGGGATGCGCGCCAGGGCGTACCGGGCCATGTGGGAGGATTCCGGGTCGGTCAGGAGCCTGGCGAGCTGCGGCACGGCTGCCTCGGTGCCGATCACGACGAGCTGGCGGCAGAAGAACGCCTTCCCGCCGCGCGTCTTGGCGCCGGCCAGGGCGTCGATCATGCGCCGCTCCATGGCTTGGCGCTTGGCCGGCTCCCGGGCGGCCTCGACGACCTGGTCGGCGAGATAGTTCAGGTCGTCGGCCTTCTCGCCGTACTTCCAGCTCTGGACGGTGTGGATGGCCTTGGCGGTTCTCGCGTCATCGGCGGCGGCGGGGGCCGCCGAAGCCGCCCACAGCGCCCCAACCGCAACGTATGTCAGGCAGCGACTCATCATCTTCCTGGTTCCCTTTCTCGAAGCGTGTCTCACGTGGGGGCTCGGCCTGTCCGGCAGCCGGGCGCCGTGCCTGCCTTGCGGGAACGGACGTCCCAGCGTCAGATCCACGCGTAGAGCTCGCGTTTGGGCCGGTCCAGCCAGCGGGCGGCCTGGGGGTTGTTGGTGATCTGCTCGGCCTTCGGGTCCCATCGGAACGACTGGCCCAGCCACCAGGCGATGTTGCCCAGGTGGCAGACGGTCACCGAGCTGTGCCCGATCGCGACGTCGCAGATGGGGCGCCGGCGATTGCGGATGCAGTTGATCCAGTCCTGCTGATGGCCGGGGCTGCGGTACAGGTGCACGTCGTCGGGGCGGAGTTGGACGCTCTTGAGCGACTCGGGCCAGGTCCGAAGGTGCCCGCGGTTGACCTCCACCTTGCCCTTCGTGCCGGTGAAGAGGATGCCGTTGGCCCCGCCGTGGATCATGGGGACGCCGTTGGCGTAGACGTACGTCAGGCGCTTGGTCTCCGAGAGGTTCGGGGGGATGACCTCGACCGGCCCCGAGCCGTCCATGCCCAGGCCCCATTGGGCGATGTCGAAGTGGTGGGCTCCCCAATCGGTCATCATGCCGCCGGAGGTGTCCCGCACGAGCCGCCAGCCGCCGCCGTAGTTGCCGCTGATCCGCTCGGCGTTGTAGGGATGCCAGGGCGACGGGCCCAGCCAGCGGTCCCAGTCCACGCCCTCGGGGATCGGCTGGGGCGGGTAGTAGCGATCGCTGCTCGGCCCGCCGATGCCGACGTTGACCTGCTTGAGATCGCCGATGTAGCCGCTGCGGACCAGTTCGCAGGCCTGGCGGAAGTTACCGCTGGAGCGCTGCTGGCTGCCGGTCTGGAAGACGCGGCCGTGGCGGCGGGCGGCGTCGACCATCTGCCGGCCTTCGCGGATGGTCAGGCTGAGGGGCTTCTCGCTGTAGACGTCCTTGCCGGCCCGCATGGCCAGGACCGCCACGGTGGCGTGCCAGTGGTCGGGCGGGGCGGCGAGGACGGCGTCGATGTCGTCGCGGGCCAGCAGGTCGCGGAAGTCGTTGTACAGATCGCACCCCTTGTAGCGGGCGCCCCGGAACGCGGCGCGGGACTTGTCGCCGGCGTAGCGCTTCTCGACGAGGTCCTTGCCCCACTGGGCGCGCGGGGCCTTGACGTCGCTGATGGCGAGGATCTGGAAGTCCTTGTTTCCGGCCAGCCCGCCCAGGTGCCCGCCGCCCATGTTGCCGATGCCGATGAAGCCCAGGCCGATCCGGTCGTTCGCCCCGGGCCTGCCCGGCGCACCCAGCGCACCGCTGGTCAGCACATACGGCCCCGCCGCTGCGGCCCCGAACGCCCCCGCAGCACGCCCCAGGAACCCACGCCGCGTCAGCTTCTTGCTTCTACTCATTGCTGCGCTCTCCAAGCCCGGGCGACTGGGTCTACCCGCCGCCCGCAGTCTATCTCGGACTTCAACAAGGCGCTGGTCAGCCGGTTTCGGCTCGCCAGGGCTGCCCCGGCCGCTTGTCAGCAGACCGCCGTCTGCGGGCTCCTGCTACAGCACCACGCAGCCGGCGCCGAGTTGCTGCTTGGGCGCCGAGGCGAACTCCAGCTTCAGGACGGTGACGCCCGCGATCTTGTCGGGGCTGCTCTTCGGCAGGCCCGTGAGGACCAGGCGGTTGCCCTTCTGCGAGAAGTTGATCGCCTTGCCGGTGGTCAGGAAACTGGCCCTCCTGAGCTTGCTGCGGAAGCCGCCGAGAGCGATCTCGCGGCCGGGCCAGCGGCTGACCCACAGGTAGCCGACCTTGCCCTTGCGGGTCCACTGGCCCAGCGGGCCCCACTCGAAGCCGTCCGCGCGGTCGACCTGGCCGTAAACCGCCTCCCCGTTCTTGGCCAACCACTTGCCGACGGGCACGAGACGCTCGGTGGCCTCCGGGGGAACCGAGCCGTCGGGCGCGGGGCCGATGTTCAGCAGGAGGTTGCCCCCGCCGGCCGTCACCTGACGGACCATGTCGAGCACCTTGCGGGTGGTGTGCCAGTCCTCCGGCGGGGCGTAGGGCATGTAGCCCCAGGAGCCGTTGAAGGTCATGCAGGCCTCCCAGGCCCGCCCGGCATCCTCGGCGCGGATGTGCTCCTCGGGCGTGCCGAAGTCCTCGGGCAGCTTGGCGCGGTTGTTGACGAGGACGTGCGGCTGGAGCTTGCGGGCCATGCGGGTCATCTTGCGGCTTTCCCAGGCGGCGGCGTCGGGCAGCGGCCAGGACACGTCGTACCACAGGATGTCGATCCTGCCGTAGTTGCTCATCAGCTCGCGGACGCAGCCCCGGGTGAAGTCGAGGAAGCGCCTTCGGGCGGGTTCGCTCCTGGCGCAGCGGGCGCCGTCGGGGTGGTGCCAGTCCATCAGCGAGTAGTAGAAGCCGATCCGCAGCCCGAACTCGCGGCAGGCGTCGACGTACTCGGCCACCAGGTCTCGCCCCGGGCCGTGCCGGACGGCGTTGTAGTCGGTCTGGGCGGTGTCCCACAGGCAGAAGCCCTCGTGGTGCTTGGTGGTCATGACCATGTACTTCATGCCGGCCTTGCGGGCGAGGCGGGCCCATTCGCGCGCCGGGCGCGGCTTGGGCTTCCACGTGGCGGCGAGCTTCTCGTAGTCCCGGACGCCGATGCGCTCGCGGTTCATGACCCACTCGTGGCGCCCGAGCTGGGCGTACAGGCCCCAGTGGATGAACATGCCGAAGCGGGCCTCGTGCCACCACTTCATCCGCCGGGCGCGGTCCTTCTCGGCTGCGGTCTTCCTGTGCTGCTTGGCCTTGGGCATTTCTCGTGCTCCTTGTTGACGCCGTAACACCGGGGCAGTTGAATCCGTATCGTGCGGTTTTCGGCGGTCCGTGCAAGGAAGAATGACCCCTCGAGGAAGGGACCGGTGGCTTGATCAGTCCAGGGCCCCGGCGGCGCCGGGCCGGGGCGTTCGGCGGGAGAGAACAATGGCTCGTTCGCGAACACGTGGGATTGCGGCAAGCGCGCTGGTGGTTCTTCTGGTGGTGCAGATGCCCGCGCCGGGGCAGGAGCTCATGAAGGACCACCTCGTGCCGGTGGACAAGAAGCTCGACCCGGCGTGGGTCAAGGCGCTGTATGAGAAGGGCGCCCCTCGTGTGCATCGCGGCAAGGAGCTGGTTCCCATCGGCATGCCGGTGGGGGGGATCGGCGCGGGGCAGGTCTATCTCGGCGGCGACGGGCGCCTGAGGCACTGGGCCGTCTTCAACAAGCACGTCAACACCGGGTACGGCCATCGCTGCTACCGCAAGTGGCAGCCGGAGGCGCGCATCGAGCAGGGCTTCGCCCTGCGCGTGGCGACCGGGAAGCGGACGGTCGTCCGCCGGCTGGACGCCAACGGCGTCCAGGACGTCCGCTTCGTGGGCGAGTACCCCATCGCCGCGGTCGAGTACCGCGACCCGGCCCTCGGCGTGGACGTGACCATGAAGGCCTTCTCGCCGTTCATTCCGCTGAACGCGCCGGACTCCGGCCTGCCGGCGACGGTCCTGCGCTTCACGCTGAGGAACACCGGCAGGCAGAAGGTCGAGGCAACGCTCGCCGGCTGGCTGGAGAACGCCGTGCTCTTCCACAACCGCCAGAGCACGCACGCCCAGCCGGTCAGCACGGAGTCTCGCCGAGAGGGCATGGCTTGGGTGGGTCTGGCGGCGAAGCCGGCCCCCGCGCCCACGGTCGTGCGCAAGCCCGTTGTCTTCGCCGACTTCGAGGGCACGGACTACGGCGACTGGAAGGTCGAGGGCAAGGCGTTCGGCAAGGGCCCCGCCCGCGGCACGCTGCCGTTCCAGCAGGCCGTCAGCGGCTTTCGGGGCAAAGGGCTGGTCAACACGTACCTGGGCAAGGACGAGCCGCACGGCAAGCTCACGTCGCCCGCGTTCACGATCGAGCGCCCGTTCATCAACTTCCTCGTCGGCGCCGGCAACGACGCGGGCAGAACGTGCATCAACCTGGTGGTGGGCGGCAAGGTCGTCCGCACGGCGACGGGCCGGCGCGTCGAACGGCTGATTCCCCACGTCTGGTCGGTCCGGCCGTTCGCCGGCAAGAAGGCGCACATCGAGATCGTCGACCGCGCCTCGGGCCCCTGGGGGCACATCAACGTCGACCACATCGAGTTCTCGGACCTGCCGCGGGCGAGCACCGCCGACCTCAAGGACCTGCCCGATTTCGGAACCATGGGCCTGGCCGTTCTGGGCCCGGCCTCGGGGACGCTCTCTTCCGGGGCGATCGCCGCCGGCCCGCTGCCGGCGAAGCTCTTCGCCCCGGACGGCAAGCTGAGCCGCCGGGGCCCGTCCGACAGCGGGCCGGTGTGTGGGGCCCTGGCCCGGGTGGTCCCGCTCGATCCGGGCGCGACGGCTTCGGCGGACTTCGTCGTCGCGTGGCACTTCCCGAACCACAAGCGCGGCCACTTCTACGCCACGCGGTTCCAGAGCGCCGAGGACGTCGCGCGGCACGTGGCCGACCACTTCGAGCGCCTGGCGGGCGAGACGCAGCTCTGGCACGACACGTACTACGACTCGACGCTGCCGCACTGGCTGCTTGACCGCCTGCACATGCCCGTCTCCACGCTGGCGACCAACACCGTGCAGTGGTGGGCCAACGGCCGGTTCTGGGCCTGGGAGGGCGTCGGCTGCTGCGCCGGCACCTGCACGCACGTGTGGAACTACGAGCAGGCGATGGGACGGCTCTTCCCCTCGCTGGAGCGGAGCATCCGCACGATGCAGGACTTCGGCGAGGGCTTCGACGACGCCAGCGGGCTGGTGGGCTTCCGCAGCAACCGGGCCTACGCCGCCGACGGGCAGTGCGGCACGGTCCTCAAGACCTACCGCGAGCACCTCATGTCGGCCGACGACGCCTTCCTGAGGAAGGTCTACCCGAAGGTCCGCAAGGCGACGCTCTTCCTCATGCGCCAGGACGCCACCGACGGCGCGGAGGACGGCTGGATCACCAACAGCCAGCACAACACCTTCGACATCAACTTCCACGGCCCCAACACATTCGTCGGGTCGCTGTATCTTGCGGCCCTGCGGGCGATGGAGGAGATGGCCAAGGTCGCCAAGGACGACGATTTCGCCGCCCGCTGCCGCAAGGCGTTCGAGGCCGGCAGCCGCAAGACCATGCAGGAGCTCTTCGACGGCGAATACTTCATCCAAAAGGTGGACCTGACGAAGCACCCGAAGCATCAGTACGGGCCCGGCTGCCTGGCCGACCAGCTTTTCGGGCAGAACTGGGCTCACCAGCTCTCCCTGGGGTACGTGTATCCCAAGGAAGCCGTCGGGAAGGGTATCCGGGCGGTCTTCAAGTACAACTGGGCACCGGACGTCGGGCCGCAGAACAAGATCCACCGCGCGGAGCGCGTCTTCGCCGTGCCGGGGGAGGCGGGGCTGTTCATCTGCACCTGGCCGAAGAGCCGGCACCTGGAGGGCAGCGGGGTCCGGTACCGCAACGAGGTCTGGACGGGCATCGAGTACCAGGCGGCTGCCGGGCTCATCTACGAAGACTGCCTCGACGAGGCCCTGACCATCGTTCGCGCCGTTCACGACCGGTACGACGCGAAGAAGCGCAACCCGTGGAACGAGGTCGAGTGCGGCGACCACTACGCCCGTGCGCTGGCCTCGTGGGGCTGCCTGCTGGGCTTGGCGGGCTTCGAGTACGACGGCCCGGCCGGACGCATCGGTTTCGCGCCGCGAGTCACGCCGGACGACTTCCGCTGCGCGTTTACCGCCGCGGAGGGCTGGGGCACGCTGGAGCAGAAGCGCACGGCTGCGTCGCAGACCAACACCATCGCGGTTCGCTGGGGTCGCCTCCGGCTGACGGCGATCGACATCGTGCTTCCGCCGGCGCTGAAGGGAGCGAAGATCGCCGTCCGCGCCGGTGGCCAGGCCGTCAACGTCGCAGCGCAGGTTCTCGAGGCGGGCAAGGTCCGCGTGCAACTGGCCCGACCGGTCGTCCTTCCGCGGGGCGATCAGCTCACGGTCGAGGCGGCCAGGCCGTAGGGCTCCCGGCCGAAGGCGTCCATCGGACTTTCTCTGATTCATGGCTCCACGGAGGCTGATAAAGGGGGTACTTGGGGCTTGTTCGCGCGGTCGGAAAGCCGTATAATCCCTTCTGCAAAGGAGAGGAAGCGAGGTTCCTTCGAAGCCCCGGTCTGCTCCTGCGCACGCTTGCTTTCGAGTCTCTAGACCGTCAAGTCCTTTGCAGGACGACCGATGCGCGACGCTCGCTCAACCCGGTCTCGGAGTGATCCCATGCCACCTGCGAAAAACCCCCTGCTGGAATCCCTGGAGCCGCGCCTATTGCTGGACGGCGCCCTGACCCTTCTGGACAGCCCCATCGTCGAGGCACAGAAGCAGGCACTGTCCGATGGGCTCGAGGGGGTCGCCGAGTGGGCCGGTGACATCGAGGGCTTCCAGGCCGTCGGCCAGGCCCTGCCCATCGTCGGCACGAGCATCGGCGAGGCGCTGGACATGGCCGACATCCTCCAGACGCGGTTGGCCCAACCGGCGTTCGACTACTTCGCCGCGGACGTCACGCCGACGACCGACGAGCTGGTGGCCGTCCTCCGGAGCCTCTCGGTGACGGCGGGGGGGCTGACGGTCGTGGTGGACCCCGCCTCGGTGTCCGGCGGGGCGCTGACCGGCGACGCCGGCGCGGTCGAGCTTCAGTTCAACCTCACGCTCGAGGCCACCCGGACCGCCTCGGTTCCCATCGACCTGGGCCCCGAAGGGGACGTCCACGGCCTGGTCCTCGACCCCGCCGCCGCGGTGGACCTGGTCACCGGTTTGAACCTGGACCTCACGTTCGGCTTCGACCTCTACCCCGGGCTGCCCGGCGACGAGGCGTTCTTCATCCGCGTGAACGACCTGTCGCTGCGCGCCGACGTGAACCGCGACGCGGACCTGGCGTTCGACCTGAGGGCGGGCTTCCTGGACGGCGAGGTCGCCGGCGGGACGGTCAACCTCGACGCCGACGTCGTCCTGGCGCTCGTGGACCCCGACGCCGACGGCAACGTCACGCTGGGGGAGCTGGAGGGGACGAGCCTGGAGGCGCTGTTGACGCCCACGGCCGGCGGCTCGGCGAACGCCTCCCTGCCCGTCCACGCCGAGATCGGCACGTTCGTGGCGGACGCGGGGATCGCCGTCACCGACGCCGACCTGTTCGCCGACCCCGCGGCGGCGTACGTCTTCACGGGCTTTGGGGAGCTGGACAACTTCGGCACGATCAACGCCGACAACGTCAACACCGCCCTGAGCCAGTTGGCCGCGCAGCTCGGGCGGTTCGGCGACTCCGACCTGTTCGTCGTGGACGTCCCACTGGTGGCCGACGCGACCGTCGGGGAGCTGGTCGACCTGGCCTCGGCCTTCGACGGTCGCGTGACCACGCCGCTGGCCTCGGGCGCGTGGGACAGTGCCCAGGGCTTCGCCGCCGCGCTGGCCGCGGCGCTGGGGGTCGACCTGTCCGCCATCAACCCGGCCTACGATCCGGCGAGCGATGAGCTGACGTTCGACCTTGCCTTCACGGAGGGCTTCTCGCCGCAGACGGCCTCCTGGGACTCCAGCGGCGCGGACCTGACCCCGCTGACCTCGCTGAGCCCCACGCGGTCGCTGAGCCTCACCGGGGAGGCGACGGTCGAGCTGACGGTCGGCTTTGACCTGTCGGCCGTCGAGGCCGGCGAGACCATCTCGGACCACATCTTCTTCGAAGGTGCGGCGCTGACGGAGCGCGTGGACCTCGCGGCCGCGACGTTCCGCGGCTCGGGGCAGTTCGGCTTCCTGGGGATCACCATCAGCGGCGGCAACGGCAGCGGACACGGCGAGGTCGCCGTGGAGCTGACCGACACGTCCGGCACGCCCGGCGGGCGCCTGACCTTGCCGGCACTCATCAGCAGCGCCATCGGCGACCCGGCGGCCGTGGCGACGACCCCGACCGTCACGGGCTCCCTGGACGTCAGCCTCCAGAGCATCGCCGTACCGGGCAACCTGCTCGGGACGCTGCCGCCGAACCCGACGATCGACATCCACCTGCCGGCGTTCGACGAGGCGGCCCCCGCCGCGTTGACGTACACGAACATGGACCCGCTGCTGGCGTTCACGGACGTGACGTACGGCGACTTCCTGGACGTCCTGGGCGGCGCGCGGGACTACATGAACGCCCTGGCGGCGTCGGGCGAGCTGGCCCAGCCCGTGCCGTTCATCAACATCGATGCGAGCGCGCTGACGCAGTACGCGGCCGAGCTGGACGCCATGATCGCCGGCCTGGAGGCCGACCCCCAGGCCACGCTCCAGACCGTCGAGGCCAAGATCAAGCAGGTGCTGGGCCTCCCCAGCTACAGCAGCCTGGTGGACGTGACGGTCTCCGGGGACGAGGTCCTGATCGACGTGACAGCCCAGACGTCCTTCTCGGACACGATGTCGCTGAACCTGGACGTCGCCTCGCTGGTCGCGCTGGTCAGCGGGGGGGTGGAGAACCTGGACAACGTCGAGGCCCTGGCGGACGTGACGGGCTCGACGAGCCTGAGCGTGACGGCCAACGCATCCGTCGTGCTGGCGCTGGGCCTGGACCTCACGAACCCGGCCGACCCCGAGCCGTTCGTCCGCGACACCACGGGCATGGATCTGACGCTGCGGGTGAACGCATCGAGCATCCACTTCGAGGCGCCGGTGGGCGCGCTGTCGCTGCACATCGTCAACGGGTCGCTGACGCTGGACGCCGACGGCGCCGGCGGCGGCAGCGCCCCGGCCACGTTCGACGTCAGCCTGCCCGAAGACACCGTCGACCATCGCTACACGCTGGCGGAGCTGGGCGCTTTGACGGCGACGGTGGCCGTTGCCGGCGCGGCCGACGCCACGCTGCCGATCTACTTCCCCGACCCCGCCACACCGCTGGGCGGCGCCCCGCCGGCCAATCACCTGGTCATCGACATTCCCAGCCTGGCGGACTTCCTCGACGGCCTGGCCGGATCGGTGACCATCACCGCGCCCGATATCGCCTCGCAGTTTGACGTGATCGACCTCCTGGACAACCTCGGCGTGGTCGTGCCGGGGATGGACACGCTGCTGCAGACCCTCCAGGCGGCCCTGGACGCGGAGGTCTTCAGCACGACGCTGCCGATGGTGGGCGACGAGCTCGTGCAGGTGGCGCAGTTCCTGGAGGCCTTCCGCGCGGACCTCGTGGCGAGCCTGGACAGCCATCTGCCCGCGGCGGC
>CAZXOC010000089.1:21103-23685 GCA_964642165.1 uncultured Planctomycetaceae bacterium | reverse complement strand
GGCGGTCAGCGGCTCATCGATCGCCGTCGAGCTCGGGCGCTGGGGTGGCGGCGGCCATCTCCTTCTCGGTGACCTGGGTGACGCCGGTCATGATCGCGCCGCCTTCCGGCCGCTTCACCATGATCCCCCACCGCATCCCCGAGTGGCTCGGTTCGGCGTCGTAGAGCACCAGTCGCCCCGGGCGGTCCGGGATCGCCAGGCCGCGGGAATCGTACACGTACGGCTTGCCGGACACGGGGCACACCAGCGGCGACAGCGGCAAGGGGCCGGTGGCCTTCAGCGCGTCCAGGCTCGGCGGGAGCCGCTTGTGGGTGGCGTAGTACAGCAGCAGGTGCCCGCAGACATCGTGGAGGCGCTCGGCGCAGGGATCGACCCGGACGCTCGGGCGGGGCGGCTCGGGCTGGGGCAGCTGGCAGCCGCCCGCCAGGGCCGCCAGGACAGCCCAGACGCTCAGCCACGCACCGCGGACGTTACGGCCGGGGACCATCTTTCTTCCCCGCGGGGCGCGACGTGGCCGTGACCGGCAGCACCGTAGCCCGCACCGGCTCGATGGTCGTCGCGCCGCGCCGCATGCCCTTCATGTGTTCCTGGAACGCCCCCGTCCCCGTCGCGCCCTGGATGGTCTTGTTTCCGGCCGCCTCCTTCTTGGACATCTTCCGGAGCTTGTCGGGCTCATCGGCCACGTGCGGCGTGAGGAAGATCAGCAGCTCCGTCTTGACCTTGGTCTTGATCGACCGCTGGAAGAGGTGCCCGATGTGCGGGATGTCCCCGATAAGGGGGACCTTGTTGATCGTGTCCGTCATGCGGTCCTCCATCAGGCCGCCGATGACGATGGTCTGCCCGTTGCGGATGGCGACGCGCGTTTGGGCCGACCGCTTGGCGAAGACCTCAGCATCGACCGTCTCGGAGATGGGCACGGTCACGCCGGTGAGCGTCGAGATCTCCGGCGCGACGTCCATGATGACGAGGCCCTCGGGGTTGATGTGCGGGGTGACGACCAGGATGATGCCGATGTCCTCGTACTCGATCGTGTTGATGGTCTGCCCCGTCTCCGTGGTGCGGGTGTTCCGGATGAAGGGCACCTCGTTGCCGATGGTGATGGAGGCCTCCTGGTTGTCGCTGGCGAGGATGTACGGGCGAGACAGGACGTCGAGCTTGCCCAGGGTCGCCAAGGCGCGAAGCGTGACGGTGTAGTCGGCGTCGACCACCTTGGTGATGAGCCCGCCCTTCTGGCTGACGACGGCGAAGTCCGTGCCGATCGAGCTGGTGGAGCTGCCGACGCGGATGTTCAGCGCGGAGAACTCCGCCCCCAGGTCCGTCGTCTTGTCGTGCGTCACCTCGGCGATCAGGACCTTGATCAGCACCTGCCGGATCGGGCGGTCCAGCTCCGCCAGGATCTCCTTGACGCGCTCGACGTGCTTCGCCGCCGTGCGGATGATCAGGGAGTTGGTGTCCTCATCCGCGACGACGTAGACCTGGCCCGCCAGGTCGCCGGCCCCGGCGCCGGCGCTGCTCGACAGCATAGTGCTGCGGCCAAACGACGAACCCCGGCCCCCGAAACGGGAGCTGGTGGTGGTGCGGCCGGTCGTCGTGCGCCCCCCCGTGGTCGAGAGCGTCTCGGAGAAGATCCGGTTCAGCACCTCCTCCAGGTTGGTCGCGTCGGCGTTCTTCAGCGGGTAGATGAACACCGACTGCTCCTCGGTGGGGTCGGAGTCCAGCTCCTTGACGATGCCGTCGATGACCTTGAGCAGGTCCGACGGGGCGCTGACCACCAGCGTGTTGGTCCGGTCGTCGGCGGTGGCGGTGACCCTCTGCTGGCGGGCGCCTCCCTCGTCCCGGCCCCGGTCGCCGCCTCGCCCGCGGTCGCCGCCCCGGTCGCCCCCCATGAATCGGCCAAAGGGCATGATCACCCTCGCGCCGCTGTCCCGCTGGTTCTGGTCCTGCCGGAACAGCTCCGTGATCAGCCGGCTCGTGCTGGTGGCATCGGCGAACTCCAGCCGGTAGACCTTCACCTCCGCCACCCCGGCCATGTGCGCGTCCAGGGCCCTCAGGATCTGCATGATCCGGCGGATGTTCGTCTGCGTGTCGATCAGGATCAGCGAGTTGCTGGCCTGGTTGGCCGTCAGGGTCGCGCCCGTGCTGACGAGCGGGGCCAGCTCGGTCCGCAGCCGCGTCGCGTCGGCGTACCGGACCGGGATCACCTGCGTGACCAGCCGGTCGGACACCGGCACGTCGTCCGGGTCGCTGCCGGAGTGGACCGGCAGGTTCTCCTTCACCGCCTGGGCGAGCGTGACGATCTTCAGCAGCCGCCCGGTGCGGATGGCGGTGTAGCCCTTCTCCTTGAGAATCGTGTCGAGCAGGGCGATGGCCTCGTCCGTGTCGACACGTTTGCGGCTCAAGATGGTGACGCGGCCTTCGGTGTCGGCGCCGTTGAGGATGACCAGCCCGGCCGTCTCCGAGAGGTACTCCAGGACGGCCTGGAGCGAGGTGCCCCGGAAGTTCATCAGGAGGCCCTTCTGCCCGGGCATGGTGCTGGGGCCGGTGGTCGGTCCCGGCTGCGTCGTAGCCGCCGGCTGGGTCGT
>CAZXOC010000089.1:0-21003 GCA_964642165.1 uncultured Planctomycetaceae bacterium | reverse complement strand
TGGTGCTGGGGCCGGTGGTCGGTCCCGGCTGCGTCGTAGCCGCCGGCTGGGTCGTGGCCGCCGGCTGGGTCGTAGCCGCCGGCTGGGTCGTAGCCGCCGGCTGGCTCGTGGCCGCCGGCTGGGTCGATGCCTCCTGGGCTCGGGCCGGCCCGGCCGAAAGGGCCATCACGAGAACGGCCGACACGGCCAGCCAACCTGCCCAACGGTCCGTGCCGGCGCTGCGCCCGCCCGGGCGGCGCCCGAGGTCTTGTAGATCCGTCATCTCCGTAGCTCCTGTTCGCGCCGACGGCGCATTCGCTCCAAGATGCTCTTCAGGTCGCCTCCCCCGGTGCCGCCCGCCGGCGGCCGCGCGGGGGCGGTTGCCGGCTGCGTCGTGGGCCCCGCCGGGCCGGTCGTCGGCTCGCCGCTCGGTCGCGAGGCGGGTTCCGGCCCCGACGGGGTGGGCGGGGGGCTCGGGGGGGGCAGGTCGGTCACGATGGCCGCCACGAAGCCCGTCAGCGTCCGGCCGACCCCGATCCGTTTCGCCGCCTCGCCGCGCTCGTACTGCACGCCCTCCAGCGTGATGGCCGCCACCTTGCCCTTCCCGACGGGCTGCCCGGCGCGGACCTGGAAGGTCGTGCCCTCCCGCACGTCCTCGAAGAACGCGACGAAGACGCCGTCGCGCCGGGCGATGCCCGTCAGCGCGATGTCGTCGTCGCTGTCGCTGCGCGAGCGCCGGGTCGGGCGGGTCGACGGAGGCATACGACGTCGCGGACGCCGGTCGCGCAGGAAGATGTTCCGCTCCACGAGCACGCGGTAGTCGTCCCAGGAGTCGTCGCGCCCGTTGGCGGCCGGCAGCCAGGAGGCGGCCCACAGCAGCGAGCCTGCCACGGCCGCGACGAACAGCTTCGTGCCCGGCGACGGATTCCAGCGGTTCATGAGGCACCTCGTGCCGGCACGCGGCGTTTGGCGGCCTGCTTGGGCGAGGCCGGCCCCGCGGGAGAATAGAGCGTGGAGACTCTCAGGTGAAGGGACAGGTCGTCCGTGCCGTCCTTGCGGCTGCCGAGCTGGAGCATCCGGACCTTAACGGGGATTTTGGCCGTCTCGATCCGCCAGAGCAAGCGCGAGGCGGCGGCCATCGATCCCGTGCCGGCGGCGTGGACGGTGATCTCGGGCAGCGGCGATTCCTCCATGGAGCGCTCGGGTCGCAGGGAGGAGAGCCTCACGCGCGCCTCGGACGACCAGCGGCGCAGGGCGCGGAGGAGCTGGCTTTCGGCCTCGGCGGGATCGCGCTTCATGCCGTCGGTGAGCATGCCGCGCCACTTGCGTCCGAGCAGCCGGCGACGCTTCAGGAGGCTCCGGGCCTGGGTCAGCTTGCCCAGCAGGCGCGCCTGGTCGGCCTGGACGGCGGAGCGCTGCGCCATCAGGGGCGTCAGGACGTAGACGTCCAGCACCAGCACGCACAGGGCGATTATCGTCGCCCCAAGGACGATTTTCTCACGCTTGGTGAAGACCATGTTCCATCCGGCTGAACGAAGGTGAAGCTCATGGAGAAGGCGACCTCTCGCCCGCTCCGGTCGGCGTCGCGGGTGTACAGCAGCTGGACACCCGCGAGCTTCGGGTTGGCCTTGAGGCGGTCGAGCACGTCCAGCACGGCCGATTCGCTGACGGCCTTGCCGGAGAAGACAACCTGCATGTCCTCCTGGATGCCCAGGCTCGTGGTCCAGATGAGGCCCTCTTCCGGAAAGGCGACGGCCAGCTCCCGCATGCAGTCGAGGTAGGTCGGCCGCTGGTTGTACCACGGGCGGGCGAAGGTCACCTTGGTGATGGTGGCCTTGGCCTCGGCGAGATCGCCCGCCATGTCGCGCAGCTTCGATGCCATGAGGGAGGCATCGAGGCTGTCCCGGCGCCAGTCGAGGGCCAGCACCGTCCCGGCGACGATGAGGGTCGCCACGATGGCCGCCGCCCAGACGACCTTCCTGCCGACGGCGAGCATCTTGCGTGGGGCGAGGCGGGAATGGAGCAGGTCGACGGCCGGCGGGCGTCCTCGCAGGGCGTCCAGGGCCATCGCCGCCGCCGCGGAGAACTGCGCGCCGGGCGAGGGGGATCGCACGCCGGCCGGCTCCAGGCCGTCGGGACCCTTGCAGAGCCTGATGGGCAGCGCGAGCTGCTCGGACAGGGCCTGGCACGCCTCCGGGTCGAGCCCTGCCTCGTCCCAGACCAGCAGTTCCCGCGCCGCCTCCGCCTGGGACTCCCCGCCCGGCAGCAGCGCGACGACGCGGCGGAGTTGATCGGTGAGATCGCTGAGCCAGCCGTTGGCCGGGGCTTCCCCGGCCGCGGCGCCCGCCGGAACGGACACGGGCAGCCGCCGCATCATGCGCAGGGCGCCGTCGGAGTGCAGCGCCAACTCCGCGCCGCCACCGAAGAGGTGCAGCACGAGCCGGTACTCCGCCGCCGAGCCGTTGGTCGAGCCCGCCAACGCCATCGTCGAGGCGGTGACCCGGGCGACGGTCAGGCCGGCGGCCTGCGCCACCGCCGCGAGCTGGTCCAGGACGCGCTGCGGTGCGGCCACCAGCAGCGCCGAACGCTCCCCCCCCGTCTCCGTCCCGAGGGCATAGTCGAACACCAGCTCCTTGCGATCGGAGGCAAACTCCCGCTCGACCATCAGGGAGAGGATCTCCGGGACCGATTCGCCCGCGCCCGCGGGAAGCTCCTTCGCCCGGGCCGTCAGCCAGTTGGCCTCCATGCCGATCACGCAGCGCGACGCGGAGAACCCCTTCCGGCGGAGGAACTGCCGCAAGGCCTTGCCCAGCGGGACCGGCTCCTGGAGCCCGGCGCCGTCGGGGTAGACGAACTCGGCGGCGCGGCTGGTCCGGCCGCCACCGTTCGCCGCGACGACCTCGACGGCCGTGATCGAACGGCTCGTCACGGCCAGGCCGAGCATCTTGCGCTTCCCAAGCATGCTACCGGACCTCCTGGTAGGTGTCCTCGAGCATCTGCTCGACGGACACGCCGGCCCGCAGTTCGAGCAGGATCTCCGGGGCCAGCGGCCAGCCCAGGGACGTCAGCGACTGGCGGTAGACCACCCGCGGGGGGCTCTCGCGCGCGTCGACGACCACCCGGCACCGGCGGAACGCCCGCCCGTTGCCGGCGACGCTGACGAGGTCGGCGGAAAACTGGTACGACCGCGCGGTGAGATAGCTCCCGATGCCGACGGCCTTCTCCTGGGGAAGGGCGTCCGCGACCCAGGCAAAGCTGGTGCGGTCGGCGTTGTCGGCCGATCGCGACGAGATCAGCGACGAGACGTCCGACTCCTCCAGGCCCGGAAGGCTCAGCAGCACCTGCTTCGGCGCCGTGTTGACGTTGATCATCCCGCGGAGGGTCCTGCCGCTCTGCGTGGTGAGCTCATCGGCGATGGGCCCGAACTCCTCCATCGTCAGGCCCGTGCGGTAGTAGAGGTCCAGGACGTTCTGGAACGGCCGACCGAGACGCGTGCGCCTGACGATGTCCTCCAGCCGCTCCTTGGCGACCGACTTCTGGAACACGTTGGTCAGGTCCCTCGTCCGGGCCCGGTTGACGTCGACCCGCTGGGACCCGGAGGCGGTGGTGTTGGCCTCGGAGGTGTAGACGGTGACCAGGTCGTAGATGCCGCCGTCGAGTGTCCCGTCGTGGTTGTCCGGCGGGTCGGTCTCGTCGGCGTCGTTCTCGTTTTCGTCGAGGCTCCCGTTGCGGTTGGTGTCCTCGCCGAACAGCACGTCCCTCGTCATGAGCTTGATCAGCAGCAGCTCCTCGACCGTCTCCAGCGGGGCGTTCTTGCACTCGTACGGGTCGGGCAGGAGCAGGTAGTACTCGCTTTCGGCCCCGCCGACGGTCAGGTCGCTGTCGCCGTCGCGCCAGTCCAGGATGGCCGCCGCGGTCTCCGGCGTCATGCCCGGCAAGGCCGAGAGCATCTCCTCCGTGGCGGTGTTGAGGTTCAGCTTGCAGGCCTCGTCGACGACGCCGTAGACCTCCTCGCGCCCGTCCTCGTAGTCCGGGCGGACGATCCAGAACGCCCCGTCGCCGACCTGGACGCCCTGGGAGGGCATGTCGGCCTCCGTGGGGACCCGCCCCTGCAGACCGTCCAGGCTCGCCAGTACGTACTGGATCGCGCCGCCCTCGATGGCGGCGGCCTGCTGCTGCGCGGCGTGGTTGGCCGAGCACGCGCCTTCGATCCGCATCGCTCCGGCGAGGACCAGCACCATCCCCGCCAGGACCACCAGGATCCACATCGTGACGATCAGGACGGTGCCGCGCGGGGGCCGCCGGCGCGCACGGGGGCCCGGGGGCCCGGCCCGCAGGCCGAAGCAGCCCCTGCCGGGCTGTCCGCGCGATGGCACGATGGGTGGTCTCATAGCGGGCTCATCTCGACCTGTTGCCCCGGCAGGAGCGAACTGCACGGGAGCTGGAAGACTCGCGAGACCCAGTATCCGGTCCCGTCCGCGGCCGTGTCGTCCTCGCCGATCATCTCCAGCGTGACCTCCACCGCGAGGGGCAGGACGTTGTCCTCCACGGCGGCATCCCAGTTGTCCAGCCACTCCTCGCCGTCGAAGTACCGCAGGTTGAACGACCGCAGGCCGCGACAGAGCACCTCCTCCTCCGGCTCCAGGACGTTCGTCGTCAGCAGGTTCAGCGTGACTAGCCGCAGGAGGATCGTGCCCTCGCCGTCTTCCGCCGGCTCGCAGGCGAACTCCACCATTCGGATGTCGCCGAAGCCTTCCGTCTCCTGGGCCGCGTCGGCGGTGCAGTGCAGCATGAGCACGTCGCTCGGGCGCCCGGCCCCGTCGGTCGTGTCCTCGCCCACGAACGCCCCGGCCAGGATGCCCCGCGGCACGACCGACGACTCGAGGTCCCCCCGGATCAGCTCGACGGCCAACTCCGCCGTCCGCACCTGCTCGACAGCCGCAAAGGCGGTGCGCCGCGCCTTGAACGCGACGTGCAGCGTCGCGTAGAGCGACCCGGCGAGCACGGCCGTCATCGCCGTGGCGACCAGCAGCTCCAGCAGCGTGAACGCGCGAGCATGTCGGCGGGGGCTATTCACTGGGGCTTCCCGTGTAGACGAGCGTGCTGAGGGTGACGTAGCGTTCCTGGCCGCGGCGGATCCAGATCACCGCCACGTCCACCTGGACCAGCCTGGGGTCCTCCCACTCGTTGACCTGGGCGGCCCACGTGTACTGGGGCAGGTCCTCGCCGAAGTCGCCCTCCGTCTCCGCGTCGTACAGTTCGCCGGTGGCCACGATCTCGGCGAGCTTGGTCTGCGCGAGGGAGGCGGCGCGGGCCTGCTGCCGGGCGTGCCCCGCCGTCGCCAGGCACAGCAGGATGCCGTGCATGGCCACCGGCAGGACGATGGCGGCCAGCGTCAGCGTGGCCAGGACCTCCACGATCGTGAAGGCCCGTCCGCGCCGGGCCCGTCGCGAGGATGTCCGCGGGGCCCTCATAGCCTCTCCTCGTCCGTGGGCGAGATGATCCGGAACCGCTCCGACGCCGACGGGCAGATCACCTGAAGGACGTCTCCCTCGCCGCCCGCCAGCTCGATGGTCGCCGCGTCACATCGGCCGTCCGGGTAGAACCGAACGTACGAGAGCTCCTCTTCGTCCGACGGCGCGTCCAATGCGATCGACACGCCGACGGGCAGGCGGAAGTGCCGGCCGTAGTCGCCCTCGATCTCCACGAACGCCCCGCCCTCCTGGACGGTGAGCCAGTAGATGCCCTCCTCGGTGTCGAAGTTCAGGCGGTAGGTGCAGCCCTGGGAGATCGCCCGCGAGCGTGCCAGGTGGGTCAGCGAGAGCATGCGAGCGGCCGTGTCGGACGTCTGCCGCCCCCGGACGAAGCCGCGGAGCGACGGCGCGGCGATGGCCAGCACCGTGCTGATCAGCACCAGCACGGCGATGAGCTCCAGGAGCGTGAACGCGCCGAGACGCCGGCGGTCAGAGCTCGGACCAGTTGTCGATGTCATCCCCGCCGCCTTCCTGCCCGTCGGGGCCGAAGGAGTACAGGTCGTAGCCGCTGGGGTTGTGCTGGCCGGGCCAGCGGTAGACGTACGGGTTGTGCCAGGGGTCGTTGGGCACGCCGCGCTTGAGATAGGGCCCCCTCCATTCCGGCAGGTTCGCCGGCTGCTGAACGAGCGCCCGGATGCCCTCCTCCGTGGTGGGGTAGCGGGCGCAGTCCACCTCGAAGGCGTCGATCACGACCTGCAGGTTGGCGATGTCCGTCTGGGCGGCGGTGACCTTGGCCTGCTGGGATCGCCCGGTGAACTTCGGCACGACCACGACGGCCAGCACCGCCAGGATCACCAGCACCAGCAGCAGCTCGACGAGCGTGAAGGCGCGGCGGCCCCGCCGTCCGGGCCGGTGCCCGAGGCGGGCGCGGGGGGTGCGAATCTCCTCGTTCATAGTCCGTTCCTCATTAGCGGATCAGCTCCTGGAGCGTGAAGACCGGCAGCAGCATGCCGACGACGATCGTCCCGACGATGGCGGCCATGACGAACAGCAGCGCCGGCTCCGCCAGGGACACCAGCATCCGCAGCCGCCGGTCGAGCTCCTCCTCGTAGACGAGGGCGAGGCGTTTGAGCTCGACGTCCAGGCGTCCGGTCTCCTCGGCGACGGCGATCATCTCGACGACGGAGGCGGGGAAGAGCTTCTCGCTGTCCGCGAGGCTGCGCGCCAGGGGCTTGCCCTGCTGGACCTGCTCGATGGCGTGGTGGACGGTATCGGCCAGCGTCTCGTTCCCGATGGCCTCCCGCGCCACGCGAAGCGAGGTCACCAGCGGCACGCCCGCGCCGAGGAGCGTGCCGAGCATGCGGCAGAAGCGCACGAGCGCGAACCGCGCCACCGCAACGCCGACGCCGGGAATGCGCAGCACCGCCCGCTCGGCCATGCGCCGCCCCGAGGGGCTCTTCAGGACGCGCCGAACGAGCAGCCCGACCACCAGCACGCCCACCGCGCCCAGCAGCCCGTAGTCCAGGACCGCCTCGCTGAGGGCGACGATCGCGCGCGTCAGCGCGGGCAAGGCCGCGCCGAAGTCCAGGAAGATCATCGAAAAGCGCGGGATGAAGTAGGTCAGCAGGAAGATGACCACGCCCACGGCCAGCACGCCCAGGACGGCCGGGTAGGCGAACGCGCTGCGGATCCTGGACTTCAGGCTCCGCTGGCGGGACTGGAAGTCGGCGATCTGCATGAGGACGACGTCGAGGAACCCGCCGGTCTCCCCCGCGCGGACCATCGCGACGTGCACCGCCGGGAAGGATCGCGGCCACTTGGCCATGGCCTCGGCGAGCGACAGGCCGCCGGCCACGTCGTCGTGGATGGCGTTCCACTGCTTCTTCGCGCCGGCGTGGGAGGCCTCGCGACAGAGGATGTTCAGCGCCCGGATCATGGACACGCCGGCCGTCAGGAGGTTCGCCAGCTCGCGGCTGAAGGCCTCGACGGCCGTCTGCGGCACGCGGCCGCCGCCGGGGCGCAGGGCGGTCCGGACCTTCGCGGGCGCCTGCTGCTCGTTCACCACGACGGGCACGAGCCCCTTGCGCACCACTTCCTCCAGCGCGGCGCCGCGGCTTCGCGCGGAGAGCGCCCCGGACGTCTTGGCGCCCCCGGAGTCCATAGCGCTGTACGTGAAGACAGGCACGGTCGCGTGGTCTCCGTATCGCTTACCCGGGCACGGGCCCGGGCGACGGCGCGGGCGCCGTCGGCGCCTCGCGCGGGGCGAAGCCGTTCACCCGCTCGTCCTTGGTCACCCGCAGCACCTCGGCCAGGGTGGTCTTGCCGTCCCCCACCAGCCGCCAGCCGTCCTCCCGAAGGCACTTCATGTTGTTCCGAGCGGCCTGCTTCCGGATGTCCCCCGCCGAGGCACGCTCCAGGACCATGGCCCGGATGCACTCGTCGATGGCCATCATCTCGAAGATGCCGGTCCGCCCGAGGTACCCGCTGCCCTGGCACTGCCGGCACCCGCGGCCGCGCCAGAACGCCTCCGGCGAGATGCCGGCCAGGTCGACATGCATCGCCTCGACCTCGCCGGGGGGCACGGGCTCCTTGCAGTGCGAGCAGATCAGCCTCACCAGCCGCTGGGCGAGGATCATCTCCAGCGACGAGGCGACGAGGTACGGCTCGATGCCCATGTCCACCAGGCGCGTCAGCGCGCCCGGCGCGTCGTTCGTGTGGAGCGTCGAGAAGACCAGGTGCCCGGTCAGCGAGGCCTGCACGGCGATCTCCGCCGTCTCCAGGTCGCGGATCTCGCCGACGAGAATCACGTCCGGGTCGTGCCGGAGGATGGACCGCAGCCCGCGCCCGAACGTCAGCCCCGCCTTCGTCGAGACCTGGATCTGGTTGATCCCGCGGAGGTGGTACTCGATCGGGTCCTCGATGGTCACGATCTTCCGCTCCACATCGTTGATGCGCGACAGCGCGGCGTAGAGCGTGGTGGTCTTGCCGCTTCCGGTCGGCCCGGTCACCAGAACGATGCCGTGGGGCAGCGCGAGGACCTCCTCGAACAGCTCCCGGTCCGCCTCGGACATGCCCAGGTGCTCCAGCCCCATCAGCGTGGAGCTGCGGTCCAGCAGCCGCAGCACCACCGCCTCGCCGTGGAGCATCGGGATCACCGAAACGCGAACGTCGATCTCCCGCCCGGAGACCTTCAGCTTGATCCGCCCGTCCTGCGGGAGGCGCTTCTCCGCGATGTCCAGGCGGCTGAGGATCTTCAGCCGCGAAACGATCGCCGGCTGAAACTGGCGGACCTCCGGCGGGATGTTGGCCTCCTGGAGGACGCCGTCCACGCGGTAGCGGACCTGGAGGACGTGCTCGAAGGGCTCGAAGTGCACGTCGGTGGCGCGGCGCTCGATGGCCTCGGCGAGCACCTGGTTGACGAACTTGATGATCGACGCGTCCTGGGCGGCGCTCTCGAGGTCCATGTCCTCGTCGGCGTCGCCGTCCATGACCTCCACGCCGTCGGCCTCGGCCTCGGAGACCAGCGACTGGAGCGTGTCGGCCCCGACGCCCAGCAGCTCGTTAATGCACCGGCCGATCTCCACCGACGGCGCCAGCGCGGGGCGGATCTCCCGCCCGCAGGCCATGCGGAGCTCGTCCAGCCCGCTCGTGTCGAACAGGCGGTTCGTCGCCACCGTGACGACGCCGTTGTCCTGCGCGATCGGCAGGAGGCGGTGCGCCATCAGGATCCGCGTGGGGAACTGCGAGAGGAACTCCTTGTCCGGCGGGGAGGCCTCCAGGTCCACGTACGGAACGTGGAACTCCTGCGAGAGATAGCGCAGGAGCTTCTCTTCTTCCAGCCCGCTCGCCGAGAGCAGGGCCTCGTCGAGGGGCCTGCCCGCGGCGGCCAGGGCCTCGACGTCCGTGGCCGCCTGCTCGGTCAGCAGGCCCTCGCGCAACATCTTCAGTAGTACGGCGTTCATCTCGTCAACCGCGGCGGCAGGATGCCCCGACAAGGGCCCGCCGCCGGGCAGGCCAGCCTGCCCGCCCGGCGGCAAACCGGTGGATATCGTCAGTCCAGCACGCCCGTGAGCACCAGACGGGCCTCCTGACGCATGGTCACGACCTGGCGCAGCTCCTTGCGGGCCACGGCCAGTTCCTGCGCGGTCTTCTGGCGCGCCGCGCGGAGGGCATCGAGAGCCGCCTTGATGGCCTGGGCCCCGGACGCCTTGTCGTCCAGCAGGTTCCGCAGGGCCTCGGTCTTCTTCTCGACCTCGGACTGCTGGCGCTCCGGGGCACCCTCGGGCCGGCGGTCGCCACCGGGCCTGCGGTCGCCGCGGCCGCCGCGGCCGCCGCGGCCGCCGAAGCCGCCTCGGCTCTGCCGCATGAGCTGCTGGACCTTCTCGATCCGCGGGTACAGCACCTTCCACTCATCCTCCGTCGCGCCGAACTGCTCGCGCATCCGGTCCTGCATCCGCTTGCGGAACTCCTCCATGCGCGCTTGCCAATCCCCTCGATCGCCGCCACGGCGGTCCCCGCCGCGGCGATCACCGCCGCGCCGGGCATCGCCGCCCCGCCGGTCGCCGCCGCCACCGGCCGGCTGCGCGACCGCCTCGGCCATCCAGCAGAGGCCCACAACCGCGGCTACCACCAGAATCAACCACCTTCGCTTCGACATCTCAATGCTCCTTTCCCGGTTAGGGGACATTCGGGCAGGTCAGGGCACAACCCACCTGCCTCCGATGCCAGGTTCTTGCTTTGACCGGTCCTTATCAATGGCCCATGTCGTCCTGGTTGTCCCCTCGTCCGTCTCACGGGCGGGGGGCCTTGCCGCGAGCTCCGCCCGGCGATTCCTGCCGGGACCGACCCGCGCCGCCCCTGGGCCGGCCCGCGCGGTCTTGCTTGCCCGATGTGCTGGCAGCGTCTGCGGATGCGGCCACCCACGCGTTGGGAACCTCTCCGCCCAGGGCTCGCCCTGGTCACCGGGTTAACGTGCCGACATGCCGTTTCCTTGCGAGGCATCGCCCGAAAAAAACCGACGGCCGCGGGCCTCCGCGCCCCCGGCCGTCGGGTCCTTGGGGGATCGCACGTCCGATCCGTCAACGCTTCTTGAGCGTCACGCCGACGCCGGCGGCCTGCATGTGCAGGAAGATCGTCTCCAGGTCCGCCTTCGTCGTGATGGCCTTGACGTACTTCGCGTCCGCCTGTCGCGGGTTCATGTTGTGGGCCAGGACGAGCCCGCCCGGGCGCAGCAGCGGCAGGAGCTTCTCGAGGTAGTCGATGTAGCCTTCCTTGTCCGCGTCGAGGAAGACGACGTCGATGGGCCCCTTGACCTTGGGCACCTCCTTGTGGGCGTCGCCCTCGACCAGCGTGACGATCTCCTCCACGCCGGCGCGCCGGAAGTTCTCGCGGGCCAGGCCCGCACGACGCTTGTCGATCTCGAAGGTCGTCAGCTTGCCGCCCGTCGTCCGCAGGGCCAGGCACAGCCAGATGGCCGAGTACCCGTTGGACGTGCCGACCTCGACGACGTGCTTGGCGCCGACGGCCTCGGTGAGCAGCCGCAGCAGCCGGCCGTCGGCCGGCGGAACGTTCATCATTCCCCGCCGCTGGTTCCTGTTCATGTCGTCGAGGACGGCGAGGATCTTCTTCTCGGCGTCCGTCTTCGGCCTCGGCGTGCTCTCGAAGGACGCCACGCCGCCGCCGGGGCGGCCTTGACCGGGCCGACCGCCCGGCCGACCGCGCCCGAACCGCGGGCCGAACTCCTCCCGCGACAGCTTGCCGTCCTTGTCCTCGTCGAGCTTCTTCAGGGCCTTCGCGGCGCCGGTGATCTCCGCGGCGGAGATCTCGCCGTTGCCGTCGGCGTCCAGGGCGGTCACCAGCGGCATCCGCGGGGCACGGAACCCCCCGCGCCCGGGCCGGCCGCCGCCCGGGCCGCCCGCCGGCTGGGCCACCACCGAGTACGCTGCCAGCACCACCGCAAGGGCCGCCAGCAGCCCGATTGTCAGCTTCTTCATCGCGTCTCTCCGTCCGTTGACCGAGTCAGCATGCCACTCCAGCGCAGCGGGGCTGCCGGGAACGGCGCCCGCACAGCCCGTGGTTGCCCGTCATTCCGTCGCCGGGCGCCGGGGCCGCTCGGTGCGATCGCCGCGGTCTTCTCGCCCGCCCCCTTCCCGGCCGCCGCGGCGCGAGCCTTCGCCGCCGGGTCGGCCCTGGAAGCGCCGCCGGGTCTCCTCGGCCTGCTTCTTCTGCTCGTCGGTGTAGGAGGCGCGGACCTTCTGGATGGCCTCGCGCATGATCTCCATCCGGGCCTCGCGGCCGTCGGCCTTGGCGCCCCGCGCCTGCGCGTCGTCGAGGATCTTCTTCTGCGCGTCGGTCATGATCACGCCGTCCGGGCCGCGGTGCGTGGACCTCCGCTCCGCCTGCTCCATCGCCTTGACCTGCTCCGGCGTCAGGAGCTTCTTGACGTCCTGGTTCATCTTCTCCTGGATCTTGCGGACCTTCTCCATGGCGGCCCGGCGGACCTCGGCGATCTGCTTGCGCTGCTCCTCCGTCAGGTCCGGGAGCCTGCTGGTGAAGTCCGGCAGCATGCCGGGCCTGCGGCCGAACATCATCGGCCCACGGCCCATTCCGGGTCGGCGGCCGCCGGGCCTGCGGCCCGGTTCGGGCCTGTCTTGTGCCAGGGCCGAGAAGACCACCGCGGCCAGCGCCAGCCCCACGGCCACAACCAACAACCCATGTCGCTTCATGTCTGCTTCTCCTTGTGCAGTTGTGGAATACTCCAAACCTTGTGATTCCGACGGTTCGTGGTTCGCCTGCCTGTTCCGCAGCCGCCCAGGATAGTGCGCGGGGCGGACGGCGGAAAGGCCCTGACCCGGGGACGCTCGGGCCGGCCTCTGTGCCTATAGTTCCCCCAGGCGGCAGGTTTCTTCCCCCCGACGTGTCTTTCCCGCGCATCGCCGACGTCGGCGCCGGGCGTCCTAGAATAGGGAAAGGCTGTTCCAGGGAGATGACCATGCAGACACGGCCTCTTCTGCTGACGACGACGCTGCTGGGCGCCTGGCTTGTCGGCTGCGGCGAGCCGGCGTCGCTCCGCTCCGCGACGGAGGACTTCCCCATGACTCAGCCCGCCGGCGACCGCGTGGTGTTCGACTTCGCCCATCCCGAGGCGGCCGGGGACTGGCAGGCCGTCAACGACACGGTCATGGGCGGCGTCTCCCAGAGCGCGATGGTGACCACGGGAGCCGGCGCCGCCTTCGAAGGCGTGCTGTCGCTCGAGAACTTCGGGGGCTTCGCCACGGTCCGATGCGCGCCGGGCCGGTACGACTTCGGCGAGTACGACGGCCTGGCCGTCCGCTTCCGCGGGGACGGGCGGAACTACACGCTCTTCCTCAAGACCAACGCGCGCGACGACGGCTACCAGTACCAGGCGGACGTCGCCACCCGGCGCGGCGGGTGGCAGACGGTGCGCGTCGCCTTCCGGGACTTCCGCCCGCACTGGCGCGGCATGCACCTGGCCCTCTGGCCGCGCCTCGACGCGCGGAAGGTCCGGTCGCTCGGCTTCATGATCGCCGACAAGCAGGCCAGGCCCTTCCGCCTGGAGATCGAGCGGATCACGGCGTACCGGGCCCAGGAAGGCTGAACCGCCCGCGACGCGGCGGCACGCCCGCGCGCCCGTCCTGCGTCGCGCTCACTTCCCGGCGGCCTCCGCCGCCTTGCGGACCTTGTCGTGGTGACGCGACAGGTAGTAGAACGACTGCGTCGAGCTGAGCTCCCCCAGGCAGAAGCGGAAGCTGATGCGGTAGCCGCCGCGGGGCCAGCGAATGTCCTTCAGCAGGAACGCGTTGACGACGCCCGAGACGCTCCGGCCGGGCTCGAGGATCGTCGGCTTGGGCCGGGCCTTCAGCGGCCGGCACAGCGGCGCGGGGCGGGCCTTGCCCTGGCAGACGATCACGAGGCTCTCGTTCCAGAGGACCTTCTCGCCGTCGGTCAGCAGGGCGGGGACGTCCCGCAGCTCCTTCGACGTGTTCGTGACGGTGATCTTGTAGAGCCCGTCGCCGTCGGGGTTGGTCCACTTGATCTTTTTGGGCGGCGGGACGGGGGCGACCTTCATGCGGATGCCCTCCCCCGCCAGCAGCGCCGGGCGCCCCGTCTTGCTGCACGCGACCTGGTCCTTCTTCGGCCTGGCGTCCTTCGGCCAGGCCTTCTCGCCCATGCCCGCCCACGGCGAGACCGCCTTGCCGTCCTTCATCGACCAGCCGACCGGCAGCGACGCGGCGAGCTTCGCGTCGGCCAGCAGCTTCTCGGCGGCCCTCTCGACACGAAGCGCGCGGATCCGCTGGCTGCGCGGGTCCTTCTCCGCGACGACGATGCACAGCTTGCCGAGGGGGAACGTCGGCCGCCGCTGCTGGCGGGCGCTGTGATGGGCGGCGAGGCGGCCGCCGGGCTCGAGGCCCCCGCGGAACACGTCCTTCACCTCCAGGTCCAGCGTGTGGTGGTAGATCGGCGGGTCGGACAGGGCCACGGGCCCCGGCGCGACGCCGCGCAGCGTGGCCGTGAAGACCAGCTCCGCCTGCTGACAGGCCTCGAACAGCGAGGGCTTCTTCGCCGCCCTGCCGGGCCGGCGCCCCGGCAACAGACCCACCCCGACGCCGGGCCTGGGGCCGGGCCTCGGCACCGGGCGCACGGCCGGGCGCCCGACGGCCGGACGGGGGGACCCGACCCGCTGCACGACCGGCGTGCCCCTCACCGCGGTGGCCGCGTCGCCCTCGTCAGCGGCCTGGAGAACGCTCGGAGCCACACCGCACGCACACAGCGCAGCCAGAAGCCCGAGTTTCTGCCACATCAGCCTTTCCTTTCGTTGCCCGATCTGGCCATTGGCCCGGGCCCGCCAAGGGCGGTGCCTGACGGGATGCCGATCGCCAGCCCGTCGCCGCGCGGATCGCTGCCGCCCCAGTACACCGCGCCGGCGGGGGGACCGTGGAGGCCCCCCGCGGGCGGGGCGGCCCGGCGGATGATCTGGCCCAGCCCGAAGGCCCCCCGCCCGGCGCCGGGCACGACGGCGGGCTCGTGACCGGCGGCGTCCAGGCGGGCCACCGTCTCCGCGTCCATCGTGTCCTCGACGAGGACGGGCGCGCCCGCCCCGCCGCCGCGGAGCTGGAAGCGTGGCCGGTCCAGCGCCGACTGCGGGTCGAGATCGTCGTCCACCATCGCCACGACGACCTGGAGGTGGCCCTGCGGCTGCATCATCCCGCCCATCACGCCGAAGGCGGCGTAGAGCGAACCATCGGCCGTGCGCGTGGCCAGGCCCGGGATGATCGTGTGGTACGGCCGCTTGCGCGGCGCGAGGCCGTTCAGGTGCCCGCGCTCCAGCACGAAGCCGCAGCCGCGGTTCTGGAGCGCAAAGCCGCACCCCTCCGGCACGATGCCCGTGCCGAAGGCCATGTAGTTGCTGTTGATGAACGAGCACGCGTTGCCGTCGCCATCGGCCGTGCAGAAGTACACCGTGTCGCCGCCGGCGTGCAGGGCGCCGGGGGCCGCCGTGCGATTCGCGCGGGAACGGTCGATGAGCCCGGCCCGCTCGGCGGCGTAGCCGTCCGCCAGGAGCTGGGCCACGGGCACCCGCGCGTGCTGCGGATCGGCGACGGCCCACGCCGCATCGGCGAAGGCCAGGCGCATCGCCTCGATCAGCAGATGGTATCGCTCGAAGCTCCCGGCCGGGATGTCGGCCAGGGCGAACTGCTTGACGATGTTCAGCGCCAGCAGCGCCGCGAGTCCCTGCCCGTTGGGGGGGCACTCCCAGACGCGCACGCCGCGGTAGTCGACGTGGATCGGCTCGACCCACTCGGACCGGTGGGCGGCCAGGTCCTCCATCGTCAGCAGGCCGCCTTCCTCCCGCACGGCGGCGACGATGCGCTCGGCGATGCGCCCCTCGTAGAACGCGCGGCTGCCCTCGTCGGCGAGCGTCCGGAGGGAATCGGCGAGCGTGGGGATCCGCATGATCTCGCCGGCGTGAGGCCCGCGCCCTCCGATCATCAGCTCGCCGCCGTGGCGATGGCGGCGGAGCTGCGCCTGGGCGGCCTGCCTCCACCAGCGCGACGCGCACGGCGCGACGGGGAAGCCGTCGTGCGCCAGCCGGACGGCCGGGGCAAGCGCGTCGCCCAGCGGCAGGCGGCCGAGGGTCCGAGAGACGTCCTCCCACGCGGCGGCCGCCCCGGGGACCGTCACCGAGTACGAGTGCTGGTCCGGCAGGCGGCCGGAGAGCCCCTCGGCTTGGCAGCGCTCGAGCGTCAGCGCTGCGGCCGAACGCCCCGAGCCGTTCAGCGCCCGGACGCCCCGCGTCGCGGCGTCGTAGTAGAGGCAGAAGGCGTCGCCGCCGAG
Organism: uncultured Planctomycetaceae bacterium; assembly: GCA_964642165.1. Classification (GTDB taxonomy): domain Bacteria; phylum Planctomycetota; class Phycisphaerae; order SM23-33; family SM23-33; genus CAYRVX01. Next base: position 5,194 of record CAZXOC010000089.1, on the reverse strand, counting down.
GCCCGTCGAGCAGGGCTGGGTGACCTGGAGCGCCGCGGCGACGGCGACGGCGGCGTCGGCGGCGTTGCCGCCCGCTCGCAGCACGTCCACGCCCGCCAGGCTCGCCAGCGGCTGGCTGGACGCAACCATCCCCCCCGTCGCGAGGACCGGCGAGCGGCGCGAGATGTAGTCGTCGGTCGTTCTCATGGGGCCGGCTCCGGCAGCGTCAGGAAGCCCTTGGCGACGCCGGCGGTCAGGAGCTGCCACGGATGATAGAACAGGAGGGGGATCATGGCGATCCCGAGCACCTCCGGCTGCGCGGCGAAGTACGTGCTCAGCAGCGGCACGCCCATGGCGAGTGTCTTCTGCGGGGCGACGAAGACGGCGGCGGTCACGTCGCCGGGCGCGAAGCGAAGCCCGCGCGCCGCGGCGTACGCCGCCGCCATCAGGACGACGTTCGAGCCGGCCAGGTACGCCATCGGCCAGACGAGCCGGGGTGCCGCGCCGCGCAGGGCATCGCTGCCGGCGGCGCGGCAGAACGCCAGGAAGACCACCACCAGGACGAGCACGCCGGCGGCGGCGGACAGCCGCCCGCGGTGGGCCGCCGCGAAGGCCCGCAGGCGCAGCCGCAGCACCTGCCCGGCCAGGAAGGGCACGAGCACCTTGGCCACCAGGCCCAGGAAGATGCGCGCCACGTCCTCGGCCGGGAGCGCGTGTCCGGCCCGCCGCAGCAGCAGCGTCAGCAGCAGCGGGGAGACCAGCACGCCCAGCAGGTTGGCGAGCACGGCGTTGAAGATGGTCGTCGCGACGCTGCCCCGGGCCATCTGCGTCAGGACGATGCAGCTCGAGATCGTCGTCGGGAAGACCGCCAGGGCGTAGATGCCCCAGAGGAGCGGCGCGCCCGTCTCGCCGAGCAGCCACCCGGACGTCAGGGCGAAGTACGCCGGCACCGCGCCGAAGATGAAGAGCTGGCAGAAGGCGTGCACGCGGACGTTGCGCAGGCCGCGGCGCATCTCCTCCGACGGCAGCGCCAGGCCCGACAGGACGAAGATCGCCACCACCGCCGCCGTGGAGAGGGCCCCGCCCCGGTTCAGCACCACGCCCACCGCCGGCACCAGCAGCGCCAGGACCACGGCGCACGCGATGCCGCAGAGGAACCAGTTCTTCTTCAGCAACGTCCACAGGCGATTCATGATCGTGCCGCCGCCCGGCGCGAGGCGCCCGACCGGCCCGACAGCTTACCGGCTGGCGCGGCGCGTGCCAGCGAAACTCCCGCGGCGCGCCCCCGGCCCCCGCGGCCGGAAGCGGGAACCCGCGAGATATCCGCTTGCGATCTGGAAAAACGCCGCTACTGATATACCGACCCGCGCCGCGGGGAGCGACTCGCGGCGAACGCTTTGCCCGGAGCACGGCAAGGGAACCGAACCATGGACCCGTCCGATTTCATCGTCATCGGCGAGAACATCCACTGCACGCGGATCGTCAAGCTGGGCGGCAAGCACACGGTCGAGCTGCCCGGCGGCGCTCACGGCGTGGCGTTCCGGCAAGAGGGCCAAGACCGCGTCCTGCCCATCCCCGCCGACTGGGCCGCCCGCTCGCCGGCGCTGAACGACGGCAAGGTCAAGCACATCGCCCTGGCCGTCCACCAGGCCCTCCACGGCGCCGGCGACGACCGCCGGACCGGCGAGGACTACCTGACCTGGGCCGCCCGCCGCCAGGTCGACGCCGGGGCGGCCTTCCTCGACGTCAACGTGGACGAGTACTCCAACGACCCCGCCGAGCGGGCCGAGGCCATACGCTGGCTGGTGGGCTTCCTCGCCGGGCGCGTCGACGTGCCGCTGAGCATCGACTCCTCCAGCGCCGAGACGATGCGGACCGGCCTGGAAGCCGCCGGGCGCGACAGCGGACCCATGATCAACTCGGTCTCGCTGGAACGGGAATCGTACGTCGAGCTGATCCGGGAATTCGGCGCGCACGCGATCGTCAGCCCGGCCGCCCCGAACGACCTGCCCACCGGCGCGGACGGCAAGATCGCCAACTTCGAGAAGATCGTCGCGAAGCTCGACGCCGCCGGCCTCGCACGGGAGCGAATGCACCTCGACCCGCTGGTCTTCCCGGTCAGCACGGACCCGTCGCACGGGGCGAGCTTCCTGGCCGCGACGGCCGAGGCGAAACGGCGCTTCGAGGGCGTCCGCCTCAGCGGCGGCTTCAGCAACGTCTCCTTCGGCATGCCGCAGCGCAAGCTGCTGAACTTGGTGTTCGTGTACCTGTGTGTCGAGGCGGGCGCGTCGAGCGGCATCATCGACCCCGTTCAGATCTCTCCGGCGGCCGTCGCGGAGCTGGACACGCAGTCCGAGCGGTTTCGCCTGGCCCGGGCGGCGCTGACGGGGGAGGACCAGTTCGGCATGGAGTTCATCACGGCCTACCGGGAGGGCAAGCTCGGATGACGGAGGGGAGAGGATAGAGCCCGCTGGCCGCGGGAGGGCCTCCGCGTGAGGCGGGCGGCCTCGTCGGCCGGCCCGGGCCTTTGCTTCCGCAGAGAAGGTGATCGATGGCGTATACGGTCAACAGGAAGCAGTTCCACGTCGAGATCCTGACGCCCAAGCAAAAGTCGCAGAAGCTCGAGGCGGACCTGGAACGCTTCGCCGAAAAGTACCGCGAGGTCTTCGAGGCGGGGCACATGATCTGCATCACCGACAACCCGCTGGGCCACCTCAGCTTCCAGGGCACGGAGGTGATCGAGGAGCTCGGCCTGCCGACCAACGCCGAGCAGGTGTCGATCCACCTCAACACGTTCCACACGAAGAAGGACCTGGACGCCCTCCTCGCGACCACCATCGACCTGGGGATCAACAACCTGCTGATCATCACCGGCGACGGCAGCACGCGCCTGCCGAAGCTCCGCGGCGGGGACATCGGCATCGATACCCCGTCGGTCACGAGCGTCGAGCTGATCCGGTACATCCGGCGGGACTACGGCGACGCGTTCGTCCTCGGCGTGGCCTTCAACCCCTACGAGCCGCAGGACCACGAGCTGGAGAAGATGCGCCGCAAGGTCGACGCCGGCGCCGAGTACGTCACCACCCAGCCGATCATCGAGCGGCACGCGGCCATGGCGGATCTCGAGCCGTTCGGCATCCCCGTCGTGGTGGAGTGCTGGATGTCGAAGAAGCTCCACCTGCTGTCGGAGTGCGTCGGATACGAGATCCCCGAGGACACGCCGTACGACCCGATGGCGAACCTCCGGGCGCTGATGGCCAACTACCCCGACTGCGAGTACTACCTGGCGCTGACGGGCTTCAAGAGCCAGTGGCCGTACCTCGACAGGGTGTGGGAGCCCGAAGACAGCACATCGTAGCGAGCGAGACATGAAGATTGTCGTGTGCGTCAAGCAGGTCCCCGCGACCCACGAGGTGTCGATCGACCCGGAGACGAAGCGCATCCGGCGCGAGGGCGTCGAGGCGGAGATGAACCCCTTCGACCTCTACGCCGTCGAGCAGGGCGTGCAACTCGTCGAGCGGCTCGGCGGCGAGGCGGTGGCGGTCTCCATGGGCCCGCCCCAGGCCGAGGCCGCCCTCCGCGAAGCGCTATCCATGGGCGTCGACCGCGCCGTGCTGCTGTCGGACAAGGCCTTCGCCGGGTCGGACACGTGGGCCACCTCCTACGCCCTGGCGTGCGCTGTGGGCTACGTCGGCGACGTCGACCTCGTGCTGTGCGGCAAGCAGGCGATCGACGGCGACACGGCCCAGGTGGGGCCCGGGATCGCCGCGCACCTCGGCTGGCCCCAGGTGACGTACGTTTCGGCCATGCCCGAGGCGAGCGCCGGCCGCCTCGTCGTGGCGCGGATGAACGAGGAGGGCTGCGAGACCGTCGAGGTCCGCCTGCCCGCCGTCCTGACCGTCGTCAAGGACCTCAACGTGCCGCGCGTGCCGACGCTGCGGAGCTGCCTCGCCGCCCGGAAGGCGGAGGTGCCCGTCGTCAGGGCCGAGACGATCGGCGCCGAAACGGACCGCCTGGGCCTCCACGGCTCGCCCACGCGCGTCGTCCGGATCGCCCCGCCGCCCCCGCGCGCGGGCAAGACCCTGACCATCACCGGCACGGCGCCGCAGTGCGCCGAGACCATCGTGCGAGAACTGAGGAACCGGTCGGTCCTCTAGGAGCCGCGGGCGCCCGGCCGATCGCTTCCCGAAGGCCCAACATGCTGGCGAAGACAGAGAGTGAACTGGCGGAGTACCGGAACGTCTGGGTCGTGGCCGAGCTGGGCGCCGAGGGCGTCAAGGACGTGACCTTCGAGCTGCTCGGCGCCGGGCGCCGCCTGGCCGACGCGCGCGGCTCCGAGCTGTGGTGCGTCCTGCTGGGGCAGGCCGTCTGCGACCTCGCCCCGGCGTGCTTCCACCGCCAGGCCGACGCCGTTCTCGCCGTCGAGGACCCGCGCCTCGCGAGCTTCGTCGACGAGACGTACGCCAACGTGCTGTCGCGCCTCGTCGAGAAGTACAAACCCGAGATCGTCCTCTGCGGCGCGACGGCACGCGGGCGGGCGGTGATCCCGCGCGTGGCCGTCCAGACCTACGCCGGGCTGACGGCCGACTGCACCGGCCTGGACATCGAGCCCGACACGGGGCTGCTGCTCCAGACGCGTCCGGCCTTCGGGGGCAACATCTTCGCGACCATCAAGTGCGCATGGCACCGCCCGCAGATGGCGACGGTCCGGCCGCGCGTGATGGCCGCGCCCGAGCCCGACCCCGGGCGCACGGGGCGGCTGATCCGCGAGGAGCTCGACCCCGCCGAAGCCGGCGGCGCGGTGCGCGTTCTGCAGGCCTTCGGCGACGCGTGCGAGGCGACGGGCCTCGCCGATGCGAACTTCATCATCACGGGCGGGCGCGGCATCGGCTCGCCCAAGGGCTTCGGCCTCCTGCGGGAGTTCGCCGACCTGGTCGGCGGGGCCGTCGGCGCCAGCCGCGCCGCCGTCGACGCCGGGTGGATCGACTACGCCCACCAGGTCGGGCAGACCGGGCGGACCGTCCAGCCCAACGTCTACCTCGCCTGCGGCGTCTCGGGGCAGATCCAGCACCTCGTCGGCATGCAGAGCTCCGACCTGATCCTCGCCATCAACCGGGACCCGGAGGCCCCGATGATGAAGCTCGCCGACTACGCCATCGTCGGCGACCTCTTCGAGATCCTCCCCGCCATGATGGACGAGATCCGCCGCCTGTAG
>CAZXOC010000088.1:0-23781 GCA_964642165.1 uncultured Planctomycetaceae bacterium | reverse complement strand
GAATTCTCGGTCATCGCCAGCCAGTACACGGGCCCGACGCCGGGCGTGGGCGACGACACGGCCGGCAACGAATCTCCGACGAAGGCCTACGGCCTGACCGGCATCCGGCTGGAGGAGGTATCCGACACGCCCCCTCCGCCCCCGCCCGAGGGGTGGGTCGCCTACAACGACCATCTTGCCGGCCCGGGCACGCACGCCAACACGACGCTCTACTCGGCCGGAAGCGGCCAGACCGATGCCGGCCCGCTGCGGAACATCGCCGACGGCAGCGACACCGGCGCCTGGCTCGAGGTGACCGCCGCCGGCGTCCACTACGGCGGAGAGCAAGGCAGCCCCGCCTCCGGCACCGACGCCTACGACGTGTTCCAAGGGTACGTGGACCTGTCGGCCAGCAGCGGCTCGGGCGCGAGCCTGGAGGTCGCCGGCGCCGACCACTACACCTACACGCTGTCCCAGCTCGACACGGGCGACGTGGTCACCTACACGTTCCACGGCACGGCCATCCGCGGCGAGGACGGGTACACCAACCGCTGGACGCGGGTCGCGCTCGAGGGCGCCGAGGCCGGTACGGCGGCCCACAGCAGCGGCGACGGCGTCATCGTGATCAGCCCGACCGAGGTGGCGATCTGGACCGGCGAGAACCACCAGGCCGACCAGGGCTTCGTCACCGCCTGGACGGAGATCGACCCCGGGGCGGACGGCGAGTTCTCCGTCGTCTGCCGGCAGTACACGGGCACCATTCCGACGACCGTCGACGCGGGCGGCACGGCCGACGGAAGCAAGGGCTACGGCATCAGCGGCATCCGGCTGGAGGAAGTGCGCCCGAGCGGCCCGCAGTCGTGGCTGAAGCGCAAGGGCAGCACGGACGTCAACACGGCCGGGGACTTCGCCCGCGACACGACCGACAGCAAGGGGGCGCAGAACGCCGCGATGGCCGTGCCGTTCGGGACGGTGATCCCCACACTCCAGGGCGTGGGCTTCCACAGCGATCAGCCGGCCTTCGCCGCCGTCATCCACACCGGCGTCGCCGAGGCGATGGAGGGCGTCAACGCCTCGCTATGGACGCGCATCGCCTTCGAGGCACCGGACGTGTCGGCCTTCGAGAAGCTCCTCCTCCGCGTCAAGTACGACGACGGCTTCCTTGCCTATCTCAACGGCGAGGAAGTAGCCCGGCGCAACGCCGACAACCCGCCGGCATGGCACACGACGGCCTCCGCCGAGCACGACGACGACCTGGCCGTCGAGTTCGAGGAGATCGACGTCAGCGAGTTCCTCAACCTGGTCCACGCCGGGCAGAACGTGCTGGCGGTTCACGCCCTGAACGTTGCGGCCGACGATGCCGACCTGCTGCTTCAAGCCGAACTGCTCGCCACCCGCGGCGACCCGAGCGACCTGGTTCTCCGGCCGGGCATCAACCGCCTGCTCGTGCGAGCCTTCGATGGCGACGGGCGGGAGATCGACCGCGAGACGATCGACATCTGGTACGACGACGGCGACGTGCAGGACGTGTCAGGCACGCTCGCCGAGGCCACGTGGCGCGCGGTTGACGGCCCGTTCCGCGTGACGGGCGACGTCACGGTTCCGGCCGGCGAGACGCTGACCATCGAGCCGGGCACGACGGTGTTCTTCGACGCGGGAACGAGGATGACCGTCCGAGGCCGCCTGGTCGCGGAGGGCACCGAGACGAACCGCATTTTCCTGACGCGGCCGATCGGGTCGTCGTCCACCTGGGACGGGCTGTTCTTCGATCACTCGCTGAACGACAGCCGCCTGACCTACGCGGACATGGACTACGCCAGCGGGGCCAACCAGGCGATCGACGTCGCGTATTCGCAACTGCTGCTCGACCACGTGACGTGGGGCGCCCTCAGCCACGAGGTGATCGAAGTGCACCACCCGTCGCTGATCGTCCGGAACTCGGTGTTCCCGGGCATTTCCAGCGGGGAGGTGATCCACGGCACGGACATGTCGGGCGACGAGTACTTCATCCTCGACGGGAACGTCTTCCACTACTGCACGAGCGGCGGCGACGTCATCGACTTCCTCGGCGCCGACCGCCCCGGGCCGGTCTTCGAGGTCCGCAACAACGTGTTCCTGGGTGGCGGGGACGACGGGATCGACCTCGACGGCACGGACGCGCACATCGAGGGCAACGTGTTCATGAACTTCCACCTGAGCACGGGGCGCACCACGACCGCGCAGGCCATCGCCACCGGCGAGCCGCAAAGCGGCGAATCCATCCGTACCGAGATCACCGTCGTCGGCAACGTCTTCTACGACATGGACCACGCCATCCTGCTGAAGGAAGACGCCTTCCTGACGGCGGTCAACAACGTCTTCATCGGCGCCACCGAAGCGGCGATCCAGTTCAACGAGGAGGGCGGCACGGGCGTTCACGGGCCCGGCAAGGGGGCCTACCTGGACGGCAACATCTTCTGGAACAACGCCGCCGTCTTTAAGCACCTGACCGACGAGATCGAACTGGCGGTCCACCACTCGATCCTCCCGAGCGAGTTCCTGGACCGCGGCGACGGCAACCTCGACGCCGACCCCCTCTTCGTCGATGACGAGGGCGACTTCCACCTGCGCCCGGGCTCGCCGGCCGTCGGCACGGGCCCCAACGGGCTGGACATGGGCCGGTACGTGCCCGCCGGCGCGTCCCTCTCCGGCGAGCCGGACGCCGTCACGAACCGGATCGCCGCCACCCTCACGGTCGGCGGCCCGGATATCTTCGCCTACAAGTACCGCGTCAACGGCGGGCCGTGGAGCGCCGAGGTTCCCCGCCCCGGCGCCGGCCTGCCCGGAACGGACATTCAGCCCCTCGACCCCATCGAGCTGGCCGGTCTCGCCGACGGGACGTACACGGTCGAGGTCCTCGCCAAGGACTCCGCCGAACGCTGGCAGGGCGACGACGACGCCAGCGTCTCGCGCGCGTGGACCGTGGACACGTCGCACCGGGCCCTCGTGATCAACGAGGTCCTCGCGCACAACGTCCAGGCGCTCGACCACGAGGGAACTCGCCCGGACGTGGTGGAGCTGCACTACGACGGCCCCGCGCCCGTCAGCCTGGCCGGCATGGTCCTGACCGATGACCCGGACGACGCGGAGCGATCCTTCGTCTTCCCGCCCGGAAGCGAGATGCAGCCCGGGGACCACCTGATCCTGTACGCCGACGCGCCCGAGCCGCCCACGCCGGGGATGCACCTGGGCTTCGCGCTGGACGCCGAAGGCGACGGGCTCCACCTGTACGGCGCTCCCGGCGAAGGCGAGCCGCTCGGCGAGCTGATCGACTCGATCGCCTTCGGCATCCAACTGCCGGACCTTTCGATCGGCCGGGTCGGGCCGAACGCCGAGTGGGCCCTGACGCAGCCCACGTTCGGCGGCGAGAACGTGGCCCAGCCGACCACCAGCCCCGCCGGGCTGAAGATCAACGAGTGGCTGGCCTTCGGCGAGGTGGTGCTGGAGGACGACTTCGTCGAGATCTACAACCCCGAGCCCGTGCCGGTCCCCCTCGGCGGGCTGTTCCTGACCGACCATCCCGCCACGCGGCCCGCCCGGTACGAGATCCCGGCGCTGAGCTTCATTGCAGGCGAGGGCTTCTCGGCCTTCGTCGCGGACGACGATCCCCGCGCCGGCGCGGACCACGCGAGCTTCCGGCTCGCCGCCGACCAGGAGATGATCGCCCTGTTCGACGCCGACGGCAGCGAGATCGACTGGGTGCTCTTCACGGCCCAGGGCGCGGACGTATCGCAGGGCCGCCGCCCCGACGGCGCGGACCCGTTCGGCTTTTTCGCCCTTCCGACGCCGGGGGTGGCCAACGTCCGCTCCGGCGCGGTGGGCACGACCACGCAGACGCTCGTGGCCGAGACGGCGCCCAAGTGGGCGCTCGTGCCCACCGCCGACATCGGCACGGAATGGCGCAGCGACTACGTCCACGACACGAGCGGCTGGCACGACTGGGACGGCACGCCCGGCGGCGTGGGCTACGACAGCGGCTCGGGCGATCGCTACCGGCCGCTGATCGGGCTGGACGTCGAGGCCGAGATGGACGACACGCACGCCACGTGCTACGTCCGTATTCCGTTCCCCTTCGACGGCGATCCGGCCGACGTGACGCAACTGACGCTGCGGATCCGATACGACGACGCGTTCGTCGCCTACCTGAACGGGGAGGAGATCCGTCGCGACGTCTTCACCGGCGAGGCGAGGTGGGATTCCGAGGCCGGCGACGACCACCCCGACGGCGACGCCGAGGGGCTGGTCTCCTTCGACGTGTCGGACTTCATCGATGACTGGCTGTACGCCGGCGAGAACCTGCTGGCGATTCACGGCCTGAACAACGGGACCGGCAGCACGGACTTCCTCATCTCCGCCGAGCTGGTCGCCACGGTCGCAACGCACGAGGAGGACCCCTTCTCGAACCTGCTGGCCCTCCACGAGGACCTGCGCGTCAGCGAGCTGATGTACAACCCCTCCGGGCCGGACAGCACCGAGTTCATCGAGCTCCAGAACACCGGCAGCAAGGAGCTGGACCTGACGGGCGTGCGCTTCCGCGGCGGGATCGAGTACGTCTTCCCCGAGGTCACGCTCGGCCCGGGCGAGTACGTCGCCGTGGCGCGCGACCTGGCGAGCCTCCGCGACTGGCACGGCGCGGACATCCACGCCGTCGGCGGCTACGACCCCATGGGCCTGCGCAACGCCGGCGAGACGATCGTCCTCCAGATGCCCGAGCCGTACGAGGCCGCCATCCTTCGCTTCGCCTACGACGACGACTGGCACCCCTCGACCGACGGGGACGGGCCGTCCCTGGTCGTCCGCGACGCCCTCGCCCACCGCCGGCGCTGGGGCGACGGCGACGCCTGGCGCGCCAGCAGCATCGAGGGCGGCTCGCCGGGCGCGATCGACCCCGCGCCCGAGCTGCCCATCGGGGCCGTCGTCGTCAACGAGGTCCTGGCCCACTCCGACGGCGGCGTCGAGGACTGGATCGAGCTGCACAACACGACCGGCGACGACATCGACATCAGCGGCTGGTTCCTCAGCGACGACCCGACCGACATCGAGAAGTTCGTCGTCCCCGGCGACCCGGGCAATGCCTTCGGCCCGGGCAACACGGTCCTGCCGACCGGCGGGTTCGTCGCCTTCAGCGAGCTGGAGAACTTCGGGCGGGGCGTGGACCCGGTGCACGGCTTCGCCCTGAGCGAGCACGGCGACGAGGTGATCCTGGCCGCCTGCGACATCGACGGCCAGTTGGGCACGTACCGGGACTACGCCGCGTTCGGCGCCAGCGCCGTCGGCGTGACATTCGGCCGCCACACGACCAGCACGGGCAACGTCGACTTCGTGGCCCTGGCCGAGCCGACGTACGAGGCCGGAAACGCCGACCCCCGGCTCGGCCCGATCGTGATCGAAGAGATCATGTACCATCCCGGCGAGGGCGACGGCGAGGTGGAGTACGTGCTCCTGCACAACATCGGCGGCGAGGAAGTGCTGCTGTTCGACCCGGCCAATCCCGAGAACACCTGGCGGCTCGGCGACGGCATCCAGTTCGCCTTCCCGCAGGACGTTCGGGTGCCGGCCGACGGCTACGTGGTCGTCGCCGGCGTCGGCGCGGCCACGTACCAGACGTCCCACGGGGTGCCGGGAGGCACGCAGGTCTTCGGTCCCTTCACGGGGGCGCTCAGCAACCGCGGCGAGACGATCCTGCTGGCGCGCCCGGGCGTGCCCGAGACGCTGCCCGAGCCGTTCGTGCCGTACATCACCGTGGACTCGGTGAAGTACAACGACAGGGCGCCCTGGCCGGCCGAGGCCGACGGCGACGGCCCGTCGCTTCGACGCGCCGAAGCGCCCGCCTACGGCAGCGACCCAAGCCACTGGGCCTCCTCGCCCGCGCCGGAGTACCTCGGTTGGTCGCTCGACGCGCCCAGCGGCCTCCTCCAACCAACGGTGACGTTTCGGTTCTCCGAGAGCGTCTACTTCGACGAGGCGGACGTGTCGGTCCTCGATGCAGCCGGCGATCCCGTCCAGACCGCCTACGCGCTGGCGGGCTCCGGCACGGAAGCCATCGTCGTGTCCTTCGACGAACCGCTGCCGTACGGCGGGCCGTACACCGTCGCGTTCGCCAATCCGGGCGTCGGGGACCTGTCCGGGCGCGTGCCCGCCGGAGGGCAGCCCGGCGCGACGTTCGCCGTCGCCATCGACGGCGATGCCGACCTGGACCGCCGGGTGGGCGCGAGCGACTATCTCCAGGTCAAGGTCCACTACCGGCAGGTGGGCGTCGGCTGGACGGGCGGCGACTTCGACGACGACGGCATCGTCACCCGCAGCGATTTCCTGGCGCTGAGGGCCAGCTTCGGGAACGTCTACCCCGAACCCGCGACGTTGGCCGAGGCCGAGCACGCGCCCGCTGGAGACGGAGCGACCGATGCCGGCGTCTCCCCCCCGCCCCCGGCCGGCCCGCCACCCGCGCCCGCGAGCCCGCTCGAGCCTGCGTCGCTGCCCACGGACGCGGAGGACGTGGCCCCGACCGCGCAGCGGCCGGACCCCGCCGGCTCGGAGGTCGCGCCCGCGGCGGACGCCGCGTCGCTCTTGCCGGCCGCGCCCGATCCCGCCGACTCGGTGGACGCCCTGGCCCTCGCGACGGAGGCCGGCCAAACGGAGCGGAGCCGGGAGGGTCCGCCCGTTGGCAGCGCCATCCTGGCGGCGCCGCTGGTGGACGTGCTGGCGGACGACAGGCTCACGACGGCGACGCTTGTATACCCCTAACCCCCTATGAAACAAGCTCTTGAAGACGCGAACGAAACGTGGTATAGGCGAATGTGTTAAAGAGTCGTCCCAACTCAGTTGCGCCTCGACGCGACGGGCCCGCCGGTGCCGTCCTCGAGCGATGACGTTGCGGTGCCAGCCCGTCTAGAGGAGATGTCCATGGCCCGGCCAGCCGGGATGCCGCAACCGGATCGGTCGCCTGCCTTCGAGCCGCTGGAGCCGCGCCTGCTCCTTTCCGGCAGCGTGCTGATCTCCGAGTTCATGGCCCTCAACGGGGACACGCTGCTGGACGAGGACAACGAGTCCTCCGACTGGGTCGAGATCCTCAATCCCGGCACCTCGGCCGTCAACCTCAACAACTGGCGGCTCGTGGATTCGGCCGATGAGTGGGTCTTCCCCAGCGTGACGCTGGCCGGGGGCAAGCGCCTGGTCGTCTTCGCGTCCAACAAGGACCGCCGGGACCCGGAAGGCGAACTGCACACCAACTTCCGGCTCAGCGGCGACGGGGAGTACCTGGCGCTGCTGGACCCCAGCGGGCGCGTCGTCCACGAGTACGGCGACCCGCTGCTCGCCGAAGGCTACCCCCCGCAGCGCCAGGACATGTCGTACGGCGTGCTGTACCAGGAGCACGACGTCCGGACACTCGTCGAGAAGGGCGACCCGGTGCGCTACCTGGTGCCCGCCGGCGACGGCCTGGGCCGGTCGTGGGTCGCCACGGACTTCGATGACCGCGCCTGGCCCAACGGCACGACGGGCCTGGGCTTCGGGCTCGGCGGGGGCAGCGGCACCCAGACATTGATCCCCCGCGGCTCGGTCTGGCGCTACCTCGACGACGGCAGCAACCAGGGGACGCGCTGGCGGGGGCCGAGCTTCTACGACAACTCCTGGCAGGCCGGCGACGCCCAGCTCGGCTATGGCGACGGCGACGAGGAGACCGTCGTCGGGCACGGCTCGAGCTCCAGCAACAAGTACATCACCACCTACTTCCGCCACCACTTCACGGTGGACAACGCCTGGCAGTACGCCGGCCTGACGCTTCGGGTGATGCGCGACGACGGGGCCGTGATCTATCTCAACGGCCAGGAGCTGCGCCGATCCAACATGACCTCCGGCACGATCACCTACCGGACCCTCGCCGACAGCACGGTCGGCGGCGCCGAGGAAGACGCGTACTTCGAGTACTTCGAGGATGCAGGCCATCTGCTCGTCGACGGGGACAACGTGCTGGCCGTCGAGATCCACCAGAGATCCGGCGGCAGCACCGACATCAGCTTCGACCTGGAGCTGATCGCGGAGGTGAGCACGGCCGGCCTGATCGAGACGGACCTCGAGGACGAGATGCTGGGCACGAACGCCACGGCGTACGTGCGCATCCCGTTCACGGTGGCCGACCCGCACGAGATCAGCCAACTGCTTCTGGGCATGGCGTACGAGGACGGGTACGTGGCCTACCTCAACGGCGTCGAGGTGGCCCGCCGCAACGCCCCGGCCGATCCGCAATGGAGTTCGGCGGCCCTGTCGGACCGGCCCGTCCAGGAGGCCCTCCTGACCGAAACGGTGGACGTGAGCGACTACGTCGACGTGCTGGAGGCGGGCGAGAACGTCCTGGCCATCCATGCGTTGAACGACGACGCGTCGGACGGGACGTTCGTGGTGCTGCCGGCCCTGACGGCGCTGGCGGGCGTGACGGTCACGGAGAACTACTTCGTCACCCCGACGCCGTGGGACGCGAACGTCCCGGGCGTGCTGGGCGTGGTGGCGGACACGAAGTTCAGCGTGGACCGCGGGTTCTACGACGAGTCGTTCGACGTCGAGATCACGACGGACACCGACGGCGCCCAGATCCGCTCCACGGTCGACGGCACCGAGCCCACGGCGACGCACGGGGAAGTGTACGACCCGGCCCACCCGATTCACATCGAGCACACGACGATCCTGCGTGCCGCGGCGTTCCAGCCGGGCTGGATCCCCACCAACGTCGACACGCAGACGTACGTCTTCCTGGCCGACGTGCTGAGTCAGCCGGCCGATCCGACGGGTTGGCCGGCCCAATGGGTCGGGCTCAGCGAACAGACCACCGCCGATTACGAGATGGACCCGGAGATCGTCAGCTCCTACCTCGGGACGCTGAAGGACGATCTGCTCAGCTTGCCGACGATGTCCATCGTGACCGACCCCGAGCACCTCTTCGACACGAACACGGGGATCTACTCGAACCCCACGCGGGAAGGCGTCGGGTGGGAGCGGCCGGCGTCGCTGGAGCTGATCCACCCGGACGGCACAGAGGGCTTTCAGGTCAACGCGGGGCTGCGGATCTACGGCGGCGTCGGCCGCCGCGCCGAGTTCCGGAAGCACACGTTCCGCTTCCTCTTCAAGGGCGTGTATGGTCCGACGAAGCTGCGCTACCCCGTTTTCGGCGAGGACGCGGCGGACGAGTTCGACACGATCGTCCTCCGCAGCGGCTTCAACGACGCGTGGGTCTGGGGCGGCTCGCGGACCCAGTACATCCTGGACGAGTACGCGCGCCGGCTCCAGTTGGCCCTCGGCGGCGTCGCCGGTCACGGCACGTTCGTGCACTTGTACGTCAACGGGCTCTACTGGGGGCTGTACAACCCCTGCGAGCGCCCGGAGGCGTCGTTTTCGGCCAGCTACTTCGGCGGCGACAAGGACGACTGGGACGCCCTGAACTCCGGGCAGGCCGTCGATGGCAACGGCGACGCCTGGAACGCCCTGAGAAACCTCAACAGCCAGGGCTACGAGACGATGGCGAAGTACCAGCGTCTCCAGGGAAACAACCCCGACGGCACGAACAACCCCAACTACCAGGACTATCTGGACCTCGAGGCCTACATCGACTACCTGATCATGAACTTCTACACGGGCAACCGCGACTGGCCGGGTCACAACTGGTACGGTTCGCGCCTGCGGGGCCCCGACAGCACCGGCTGGAAGTTCTACTCCTGGGACGCCGAGTGGATCGTCGGACTGAACTCGGGGCTGTACGAGGACCGCACGGGCCTGAGCAACAGCCTCTGCGAGGCGTACTCCCGGCTCCGCAGCAACGCCGAGTTCCGGATGCTCTTCGCCGACCGCGTCCACCAGGCGTTCTTCAGCGGCGGGCCGTTGTACGTCAGCTCGGCCCTGCCGAACTGGGACCCCGCCCATCCGTGGCGCAATCGCCCGGCGGCCCTGTACGCGGACCTGGCCGACCAGGTCGAGCGAGCCATCCGTTGCGAATCCGCCCGCTGGGGCGACGTCCGCAGCACCAACCCCTACACCCCTCAGCACTGGTACAACCAGCGCAACTGGGTCCTCGACACCTACATGCCGGACCGGTCGCGGGTCGTGCTGGATCAGCTCGAGGCCGCCGGCCTGTACCCCGACGTCGTGGCCCCGTCGTTCTACGTGAACCACTCCGCCCAGCACGGGGGGCCGGTCGGCCCGGGGGATGAGCTCTGGATCTCGGCCCCGGCCGGAACCGTCTACTACACCACCGACGGGACCGACCCGCGGCTGCTGGGGGGCGCCGTCTCCCCCACCGCCAACGTCTACGAGGGGACGATCGGTTTCCCCTACAGCCGCCGCGTCAAGGCCCGCGCGTACCACAACGGCACGTGGAGCGCCCTGAACGAGGCGACGTTCTACGTGGAGACCTTCCCGCCCCTGCGAATCACGGAGGTGATGTACAACCCGGCCGAGCCCGGCCTCGTCGAACGCCTCGCCGGCCATCTCGACAACGACGACTTCGAGTACGTCGAGATCCAGAACACCGCCTCCTACACGGTCAACCTGCTCAACGTGCGCCTCACCGACGGGGTCGGGTTCACGTTCCCGGAGATGCTGCTCGGGCCGAACGAGTACGTCGTTCTCGTCAAGGATCGCGAGGCCTTCGACGAGCGGTACGGCATCGCCGCCCACGGCATCACGGTAGCCGGGCAGTACACCGGCTCCCTGGCCAACGGCGGCGAGCGGATCGAGATGGTTTCGGCCGTCGGGGAGGTCGTGCACGACTTCGAGTACAACGACAACTGGTACGATCACACCGACGGAGAGGGCTTCTCGCTGACGATCCTCGATGCCACCGCGCCGCTGGCGGACTGGGCCGGCGATGAAGGCTGGCGCGGCAGTGGCTTCCTCCACGGCTCGCCGGGCGCGGAGGACTTCGGCTGCGCGGCCGGGGCCATCGTCATCAGCGAGGTCCTGGCCCACTCCAACGAGGCGCCGAACGACTGGATCGAGCTGCACAACACCACCGGCGAGCCCATCGACGTCGGCGGCTGGTTCCTCAGCGATTCCGGCGACGACCTGCGCAAGTACGAGATCCCCGACGACACCGTGATCCTCGACGGGAGGCGCGTCGTCTTCACGGAGGACGAGAACTTCGGCCACGACGCGCCGGACCCCGGGCGCCGGGCGGGCTTCGCCCTCAGCGAGCTGGGCGACGACGTGTATCTCTCGTCGGGCATCGACGGGCGGGTGAGCGGCTACCGCGAGCACGTGGACTTCGGCGCCTCCCCGCCGGAGCTGTCCTACGGGCTGCACGCCGACAGCCTCGGCGAGGCCGACTTCACGCTGCTCAGCGCGGCGACGCTCGCCGGCGACAACGCCGCGCCGTACGTCGGCCGGCTCGTGATCAACGAGCTGATGTACCACCCCACCGACCCGACGCCCGAAGAGAGGGCCGCAGGCTTCGCCGGCGACGAGGACTTCGAGTTCATCGAGCTGTACAACCGCTCCGGGGCTGCGGTGGATCTCACGAAGCACTACCTCTCCGGCGGGGTGGGTTTCACGTTCGGCTGGTACGACACGGACGCCTTGGACACGGCCGCCTGGACTCTGGAGAAAGGCGCGGCGGCCACGTGGACGGCCGACCTGCCCCAGGCCGATCCGTACAGCGTCTGGATCTACCTGGAGAACGACGACCGCAACGGCGGGAGCTGGGAGCTCGACTCCAGCGCCAGCTACGAGGTCTCTCAGGCCGGCGAGAAGACGACGGTCGTGGTCGACCAGAACTTCGCCGCGGGTCGATGGCTGCTGCTGGGCTCGTTCGCGTTCGAGGCCGGTCCGGCCACCGTGACCCTGACGCGCGGCACCGGGGACCCGGACGAACGGACCCTCGCCGACCGGGTCCGCTTCCTCGGGGCGAGTCCCGAGGTCCTGGTGGACAACGCCGCTCCCGGCTTCGAGGCCCATGGCAGCGGCCTGTCTGTGCTGGCGCCCGGCGAGCGCGTCGTGCTCGTGAGCAACCTGGGGGCCTTCGACGAGCGATACGGCGTCGAGGCCAACGCCATCGCCGTCGCCGGCGAGTACACGGGCTCGCTGGACAACGGCGGGGAGCGCGTCCGCCTGCGGCGCGCGGACACGCCCGAGGTGACGGGGCACATCCCGTACGTCCGCATCGACCACGTGCGGTACAACGACCTGGAGCCCTGGCCCCTCGAGCCGGACGGCGGGGGCTCGTCGCTGAACCGGCTCCTGCCCGCCGACTACGGCAACGACGTGGCCAACTGGGGTGCCAGCAGCCGGGGCGGCTCGCCCGGCGGGGTCAACCTCGCGCGCGACACGACGCCGCCGCTGGCGCCGCAGGACCTCACCGCCGAGGCCATCACGATCTCGCGAATCGACCTGAGCTGGGACGCCGCCGTCGAGCCCGAGACCTTCGTGGACCACTACATCCTCTACCGCGACGGCGAGGAGCTGACCCGCACCAGCGAGACCGCGTGGATCGACACCGGTCTCCTCCAGACACAGCAGTACAACTACGAGGTCTCCGCGGTCAACAACGACGGCTTCGAGGGCGCGCGGTCCCAGCCGGTGGTCGCCAAGCCGCGGCTGGGGCTGGTCTCCGCTCACTCGGTCGATCCCAGTCGCGTCGTCGTCACCTTCACCAGCGCGGTGGACCCGGCCACGGGACCGGACCCGGCGAACTACACCATCCTGGACTTCTGCGGCCGGCCGATCGGCATCGCCGGCGCTTACGTGCAGCCCGGGACGACGCAGGTCGTCCTGACGGTCTCCACCCCGCTCGTGGCGACGGTGAATCACCGCCTGAGCGTCGAGAACGTCCGCGATGCGACCGGCAGCCTGATCCAGGATGACTCCGAGACCCCCTTCGCCTACCGCGAGGTGGACCCGGATCTGGTGGCGTGGTGGCCGCTGGACGAGGCGGCGGGCGTCGACGGGTTCGACGCCACGGGCAACCTGCGGCACCTGGAGATCCGCGGCGCGTCGTGGGAGACGGGCATCCAGGGCGGGGCGCTGCGCTTCGACGGCGTGGATGACTTCGCCGTAGACGCCGACGGCGGGGCGTACCTCAACGGCCTGGCCCAGGTGACCGTCGCGATGTGGATCCGGGCCGACGCAACGGGCACGGACAACGGCTTCTTCACGACGGGGCCGTCCGGCAACTCCAACTGCCTGTCGGCGAGGCACGACTACTTCGGCTGGAGCGGCTGGAAGACGAACACCTTCAAGGTCTTCCTGTCGGCCTCGACGGGGAACACGAGCATCGAGGGCCCCGCCCAGACGCAGACGACCGACTGGCAGCACGTGGCGGTCACGTGGCGCGGGGGCCAGCCGCTGAAGCTCTACCTCGACGGCCTCTTCCAGTCGCCCAGCCACCCCGGCAAGGCGGACCTGGGCGGCAGGCTGGACGACGCCACGCAGGTCCTGCTGGGCAGGGGCGAGCGAGGCGCGAGCTGCGCCTGGGCGGGGCTGATCGACGACGTCCGCATCTACGATCGGCAACTGAGCGGCGCGGAGATCGCCGCCCTGGCGAACCGGGTGCCCGTCGCCGGCGACGACACGTACGACGTGCCCGTCGACGAGGCGTTCCAGGCCGACGCCGCCGGCGGCGTGCTGGCCAACGACGTCGACCCGGACGCCGGCCCCCAGCCGATGGCCGCCTCGCTGATCTGCGGCGCTTCGCACGGGAGCCTGGCCCTGCACCGTGACGGCTCGTTCGAGTATGCCCCGGCCGCCGGGTACGCCGGCGCGGACGGCTTCACCTACCAGGTCTCCGACGGGCTGGGCTGCAGCCGCGCCACGGCGGTCACGCTCCGCGTCGGCGGCGAAGCGCCCGCGGTCGTCGGCTTCGGACGCAATGGCGGGACGGACCGGCCATCGGAGCTCACCAGCGTGGCGGTTCGCTTCTCCCAGAACGTCTCGGCCAGCCTGGACGTGGCCGACCTGTCGATCCACAACGACTCCACCGGCGCGGACGTGGACCTGGCGGCGGCGACGTTGCTCTACGACGAACAGAGCGACACCGCGCGGTGGGACCTGGCCGGCGCGGCGATCGAGCCCGGCTGGCACACCGTTTCGCTACGGGCCGAAGGCGTCACCAGCCCGTCGGGGAGGCCTCTCGGCGGCGAGGGCGCCGAAGACTACCACACCGCCCTGCTGGTCGCGGCGCCCGGCGACACGAACCTGGATGGCGAGATCGGCCGAGCCGACTTCCTCACACTCCGAGCCCATTTCGGCCAGGCCGGCGCCGACTGGGACGCCGGCGACGCCGACTACAGCGGGGCGGTCGACTTTCGCGATTACCTGGCGCTGAAGAGGCACGTCGGGACGGTCCTCGACAGCGCGCCGTCCGCGCCGCTCGGCGACGAGGCGGAGCAGGCCAGCGCCGCGGGCGCGGCACCAACCGGGGCCGTGCCGCTCGAGGCAGGCGAACCCACCGAAGCCCACGAACTGACGGCTGCTGCGCCCACGCCGGCGCGCCCCGCCACGGAAGCGCGGGACGGCGACCATGCCCCGCCGGTCGTGCTGCCGGCGCCGGAGGCGCCCTCCGCGGACGCCCTCTTGCCCGCCCCGCGCACGGACGGGCCGGTGGACGCGCTCGCCGAGACGTGGCAGCCCCCTGAGACCGAGCGCCACGAGCCGGCGACGCGGATGCAGCCGCTGCCGCCGGACCTGCTGGACGTATTGACCGCCCATAGGCTCGAGGCCCCGCTGGGCACGTAGGTCGCGCCGGGGCGCCCCGGGCGGTCGGCAAGTGAAGGAACCGATGCAACGACAGCCGGACATGCTGCTGCCCGCTCGCCCGCCGGCGCTGGAGCCGCTGGAGCCGCGAGTCCTCCTCGACGCCGCGCCGCTGATCACCGAGCTCATGGCCTCCAACCGGGACACCCTGCGCGACAGCGTCTACGGGGAGGCCTTCGACTGGATCGAGCTGCACAACCCCGGCGAGGCACCCGTCGACCTGACCGGCTGGACCCTCCGCGACGGCGACGAGAACGTGTGGCCCTTCCCCCCCATGCTGCTGGCGCCCGGCGAGTACCGCGTCCTGTTCGCCTCGGACAAGGACATCCGGGACCCGGCCGGCGAGCTGCACACGAACTTCGGCCTCAAGAAGGACGGCGAGTACCTGGGGCTGTACGACGACGAGGGCAGCGTCGTCCACGAGTACTACCCGAGCTACCCCGCCCAGACGAGGGACGTCTCGTACGGTCCGGCCTTCGAGATGGTCGCGGACACGTTGGCCGGGCCGGGCAGCGACGTGGCCGTCCTGGTGCCCGACGGCCCGGTGCCCGAGGGATGGAAGGGCGGGTCGGCCTTCGACGATTCCGGCTGGCTCGCGGGCACGCTGGGCGTCGGCTACAGCGGCGGGGCCTACGGCGGACTGGTGGGCCTCGACGTCCAGGACGCGATGGAGGGCATCAACAGCTCGGCATATCTCCGCGTGCCCTTCGAGGCGCAGGGGCCCGCCTCGTACCAGGTCCTGCGGCTCCGGATGAAGTACAACGACGGGTTCGTGGCGTACGTCAACGGCTCGGAGGTGGCCCGGCGCAATGCGCCGGAGTCGCCGACCTGGGACTCGTCGGCCCCCCTGGCTCACGGGTCCGGGGCGACGAACCTGCTGGCGCAGGACTTCGACGGGGCCGGCACGCCCTACACGGCGTCCGTCTTCGGGTCCTGGCCGGAGCCGGAGGTCCTCCCGGGCGGGCCGGACGGCAGGTTCCTGCGGCTGGCCCACGACGGGGCGGGGAACAACATCAACCGGGTCGCCTTCGACGACGTGCACGGGGCCGCGGCCTCGCGGGTCGTGGCGGATTTCGACTTCCGCTTCCACAGCGACGGCTCGCCGGCCGACGGGCTGAGCTTCCTCCTGCTGCCGACGTGGCTGTTCGGCGCCAGCGGGCCCGGCTCGGACGACACCTACCACAGCGAGGAGCCGAACCTCTCCGAGACGTTCGCCGTCGCCTTCGACCTCTACCCCAACGCCAACGACGTCTCGGTGCACTGGGACGGCGCCGTGGTGCAGAACGTGGCCGTGGCGACGGGGGGCATCGACCTGACCGCCGGCGTGTTCCACCACGCGCACGTCGAGCTGGCCGCCGACGCCGGCGGCAGCCGCGTCACCGTCACCCTCACCCCCGACGTGTTCGGCTCGCCCGGCCCGGACGTCACGGTCGTGGACGACTGCTTCGTCGCCGGCCTGGCGCCCTACGACGCCCGGGTGGAGTTCTCCGCCCGCACCGGCGGGGCCACCTGCGACATGGACTTGGACAACGTCGCCGTGAGCTTCACCTCCCCCGCCGGGGCCGACGAGTACGAGGACATCGACCTGACCGGTTACCTGCACCTGCTTCACGAGGGGACGAACGTCCTGGCGATCCACGGCCTGAACGTCCGCGCCGACGACGGCGACTTCCTGATCCTCCCGGAACTGGCAAGCAGCGGCGAGGCGACCATTCACCTGGACCGGCCGCGCTTCTTCGAGGAGCCCACGCCGGGCCAGCCCAACACCCCGGGCCTGGTGGGCTCCGCGGGGGGCGTGGGGTTCTCCTCGCCGGGCGGGACGTTCTCCGCATCGCTCTCGCTGGCGCTGACGGGCGACGTGCCGGACGCGACCATCCGCTACACGCTGGACGGCTCGCCGCCGACGGAGGCATCGGCGCGGTACGACGGGGCGATCCCCATCGGCGCGACCACGCTCGTGCGGGCGCGGGCGCTGAAGGACGGGGCCTCCCCGGGACCGATCCACAGCGAGACCTACGTGAAGCTCGACGCCGACGTGCAGGACTTCACGAGCAACCTGCCCCTGATCGTCGTGGACAACTTCGCCGGCGGGTCCGCGCCGGCGAACGACTTCCAGCCGGCGTACGTGGGCGTCTTCGAGCCGCCCGAGGGAGGGCGGACCTCGCTCACCGGCGACCCGCAAGTCGCCACCCGCGCGGGGCTGAAGATCCGCGGCTCCAGCACGGCCGGGAGGCCCAAGAAGAGCTACGCCTTCGAGGCCTGGGACGAGCGCGACGAGGACAAGGACATCGCCCCGCTGGACATGCCGGGCGAGTCCGACTGGATCCTCTACGGCCCGTACAACTTCGACCGCGCGCTGATCCGCAACGCGTTCATCTACGAGCTGAGCAACCAGATCGGCCGCTACGCCGTCCGCTGCCGGTTCGTGGAGGTGTTCGTCAACACCGACGGCGGGGCGCTGTCGTATGGCGACTACGCCGGCGTGTACGTCCTGATGGAGAAGATCAAGCGCGACGACGACCGCGTGGACGTCCCGCGCCTGGACCCGGAGCACCACGCCGAGCCGGAGGTGACCGGCGGGTACATCTTCAAGATCGACCGGCGGGACCCGGGGGACAGCGGCTTCTACGCCGGCGGGCAGTCGCTCTGCTACGTCTACCCGAAGGAGGAGAACATCACCGCCGACCAGCGGGCGTACCTGAAGGGCTACATCGACGAGTTCGCCGACGTGCTCTACGGGCCCGATTTCGCCGATCCCGTCGACGGCTATGCCAAGTACATCGACGTCGACTCCTGGATCGACCACAACCTGCTCAACATGCTGCCCATGAACGTGGACGCCTTTCGGCTGAGTGCGTTCTTCTACAAGGACCGCGAGGGCAAGATCGAGGCCGGGCCCATCTGGGACTTCGATCGCTCGATGGAGTCCACCGACGGGCGCGACAACGACCCCGAGACGTGGCACGGCACGGGCGATTCCAGTCACTACGTCACCTACGACAGCCGGTATCCCTGGTGGGGCCGCCTGCTCGAAGACCCCGACTTCTGGCAGCGGTACAAGGACCGCTGGGCGTTGCTGCGCCGCGGCGAGCTCAGCGACGAGAACATCGCGGCCATCATCGACACGATGGCGGCCCGGCTCGACGAGGCGCAGGAGCGCAACTTCCAGCGATGGAGCAGCGTCGCGCCGCGGAACGGCAGTTGGCCGTGGGAGATCGAGCACATGAAGGACTGGCTGCTGCGCCGGGCGGCGTGGG
This sequence comes from uncultured Planctomycetaceae bacterium, assembly GCA_964642165.1. GTDB lineage: Bacteria > Planctomycetota > Phycisphaerae > SM23-33 > SM23-33 > CAYRVX01. The sequence goes on along the minus strand of CAZXOC010000088.1, from coordinate 5,776 downwards.
TGGACAGCCAGTTCGGCCCGCTGCCGGAGTTCGGCCAGGACGGGGGCCTCATCGAGCCCGGCTTCGAGCTGACCGTGACGGCGTCGACGGGCACGGTCTACTACACGCTGGACGGCTCGGACCCGCGCCTGCCCGGCGGGCAGCCCAATCCCGGCGCCGTCGGCATCGCCACCGGGGGCGGCGGCGAGGTCGTCACGCTCGTGCCCAAGCACGCCACCTGGAAGTACCTCGACGTCGGCTCGTACGCCGGGAACGGCTGGCAGACGCTCGGATTCAACGACGAGTCGTGGAAGTCCGGCCCGGCGGAGCTGGGCTACGGCGACGGGAACGAAGCGACCGTCGTCGACTACGGACCCGACCGCAACCACAAGTACACGACGACGTACTTCCGCCACGTCTTCGAGGTCGAGGACGCCTCGGCCATCGACGAGCTGACGCTGGGCCTCATGCGTGACGACGGCGCGGTGCTCCACCTCAACGGGCAAGCGCTGCCCCCCGTCCACATGCCGTCGGGCCCGATCGCCTACGACACGTGGGCCAACGCCACCGTCGGCGGCGGCGACGAGTCCACCTACTACGCGGTCCCCGTGAGCAGCGACCTGCTGGTCGAAGGCTGGAACGTCCTGGCCGTGGAGATTCACCAGGCCAATCGGCGAAGCAGCGACATCAGCTTCGATCTGGAGCTCAAGGGGCTCATCGTCACGGTGCCCGATGAGGGGACGGTGCTGCTGGACGACACGGTCCTGCTGCGGGCCCGCACGCGGGTGGGCGACGAGTGGAGCGTGCTGGCCGAGGCATTCTTCGAGACGGGCGAGACGCCGAGTCTGGCCGTCACCGAGATCAACTACAACCCGTATCCTCCCACGCCGGAGGAGGTCGCCGCCGGCTTCACGAACAACGACGACTTCGAGTTCATCGAGGTGCGCAACGTCGGAAACCGGACCGTCAACGTCACGACGCTGCGGTTCACGGAGGGCATCGCCTTCCGCTTCGGCGGCAGCGGCGTGATCTCGCTCGACCCGGGCGACTACGCCGTCGTCGTGAGCAACCGCGAGGCCTTCCGGCACCGCTACGGGACGGACGTTCCCGTCGCCGGCGAGCACGCCGGGCTGCTGTGCAACGACGGCGACCGGATCGCCCTGACCTACGGCGTGAGCAACGTGCTGCTGGACTTCGTGTACAACGACGCCGGCTCCTGGCCCGGCCGGGCCGACGGCAACGGCTGGTCGATCGAGCTGACGGACCCCGCCGCCACGACGCCGGAGGACTACGCCGACCCCGACCGCTGGCGGTCCGCCATCGAGTACGGCGGCTCGCCGGGCAGGCAGGGCATCGGCCGGCGGGCCGGCGTGGTGATCAACGAGGTCCTCACGCACACCGACCCGCCGCTCGCGGACGCCATCGAGCTGTACAATCCCACCGGCGGCGACATCGACATCAGCGGGTGGTACCTCAGCGACACGACCGGCGACTACCTCCGGTTCCGCATCCCCGACGCCACGGTCCTGCGGACCGGCGCGTACGCCGCCTTCGACGAGGACGACTTCAACGCCTCCGGCGGGATCGGCCCGAGCGACTTCGCCCTCAGCAGCGCCCACGGCGACGACGTCTGGCTCCTGGAGGCCGACGCCGACGGCAAGCTGACGCGGTTCGTCGACCACGTCGAGTTCGGCGCGGCGGCGAACGGCGAGTCGTTCGGCCGCTGGCCCAACGGCGAGGGCGATCTCTACCCGATGGCCTGGCGAACGCTGGGCGAAGGCAACGACGGGCCGCGCGTCGGCCCGCTGATCCTGAGCGAAGTCCACGCCGACCCCGACGTCGAGGGCGCCGCCGACGACTACAAGTTCGTCGAGGTCTACAACCCCACCGGCGAGGAGGCCAGCCTGGCCGGTTGGCGGACCCGCAAGGACGTCGACTACGACTTCGACGACAGCACGGCGATCGCCCCGTTCGGGACGGTGGTGGTCGTCGCCTTCGATCCCGAGGACGATGACGACAAGGCGGCAGACTTCCGCGACGCCTACGGCATCGGCGAATCCGTCCAACTGGTCGGCGGCTACAGCGACGTGCTGGGCGGCGAGCGGCAGCGCGTGCAGCTCCAGCGCCCCGACGAGCCGCCGGCGGAGGAGTGGTGGTTCACCCCCCACCTGCTGGAGGACGAAGTCCGCACGTTCACGGAGGCGCCCTGGCCCACCGGGCCCGCGGGCGAATCGCTGCACCGGCTGTCGCCGACGCTGTGGGGCAGCGACCCGAGCCACTGGGGCAGCGGGCCGCCCAGCCCGGGGGCCTTCACCCCGCCGTCCCCCGCCGTGCTGAACTTCCAGCGGAACGACGGGGCGGACCGGCCGTCGGAGCTGGGCAGCTTGGCCTTGGGCTTCTCCCAGGACGTCTCGGGCAGCCTGGACGCGGACGACCTGGCCATCCACAACGACTCCACCGGCGAGGACGTGGACCTCGCCCAAGCCGTCCTGGCCTACGATGCCCAGACCAACACCGCCCGGTGGGACCTGTCGGCCGTCGCCGTCGCCCCGGGCTACCACACCGCGACGCTGTCGGCCGACGAGGTGACCAACGCGGGCGGCCTGCCCCTGGCGGGCGAGGGCATCACCGCGGAGGAGTACGAGATCGGCTTCCTGGTGGCGGCCCCCGGCGACGTGGACCTCGACGGCGAGGTCTCGCGCAGCGATTTCCTGGCGCTGCGGGGGCACTTCGGGCAGCCCGACGCCGGCTGGTCCGGCGGCGATTTCGACGACAGCGGCGCGGTGGACGCCCTCGACTACGTCGCGCTGAAGAGGCACGTCGGCACGGCGCTGAGCCCGGCCCCGGCCGAAAGCACAGCCGCGGCCGCCGAGCCGCTCCAGGAAGCGGTGACGCCGCCTCAGAACGCCCAGGCGGCGCCGAGCGCGCCGGCGCCCCTGCCCGCGGCGCCCGGCGTCCAGCCGGTGGCAGCGGCCGAGGCGAGCCCCGTCGCTCCGGCGGCTGCGCCAACGTCCCCACCGGCCGGCGCCGTGATCGAGGCGCAGGCGGTCCCCACGGTCGCGCGGGCGGCGCCCGCGGCGGCCGTCCCGCCCTCCGCAGAAGCCCGCCGGGAGCCCCAGACCGAACCGGCCCCCTCCCGCGAGGCCAGCCGCCTGACGACGGAACTGGTCGACGTCCTCGGGGCGTGCGGGCTGGCCGTTCCGCTCACGAAGTAGCGTCCGTCGCCCGGGGTCGTGTTGGCCTTGGCGAGACGGCCAACCTGTGGTATAAGTGTATATGTTGAGAGGCCGTTAAGAACCTATGTGCGACCTGTGCAGGTGCCACGGGGCCGCATAGGAGGGTTTTGGTGTGCATCAGCCGTCCAGGAGCCGGGGACTCTCGCGGCGGGAGAAGTCCATGCAGCGGCGACGTGAACCCCTGGAAACAGCCTGTGTGCCGGCACTTGAGCCGCTGGAGCCCCGCCTCCTGCTCGACGCCGACGTGATCTTCTCCGAGATCTTCTACCAGTCGTTCACGGAGAACGGCCATCCCGAAGACCTCGGCAAGGAGTGGATCGAGCTGCACAACCGCGGCGACGCCACGGCCGAGATGCTCGGCTGGGCGTTCGTCGACGGCATCGACTTCGAGTTCCCCGACGTGACGCTGCCGGCCGGCGGCTACCTCGTCGTCCCCTCCAACCCGGACGTCTTCCACACGGAGCACCCCGGCGTCTCGAACTACGTCTCCGCCCAAGCCTGGGAAGGACGGCTGAGCAACTCCGGCGAGAACGTCGAGCTCGCCGACGCCGACGGCCGGACGGTCGACCGCGTCGAGTACGCCGACGACGGCGATTGGTCCGTCCGCGAACGGGTCCAGGACAGCTACGGCATGGAGGGCTACGCCTGGTCGAACGCCCACGACGGGGGCGGCAAGAGCCTCGAGCTGATCGTCCTCGACCTCGAGACGACCAACAACAGCGGGCAGAACTGGGCGGCCAGCCTCCCCGACGGCGGCACGCCCGGAGCACCCAACAGCATCGCCGCGGACGAGATCGCCCCGCTGATCCGCGACGTGGAGCACTACCCGGTGATCCCGAGGCCGTGGGACCCGATCACCGTCCGCGCCGAGGTCACCGACGAACTGGCGAACGACTTGACCGTGCGGCTGCACTACCGCAGAGACGGCGACCCGGACTTCACCTGGCTGGCGATGCTGGACAACGGCCTGGGCGAGGACGACTGGGCCGGGGACGGGGTCTTCACCGCAACGATCGACCGCGAGACGTTCTCGCACGGGATGATCGTGGAGTTCTACGTCGAGGCCGTCGACCTCGGCGCGACCGCGCGGACCTGGCCGGCGCCCGTGCGCGCCGTGGCGCCCGTGACGGGGGGCGGGCAGATCGCCAACTGCCTCTTCCAGGTCGACGAGAACTTCGACCCCGACGCCGAGTGGGTGCCCGGCACGCCGCCGGAGTTCCGCCTCATCACGCCCCAGGCCGAGTGGGACTACTTCCTGCCCTGGGCGGACGACTCCGGCGTGAACTACAAGCCCAACGGGCAGTTCAACGCCACGTTCGTCAGCCTTGACGGCGTGGCCACCAAGCTCCACTACCAGACCGGCGTGCGGAACCGCGGCAACGGCAGCCGCGCCCACCATCCCCACAACCTCCGGATCAACGTGCGCCACGACCAGCCGTGGCGGGACTACACGGCGCTGACGATCAACGCCCAGCGCCCGTACTCGCAGGCGTTCGGCAGCGCGGTGTTCCGCTACGCGGACATCCCCGCGCCGAACGCCGTGCAGGTCCGCACGCTCGTCAACGGCGTGGACGACGCGGACACCGGCAGCGACATGTACGGCTACTACGCGTGGCTGGAGTCGCTGGACGGGGATTTCGTCTCGAACCACTGGCCGGACGACGACGCGGGCAACCTGTACAAGTGCAACTACTACACGCTCGGCGGCGGGCGGACCTACGCCGACCTGCGGTACCGCGGCGAGGACCCCGACAGCTACCGCGACGAGTACGGCAAGCAGACGAACGTCGCCCAGGACGACTACGACGGCCTGATTCACATGCTCGACGTGGTCAACAACGCCCCGGACGCGACGTTCTTTGAGGACGTCGCCGAGGTGATCCACGTCGAGCAGTGGGCCCGCTACCTGGCGATTCATGCCTTCCTCAGCAACCGCGAGGGCGGGCTGCTGACCGGCACGGGCGACGACTACGTCCTGTATGCCGGCGTGGAGGACCCCAGGTTCCTCCTGGTGCCCTACGACCTGGACTCCATCGCCACCTTCGGCGGGGGCAGTACGACCGCGAGCATCTTCGGCGACTACACCGACCTGCCCGCGCTGGGCCGGCTGTTCGGCGAGGGCGAGTTCGTCCGCATGTACTACGAGCAGTTGCTCGACCTCTGCGAGACGGTCTTCGCCCCGGAGATCATCGACCCGCTCGTCGACCAGGTGCTCGGCGCCTGGCGCGATTCGGGCACGCTCTCGGGCCTCAAGAGCTGGATCGCGGACCGCGTCACCTACGTCCGCGGGCGGATCCCCACCGACCCGCTGACGGTCGGCCACTCCCTGCCGACCCAGGGCGGCTATCCGAGAGCGACCAGCCAGGACGTCTCGTTCACCGGCACGGCCGATGGGGCGCACGCGCGGTCGATCACGGTCAACGGGCGCGTCGTCGAGTGGGACCCCGAGAATGCCCAGTGGAGCTGGGACGGCAGCAGCAGCTACGAGGAACGGACCATCCTGACGGCCGACGCCCCGGTCGCCTACCACGTGCCGACCGACCTCGACGACCTCGAGGACT
>CAZXOC010000087.1:15895-23803 GCA_964642165.1 uncultured Planctomycetaceae bacterium | reverse complement strand
GACCTGGTGGTGGAGGAGGTGGCTCCGGCGGCTCGAGCGGCACCTCCGGCTCCATGGACCCCAACCAGAAGCTCGGCCCGGCCGGATTCGGCGATGAGCACTTCATCCAGCCCGGCCGCCTCCTGGGCTACCGCATCGACTTCGAGAACGACCCCGCCGCGGGCGCGCCCGCCCAGTATGTGACCGTCTCAGACCAACTGGACAGCGACCTCGACTGGACGACCCTCGAGCTCACCGAGGTCGGCTTCGGCGACCACTTCCTCGCCATCCCGCCCGGCGCGCAGTTCTACCAGACCGTCGAGGCGATGACCTACAACGACACCGACTTCGAGGTCCACATCGAGATCGACTTCGACGCCGAGACGGGGCGGCTCGAGGCCCGCTTCATGTCCCTCGATCCCGAGACCGGGTGGCCGCCCGACGTGATGACGGGATTCCTACCGCCCGAGGACGGCACCGGCCGCGGCATGGGCCACGTCAGCTACGCCATCGACCACCGCCCCGGCCTGCCCACGGGCGCCGAGATCCGCAACGTCGCCGTCATCCAGTTCGACTTTGGCGAGATCATCGCCACCAACCAGGTCGACCCCCACGACCCCGCCCAGGGCACCGACCCAGCCAAGGAGGCGCTGGTCACCATTGATGCCGCCGCGCCCACAAGCAGCGTCGCCCCACTTCCCCCCCAGGCGCCCGACACCGCGTTCCTCGTCGAGTGGGCCGGCCAGGACGACCCCGGCGGCTCAGGTATCAGTAGCTACGACATCTACGTCGCCACCGATGGCGGCGACTACACCCTCTGGCTCGACGGCACGGCGGCCACCTCGGACACCTTCACCGGCCAGCGCCAGCACACCTACGCCTTCTACAGCGTGGCCACCGACAACGTGGGGCACCAGGAGCCCGCGCCGGCCGACCCCGATGCCGCCATCGAGATCCTGGGCAACCAGGCTCCCACCATCGCCTCCCTCGACGATACGCCAGACCCCGTGAACCACAACGAGGCGCTCACCCTCGCCGCCAGCGGCGTCGCCGACCCCGACGGCACACTGGCCGCCGTCACGTTCTACCGCGATGCGAACGGGAACCACACCCTCGAAGTGGGCACGGACGCGGTGCTGGGCACGGACAACGACGGCGGCGATGGCTGGGCATGGACCGGCGCCGCCACCTGGGCCGGGGGCACCCACACCTACTTCGCCCATGCCCAGGACAACGACGGCGACTGGAGCGACCCGGCGCAAGCCAGTGGCACCGTCCGCTACACCCACCTGCTCATCGCAGGTGGGAAGGCCAAGAAGTGGACGTTCACCGACGCCGATGGCGATCCCGTCAGCCTCGTTCTCGGCGGTAAAGCCGGCACGGCCCAGATCGTGCGGGGCGTTGGAGACGACGAGCAGGGCGATATCCTCCATATCGTCGTTGACGGCACGGACGCCAAGAGCAGCCTGAAGATCAGCTCCAAGGGCGAGACATCGGTCGAGGACATCACTGTCCACGGTTCCCTCAAGCAGATCTCCGCGAAGACGACCGATCTCCTCGGCGACCTGACGGTCGACGGCTGGCTCGGGAAGGCGCAGCTCGGCGACGTCGCCGACGCCCACACCATCGCCATCGGCGGAAGCGTCGACGACAAGCCCATCTGCCTTGTCTTCGACCAGGTCCAGGACCTTGCCCTCGATTCCGACACGCCGATCAAGGCGCTCACCGTCACCGAATGGCTCGATACCGATGCCACATCCGACCAGATCACCACCCCGTGGCTCGGCAAGCTCACCGTCAAGGGCGCCAAGGCCAATGCCAAGAAGGGCATCGCGGGCAGCGCGGGTGACTTCCAGGCCGACCTCACCCTCGGCGGCGCCGATGCGAAGGGCAAGTCGCTCGGCAGCGCGAAGGTCGCCGGCACGGTAAGCGACGCGTCGTGGACCCTCGCCGGGGACGCCGGTGCGATCAATGCCGGCCTCGCCGCTGACTGGCAGGTCGAGGCGGGCGGTGGCATCGCCTCCGTGACGGCCCTCCAGTGGCTGGACACGGACGGCACGCAGGACGAACTGGGCGCCGCCTGGCTCGGCAAGCTCACCATGAAGGGCCGGAAGGCCAATGCCAAGAAGGGCATCGCCGCCCTGGCCGGCGACTTCCAGGCCGACCTGGACCTCGACGGCGCGGACAAGAAGGGCAACTCGCTGGGCAGCGCGACCATCGCCGGCGGCGTCGGCGACGCGGTATGGGACGTCGCCAACAGCGCCGGCAAGGTCACCGTCAAGGGTACCGTCGACGGCTGGCAGGCCAACCTGAAGGGTGGGCTGAAGTCCCTGACGGCCGGCGACATCGACAGCGCCAACGTCTCGGTCAGCGACGCGCTCGGCACGGTGAAGGCCCAACGCTGGGGCTCCGGCACGCTGGACGCCAATACCATCAAGGCGATCAACATCACCGGCCTCAAGGCCAACGCGAAGAAGGGGATCGCGGCCGTCGAAGGCACGTTCGGCGCCGACCTGTCCGTCCGCGGCGAGAACGTCACGAAGGGCTCGGCGCTGGGCAGCGCCCGGATCGCGGCCGACCTGACCAGCGGAAGCTGGGCGATCGACGGCGACATGGGCAAGCTGACCGTCGGGCGCTGGGTCCTCGGTACAGACGTCCTCACCAGCGGCGACATGCTCGGCCTGACGCTCGGCGGAGCGGACCACGGGCGGTTCTTCGCCGGGGTGGACCTGGACACGAAGGTCTTCGACCAAGCCGGGCAGATCCGGGCGGTGACGGTCAAAGGCTGGAAGGTCAGCAGGACCGATCCGCCCCTCGGCGACCTTGGGATCGGCAGCGAGTTCTGGGCTGCCAGCATGGGCAGCGTGACACTGAGGAACGAGAGCCAGACGAGCCCGTCGCAGTTGCACATCCTGGGCGAGGCAAACGCCTGGCAGATCAAGTCGGTGAAGCACTACGATACGCGGACGAGGGACGGGTGGTACTGGCGACCGGGTCTAGCGTGGCCGGGCCCCGCGGGCACCCAGCCGTTGCCGCTGACGTAGGAACGGGATACCAGTGGATCCGGGTGGGAGAATCCGCAACGACGGTACCCATAGCACTGCATCGTGGCCCTATGTCGCCGCAAGTGTCCCTGCACCGAGGCCCGATGGCACCGCGACGTCCCTGCAACGTCCCTGCGTGGCACTGCATCGCGGGCCAGTGTCTCCGCTGCGTCGAGAGACCGGGGCCATCGCCCGGGCCTCTTCGCGAAGGGGGCATGCGATGAGCCCGCGCCGACCTACTGCGGCCGTCCTCAGACCCAGACATAGGAGGGCAAGGGGGGCCCGGACTGAGGCACCAAGTCGGCCATAAGCTGCTGCGAGAAAGCAAGCTGAAGGTCAGGCTGGAGCAGCTCACGGACGGACCCTTGCAGGATCGGTTCAAGGCTGCGACAGCTGATCTGCCTCTTCCCTCGCGCGCTGTCATGCGGAACCCGAAACCCCGCTCAGGTCTCTGCAGGACCGTGAGTCACGGTTCCAGCCCCACGTCTTGGGCACACTCGTAGCCGACCTTGCAGCGGCGCTCGAACTCGACGGTGTCCTGCTCCTTGAGGTCGGCGATCTCGGGAACGCCATGCCTGTCGCAGACGGCGCGGAATGCAGCCTTCTCCATCTGGGCGGCAACGCGTCCGAACTCGTCAGATCAGGCGACGTAGTCCTCAGGCAGTTGGTCGAGGTGTTCTTCGGGGTCCCACTCATCTCCGCCATTGTCCTTATCCGGCCAGCCATGCCGTGCCCGGATCGCCTCCAGGCGCCGCCACAGGGGTCCCAGGTACTCCTCCTGCTCGAGCAGGGCGTCGGGAGCCACGTGAGCCTCGACGTGCAGCCGCGCCACGAGCAGCCAGAAGAAGTACTCCTTCGGCAGCCGCCAGACCCTCGCCCGGTACGCCAGCCGGTACATGTCGACGAGGGCGCTGGTGTGCTCGTCGCTGTCTCCATCCTCGGCTGCCTCAAGGCGCTTCAGCATGCCCAGCGCCTCGGCCAAGACGATCCTATTCCACGTGTCCGGGTCCGTCTCCCGCAGGACCAAGCTCTCCAGCCGTTGGAAGGCCCTGAGATCCCGGCGACCTCCGAAACCGCTGTAGGCAATCATGTCACTTCTCCCTACCCCTTGCTGGGCTGTCTGAGTGAATCGGTGTGCCGTGGCGCCGGGCGGCATTCTGCCGGCTCCGTGGCGGTTCAGGTCTCGGCCGGTCAACTGATCTTCCACCGCGCGGATCGTCGCTCCTGGCGGCGAGAAACGCCCGTCTCGGCGGTTCTGGGTGCTTCCTGCGCCGGTGCTCATCGTTTCCTCTCCTTGTCGCGTTCTGCGATGAGGAGCCGAGCGATCGCCACACGGTCGGACGGCGGAAGCTCGTCCAGCAACTGGGCCCGCACGGCAGGCGGCAGATCGACTAGCAAGTCTGCGATCACTTCCAGTCGATCCGCTCGATTTGGCCCCCTTTCGGTCTCGCCGGTGCAAGCGTTGGTGCAAGCGGTCGCACACCGGCCTGGAACTTCCCCCGAACCATGGTGGTTAGAGCTGTCTCTCGCCAGCCTTCCAAGCTGGTTGTTGAGGGTTCGAGTCCCTTCGCCCGCTGTAGGCCTTTCCTGCCTGGCTGGTTGTGTCGTCGGGCCGGACGGTCAGCAACCAGCTACCAACGCTGGGGCGCACTGCTGTGGCTTGGCCCGTCCCCCCATGCTGATTCGAGTTGCGAGGGGGCTTTCGGGCCACCGCCCTCACAGGCAGCGGCTTCAGAGCGCCTTCTCGACAGAAGCGTCGGGCGGGTGGTGAGCCGAGTGTGTGAACCAGTCGACGGGCAGAGGCCGATCGCTTAGCAGATCGATCGCGATATGGCTCGGAGTGAGCCGGCCCTGCACCTTGACGTTCTCGAACACGATCCGCCTCAGCAGGCCGGAATCCGGATGCGACCAGATCTCGATGACCTTCGGCCCGCGGGCGTGGCGGTCTTGCTTCTCCGCGCGAAGATGGGTGCAGGCCCGGTCAGTGCTGTCGCCGAGCGAATCGTCCCCAAGGTGCTTGACGTCATACCCGTCACGTATACGTCGTAGCGTGGTACCGATATCAAGCGACAGCATGTCGGCCAGCTCCTCGGGCATTGGGATACGGAAGCGGCTGGGATCGTCGCTCACGAGAACGGGCTTCCTGGGGCGGATGAGCCAGCTCTGCCTGCCGTCGAGACCGTTCAGGACCGTTCTGCCGGCGGAAGCCGGCCGCTCCAGGACGAACATGTTCCGGCCGCGAAGGTACAGCCTCGCTCCGTCGAGCTTCGCCTTCCTGGGGTCGGGCGCTCCCCGCGGGCGGCGTTGATGCCGCCCGGCCCTGGGTTTCCGGTCCCACATCCGGATGGAGTACGTTCGGTCGCCGGCCTGCTCGACGGCGGCAATCATCCGGTCGAGCGCCGCCGTTGCGGGATTGGGCGACAACAGGGGGAGCAGGGAGACGGCAAGCAGGATGGCGGCAGCTACGCCGACGGACCAAGGCACCAGCCGGCGAGCCGCGCGGCGCGACGGGCTGGCGGCAGGCCGGTCTGTCGCCAGGCCGCCTTCCGCTCGGACTCGTCGCATGACCTGCTGTATCTTCCGCTCGCGGCCGGCCTCGTCGCGGTCGTACGCGTGCACCAGGAGCGAATGGACGAGTTGCAGGTCCGCCACGCGGCGGCGTTGTGCGGCGCTTGGCGCATCTCCCTGATTGCCGGCCGCGCCGCGACCGCTGGGAACCGGATCGGAGTCGAGCCATTCGCCGACCAGACGGTCGGCAGTCTCTTGCGACGAGGGGTGTTCGGGCACGGTCATCCGTCGACCTCCGCCACGACGCCTTTGCGTTGGAGGCAGTCGAGCAGCCGAGCCCTCGCCCGCTGCAACCGCTTCTTGACCGTCTCCAGGGAGAGCTTGAGACCCGCGGCGACCCGGGCGGCCGGCTCGTCCTCGATGTACCGGTGGCGAATCGTCTCGCGGTAGTGATCGGGCAGAGCCCGGATGCATTCCTGGAGTGCCTCGATCTTGTCGTCCCACGTGTCGCCCGGGCGGTCGGCAATGTGCTGGACCCGTCGGTCCAGGTGCTCCAGAAGGCTCTCGTCCCAGAGCATCCCGCGCCGCGGCGCCTTGCGGAAGTGCGCCATGACGAGCCTGCCCGCGATGCCTCGAAGCCAGGGCCCGAACGGGCGGGACCGATCGAACTCGTCGAGCCTTCGCCACGCCACGATCATGGCCTCCTGGAACAGGTCGTCCACGTCGGCGGCATCGCGCACGGCCGCGCGCAGATACGTCCTCAGCATCGCCGCGTTCTCGCGGACGAGGATCTCGAAGACGGCGTGGGCGTCGATCTTTTGGGCTTCTGCGTCCATCTCCGCGGGATGTCCGGGACGTCGGGCACGTCCCCTGCCTTGAGTATTGTCCCCATGCCGTCTCGGAGGGGACAAGAGAATCCGGGACTTCGGCGAATCGGTTTCGATCGCAGCTTGAGAGCTTTCTTGTCCCCAGACCGGCTGGCGTTGGACAACAACACACGAAGGTGCCCTGAAGTCGGTGCTGTGGAAGGAGCAGCCATGAAGACTCGACGGTGTGCGACATCCGGCCGGATGGGCCGGCTGTTATTCGTCCTGTGCGTCTTGGCCGGGACCGCCCTCGGAGGGCCGACCGACCGGCCATCGCGGCCCGACAGACCGTCGGAGTGGAGAGCCCCGGGCTCACGTCGGTCGCGGAACCCGGTGGTCGCCGCCATCGATGCCGACGGCGACGGGGAGCTGTCTCCCGAGGAGATTCGGGGCGCGGCGGCCGTGCTCAAGAAGCTCGACAAGAACGGCGACGGCAAGCTCAGCCGCGAGGAGATGCGTCCAGCCGAAGGCAGGGGCGGCGAGGGGCGACGGGAAGGCCGAGATCGCGGCGGCCGACCTCCGCAACGGCCCGCTGGAGACCAACGGGAGGCGGCTCGCCCCGCAAGCGCTCGACCCGTCGCCAAGTCCGCCGTGCCGGGGTTCGTGGCGATTCCCGGCGGGACGTTTGAGATGGGCGATCATCACGGCGCCGGCGGCGGAGAGCACCGCAGCGATGAGCTGCCGGTCCACACCGTCCGCATCGACCCGTTCGATATCTCCGCCACCGAGGTGACCAACCGGCAGTACTGCGAGTTCCTCAATGCGGCCCTCTCGCAGAAGCGGATCGAGGTGAAGCAGGGCCGGGTCCTCCGAGCCGGCACGCAGGACGTCTACTGCGATACCGACCGGTCCGACCCGGCCGGCGGGATCCTGTGGAAAGGGGGCAAGTTCGCCGTGGCCGAGGGCAAGGAGGACCATCCCGCGGTGTGCATCCGGTGGTGCGGGGCGGCAGCGTACTGTAACTGGCTGGGCGAGCAGAAGGGCTACCAGGCCCTCTACGACCCGGTCACGTGGAAGTGCGACTTCACGAAGAAGGGCTTCCGCCTGCCCACGGAGGCCGAGTGGGAGTACGCCGCTCGCGGCGGCCGTTACGGGCCGTACTGCCTGTTCCCGTGGGGCGACGAGCCCGACCTGGCCAGGGCCAACTGGCCGAGATCCGGCGATCCGTACGAGGCGGGGCCGCTGCCGTGGACGACGCCGGTCGGCTTCTACGACGGCAAGCTGCACCGCAAAGCCGATTTCAACTGGCCCGGCCGGCGGGAGACGTACCAGACGGCCGACGGGGCGAACGGCTACGGCCTGTACGACGTGGCGGGCAACGTCTGGGAATGGTGCAACGACTGGTACAACCGCGAGTACTACCGCACCAGCCCGAAGGACAACCCGACGGGCCCCGCCGCGGCCAGCCGGGCGCCGGACGGCAGGACCTATCACGTACTCCGCGGAGGCAACTGGTACAACGGGGAGTACGGCCACTCCCGCGTGGCGAACCGCAACCTGGCGTACTTCCG